>JBLIEO010000030.1:0-21880 GCA_047633095.1 Maribacter sp.
CCACTATCCACTATCCACTATCCACTATCCACTATCCACCATATACATGATACAGCCGCACATATGATTAAAGCCATTAAATCAATAGTTTTAACCACCAGAGCGAACAATCACGGTTGTTTTAATCAAAGTACTACCTACTTTATTTAGTACTACACAGTTTTGTTATTTTTATTACTCTAAAGGATACTGTTTTAAAAGTTCGTCTGGGGTGTAGAAGCCCTTTTTGTCTTTTGTAGCTTCTCGTATTTGTTTTACTTTATTTGGACTGATAACAGACGCCTTATTGCCAAAAGCATTTCTGACATACGTAAGTACTTGTGCTATTTCTTTATCGTTAAGCAATCCTTTAAAAGCCATCATAGGCACCTGACCATCATATTGGTTCCCCATTACGCTCATTGGACCATAGAGTCCGTTCAAGGTCAGTTTTATAAGGCGCTCCTCATTGCCCATTACCCAATCTTGACCTACCAATGTTGGATACCCTGACGCTTGTAGTCCGGCGCCACTTTCTTGATGGCAGGTGACGCAATATCCTTCGCGTTGGTAGATTTTTTTTCCTTTCCCAAAGGTTTCTAAATCCTCGCCTTTTAGATGTGTAGCCAGTACTTCTTGTTCTTCTTTAGGAAGGAAACTATTGGTCAGTCTGGTTTTTGCAAAGTAAAAAGAATCTGCTATCCACTCGTCTTGTGGATATTTTTCGGCAATATCCAATATCTGTATTCCTTTTTCGGCGTTCATCCAAGAAGCTGCGGTTATGGCTTCTAATCGTACTCTACCATGAGTATCTTTAGCGGCTGTTTTTAGTAGTTCTAAAGTATTTGGGACTTGATGCCCCATGTAACGCAATACACGAACCGAAGCCGCTCGAACCTTATGGTCCTGAGATTGCAAGGTCTGTTGAAGTAATTCTGCATCTATCTTGTTCAGTCCCCAAGAAACCCACAAGGCTTCCAAACGCTGGTGTTCAAAGTTTTTGTCTTCGGGATTTAAATTTGCTACCCAAATCTTTAATTTTGATGCTACTTCTTCTGCATCTCTTCCGCGTAATTCCCTTTTGGTTCGGTACCGTGTTCTATATTCGGGCAGTTTAAGATTGTCCAAAAGCACATCAATACGAACATCAGCTATTTTAGCGGGAGTAACCAATGGCCGGGATGGGTATGTGATTCGGTATATTCTTCCATGGGCGTGGTCACGTAACGGGTCTCTTGCATTGTGTTGCATATGACCGATAAGCACATTGTGCCAGTCCGCCACATAAAGCGAGCCATCCGGGGCAAACTCTAAATCAACCGGTCTAAAGTTTTTATCACTACCACTCATCAAATCCTGACGGTGCTTTGTTTTATAGCCCGTACCGTCTTCTTGTATTTGATGTTGTTTTATCCCTAGGAATCCTATAGTATTTCCAAGTAACATATCTCCTTGTACATTATCTGGAAAATGGCTACTGGATACAAATTCCAACCCGGATGTTGGTCGTACGCGTTGCTTCTCCTCAATTAAGTTGGCTGTTAAAGGGGACGCCACACCGTAAATCGATTTTAAGGTACTTGGCATCATCCATTGGGTCGTAGGTCCGGAGGTGTGTAGGAAGAAATCCTGTCCCCATTTGTCAAAAGCAATACCCCATGGATTTGGGATGCTGACTTGCATCATTCTATCCAATTTTTTTCTTTGTGGATTGTATCTGTAGAACCCACCGTTCGTAGCCCTAACCGGACCATATGAAGTTTCTACATTGGTGTGAAGAAATACACCTTCTGCCATGTAAAATGCACCAGAAGGGTCTGCACAAAAAGCAGAAATCGCATGATGGGTGTCGTGATCATCAAAACCACTGAGAATAATTTCAATTTTATCCGCTTTGTCATCTCCATCCGTATCGGTGAATAATTTTAGATTGGTGCCTTGGCTAATGTAAACTCCCTCTGGAGAAAACTCAAAACCGATTGGCAAATGAAGCTTGTCTGCAAATACGGTTTGTTTGTCCGCTTTTCCGTCGTTATCAGTGTCTTCTAATATTAGTAATTTATCGTTAGGTCTAGCATCACCAGGCTTGTAGTGCGGATAGGAGGGAAGCGTAGCTACCCATAACCTTCCTTGATTGTCGAAAGAAAGCTGTGCCGGGTTAGCCAAATCCGGAAACTCAGTTTCAGAAGCGAAAAGTTCAACTTTGTACCCTTTTGGCACAGTTAGGGTATTTATGGCATCCGCACCGTATAGGTATCCTGCTGGGTCATCAGAATCACCTAAGTTGTAATTGGTATCCACAGGTGGGAGTGCTATGGTTTTACTATCAGCAAGCGTTACATCGTAATCCTGTTGTTGCAGGGTTGCCCAGATAGCGGTGTCTCTAATAGCTGTCATTTGCCTTATTTTTCGCAGCTCATAGGGGTAGTTGTCAGGACCAAAAGGAGCATGTCTACGCCCGTTTACGTGAACACCGTTAGGGATTTTATAATCGTTGTGCCAAAAGAAATTCTTTTCGTTTACCGCTTTATTTAAGGCAGTGCGACTATCTGCTATTTTTGTTTTTTTATCTCCAGTTAAAGCGTTGGCGATATAGTTTGAAAACTTTTTATAACCGTTGTTATTTAGTTGGGAACCATCAATAGTGAGGTCCTCTTTAGTAAACCACTTGGTGCTTGGCTCATACACATCTATAATAGGAATTTGATTTTTGAGAGCAACGGTTTTTACGGCTTCTGTGTACAAAGCTAGATTTTTATTTTCCTGTACTCCGTTAGGAAGGTCATAATCATCTGAACGATCTTCAAAGGCTATTGGAGAAATTAGGACGAGTTGTGGACCACTAGACCCATTATATTTTTGATTTTTGGTATGCTGTATAAATGCTTGTAGTTCGTTCTCGAAATTTTTTAATCCCGATGGTCCTTCAAAAGACTCGTTGTAGCCAAAAAAACCTATAATGATATCTGCTTTTACGCGGTTGAGCCATTCATCTGGATATTCATATATACCTTGGCTTCCAGAGGCTTTTGCTAATTCTGTCTGAAATTTTTCAGCACCAGAAAATGCCCATGGGGTTTTACGTGAGGAGTGTGGCCTAAATCCAGGGGTGTCACCTCCGTCGCACATATTTCGTATGGTTAAGGAGTCGTTAGGAAATCGTAAGTGCATTTCCGTTTCAAAATAGCCGTAGTTCAACATTCGTGAGCCAAGATTATTTCCTATTAGTGCGATAGAATTTTTTGGATTTATTTCTACTAATGGTGTTGTTTGTTCAGAACAAGATACCCCTAGTAAAATGATAAAAAGAAGTGTGATCTGTATATTAGAAAAACGGTGGTTAAGGGATTTCATAGTCGAGAAGCTATTTTGATATTTAGTAGATTTAAATATACTCATAAAAAAGCCACCTATAAGGTGGCTTAAATTAATACTTATGAGCAATTAAGTCTATCGCAATAGTTTAGTTAGTTAAAAATCTCTGTAATCTCCCTCTAGAAAGTTGTTAGCCTCTTCTTCGGCAAATTTCGCATTACTGCTGTCCCAGTTCAAGGTTTGGTTCGGGAAGCGGTTTGCGATTACTCCTAAAAGTATTGTCTCCGTTAATTTAGAAGCATAAGAGAAGGGAGCGGTGCACTCATCCGTACCTAGGCATGCATCTACAAATTGATGGTAATGTTTTGGGCCTTCCGAATCATAATTACGTATGGGTTCCCCCATATTATTTTCTATGCCTATTGCTGCAATTTCTTTGGAAATATCTACATATTCACCATCTACTATTTTCGTTGGTAACTGCATGAAGTGTGGCAATAACAAACGACCCTTGTCTCCAATGAACATAGCGCCTTGTTCTGGGAGTGTTCCCGGTCCACTAGCTTTTGTTTCTAAGGACATCTTTTCTTCAACAGATGCTTCCTTGGTCTCTGTGTTTGCGCTTGTAATCTCTGAAGCATTAGGTAGTTTTAAGTCCTCATGCATATCTGGTGCTCCTGGTCCATCGGACCATACCCATTTTAGGCTTTCAGCGGTGTAGGGTGTTCCGGGAAATTCGTAGGTAACGCTATTGTTTTCAGGAAACCCAAAACCGTTTGGTTCCCTGCATTTATTCGTTATGGTGCGCGGCACATCTAAGGCTAAGGCATTGTATGGTGTGTCAAAAATATGCACGCCCATATCACCTAAGGTTCCGCAACCATAATCTACCAATTTCCTCCAATTCCCTGGATGGTATAGACCTTCTTTATAAGGTCGCTTTGCCGAAGTTCCTAGCCATAAGTTCCAATCCAAAGTTTCAGGTATAGTATCCTCTCCTATAGGAATAGGGCCGTCATATCCCCAATTTTTTGGAGACCATGCCCTTACGGTATGTACCTTTCCAATAATCCCAGATTGAATCAATAAAGTGGCTAATTTATAGTCGTAAAAAGAATGTACTTGGATTCCCATTTGGGTAACCAAACCTTTTTCTTCCGCTAATTTTTTCATAGACCTTGCCTCAGATACGTAATGTGTTAGAGGCTTTTGGCAATAAACGGATTTATTCATCTCCATTGCCATCATCGACACTGGGGCATGGGTATGGTCTGGGGTTGATACGACTACAGCATCTATTCCATCGCCCATTTCTTTGAGCATTACCCTATAATCACTGAATGTTCTTGCGTTAGGATGCAGCTTTTTGGCTTCTGCCAGATTATTGGCATCAACATCACAAAGGGCTACCACATCAACCTTCTTATGAGAGGATATGTCTTTAAGATCTGCTGCTCCCATATTACCAACACCAACATGCGCTGTTCTAAGACGCGTTAAAGGGCTAGCCTTGGCAGCTAGTTTTTCTTCTTTGCATGCCATTAAAAATGAGGGCATCAACGCGGTAGTGGACGCTAATATGGCTGATTTTTTTAAAAATTCTCTTTTCTTCATAACATCCAGATTATAGTTTTTTGATTTTTATATTACGGAACCAGATAGGACTAGAGTGGTCTTGAAAACCAATATAACCTTTTTTATATTTGCCGTAATCGGCACTATTCTTCCATTTTTCCGAATTCTTTTTTTCATACCAATTTTCGGACCATGGTACGAAAGATACTACCATTTTTCCGTTCAGCCAGTGCTCAACCTTTTCTGACGTAAACACAATTTTAGAGGAATTCCATTCTCCCACTGGATAAAGCAGCTTATTACTAGCATCTGCTGGGTGCATTGCGTAATCCGATGCTGTTTGTTGTAAAGGTTTTAGCTCCTCTGGTTTTTCGGTGTATCCAAGGCTTAGATTGTATTCGGTAAGATCATGCATTGCAGCATAGTTCTCATCATCTATAAGTTGATATTCTGGAGATACTTCTGGGATGCTCTTGTAACCTTCCTTAATATGATAGAAGATACCGCTATTTCCTCCTTTGGGTAATTTCCATTCTACATAAAACTCAAAATTATCAAACTCCTCCGCACCGTAAATGATGTCCTTTCCACCTTTATAATCTTGTTCTAGGCCAAGTTCGGTGTCAAAGGTAAGCTCCCCGTTTTTAACTACCCATCCTGGAGGCAATGCCTCTCCGTTATAGGCTCGCCAGCCTTCTATACTTGTGCCATCAAAAAGGACGGTCCATGCTGCTTCAGGTGTTGTAGTTTCTGGTTGTTTGGTATTTTCTGTTTTTTTATCGGTCTTGCAGGAAGCTAAAAGAATAGCCATCACAATTAAAATTTTTAGGTTTTTCATAGGTAGAATAAATTAATCCTTGAATTTAAAGAAAAAAAATGGCGTTAAGCTTTTTTTTCGCTTAATGCCATTCACGTCCTGACCAAGGAAATAAAATTACCTGTGTATGGTCTGGGTTCTATCTGGACCTACGGATACAATATTAATCGGTACCTCCAATTCTTTTTCGAGGAACGTAATGTATTTATTAAGCGTAGCAGGCAGTTGTTCTGCTTTGGTCATTTTTGTTAAATCTTCTTCCCACCCATCCATTTCGGTATAAATTGGTGTTACATTTTCCGATTCTATGTTAAACGGGAGGTGGTCTATTTTATCACCTTTATAGTTATATTCTGTACATACTTTTAATTTTTTGAAGCCACTGAGTACATCACCCTTCATCATCATCAATTCTGTGACACCGTTAATACGTACAGCGTATTTTAAAGCTACCAAATCTAACCAGCCACAGCGTCTTGACCTCCCTGTGGTAGCGCCAAATTCATTGCCGACACGCCCCATGGTTTCGCCATCTTCATCAAAGAGTTCTGTTGGAAAAGGACCACTGCCTACCCTAGTGGTATAGGCTTTGAAAATCCCTTTCACATCTCCAATTTGGTTTGGTGCAACTCCGAGCCCAGTGCATGCGCCTGCGGCAGTTGTATTGGATGAAGTTACAAAAGGGTAGGTCCCAAAATCTATATCTAATAGCGATCCCTGTGCGCCTTCGGCCAATATTTTTTTGCCGGATTTTTGTGCTTGGTATAGGTATTCTTCGCTATCTATAAAAGTAAGTTCTTTGAGCTCTTTAATTGCTTTGAAAAAGTCTGCTTCTAACTCTGCTAGATCATATTGTATGTCAACATCATAGAAACCGATCATAGCTTCATGCTTATTCGCTAAAGATCTGTATTTCTCTTTCCAATTACTAAGTTCTAAGTCGCCCACACGCATGCCGTTTCTGCCGGTTTTGTCCATGTAGGTTGGACCAATTCCCTTTAGTGTAGAGCCAATTTTAGCTTTTCCTTTGGATGCTTCCGAGGCAGCATCCAAAAGACGGTGTGTTGGTAATATAAGATGTGCTTTTCTAGAAATCAATAATTTGGATTCGATATCCAGATTAAACTTTGTCAAAGCGTCCAGTTCTTTTTTGAAAATTACGGGATCTATCACTACACCATTCCCTACAACGTTGATTGCATTTTTGTGGAATATGCCCGAAGGAATAGTGTGTAAGACATGTTTTATGCCGTCGAATTCTAGCGTATGTCCTGCGTTCGGACCCCCTTGAAAACGGGCTATTATATCATAATTTTTCGTTAGTACGTCAACGATTTTCCCTTTTCCTTCGTCACCCCATTGTAGGCCCAACAATAAATCTACTGCCATTATAATTGTACTTGGTTAATTGTTTGTTTTTTCTGTTTTATCTGTCTCATTTTTAGGCTGATTCTTTGTTCCGTAAAAATAGAGCGAGTGGGTATTGATTTTAATATTGAATACCTCTTCTATCGTTTTCTTTATAGATTGAATACGAGGATCACAAAACTCCATAACCTCTCCGGTATCTGTAAGTATTACATGATCATGCTGGCGGTCAAAATAGGATTTTTCGTATTGCGCTTGCGTTTTTCCGAATTGGTGTTTTCGCACCAACTTGCAGTCCAACAACAATTCTATAGTATTGTAAAGCGTTGCGCGGCTTACGCGATAATTTTTATTTTTCATGTTGATATAAAGTGATTCTATATCAAAATGCTCGTTGCTTGCGTAAATTTCCTGAAGTATCGCATAGCGTTCGGGTGTTTTTCGGTGCCCGTTACCCTCTAAAAATGTGGTAAATACGTTTTTTACAATTTCTTGGTTCTTGTCCGAAGCCATAACTATTATGTTAATTTACAAATGTACAGTTAAATTTTAATTCCTTTTCTAAAGTCTTGTGACTTTGTCTATCCCGTTAATTTGTTTTAGGTTTTCTATTACTTTTTTTAGGATAGCGTTGTTTTTTACTACTACGGTTATCTTTCCGGAGAAGGTTCCACCATCCGTATTAAAATTCAGGTTTCTCATATTCACGTGCATATTCCCCGAAATTACTTTGGTAATGTCACTGATTAATCCAAGATTGTCTATACCTGTTAATTGTATATCTGACTTAAATTCTTCTTGGGAAGAATCCATCCACTTGGCGCTTATAATCCTATAGGCATAGTTGGATTGTAATGAAATGGCATTGGGGCAATTTTTCTTGTGTAATTTTATTCCCTCCAATACGCTAACGAAACCAAAAACCGTATCGCCAGGAATTGGATTACAACATTGGGAGAGTTTATAATCCAATTTTTCCTCTTCCTTGCCAAAAACCAGCATATCGTATTTAGAGGTAATCTCGTCTTTGCCTATATCTTCTGGTACTGGATTTTTTCGTATCCTGTTCTTAAAAAAACTTATGAATGCGTTGTTGTATGATGATGCAAACTCTTTGATCATTTGATTATCAATAGACCCAATGGCAACTCTGTAAAATAGGTCAAGACTCGTCTTTAGTTTAAAGAAACTGACTAATTTATTAATGGAGTCCTCGTTTACCGAAATTTTTTGGGATTTGAGTTTTCTTCTTAAAACTTCCTTACCATCCTCTGCAATCGTTTTTTTCTCCTCTCTTAATACTGATTTTATTTTTGCTCGTGCTCTCGCCGTAGTGGCGTAATCCAGCCAGTTTTGATTAGGTTTTGCTTGGTCCGAGGTTATGATTTCTAGCTGATCTCCGCTGTTAAGTGTGGTGTTCAGCGGCACTAATTTTCCATTTACTTTGGCCCCTCGGGTTCGCATACCTACCTCTGTATGAATACTAAAGGCAAAGTCTAATGGCGTAGCACCCTTTGGCAAAGATTTTAGTTCTCCTTTTGGAGTAAACACAAAAATTTCTTTAGAATATAGGTTTAATTTAAACTCTTCTACAAAATCTACCGCATTTGTATTTGCATTTTCCAAAGCTTCCTGTAGTTTGTTGAGCCAAACGTCTATACCCTGTTCTTTTTGGTTTCCGTGCTTGTATTTAAAATGTGCGGCGTATCCTTTTTCCGCTATCTCGTGCATACGTTCACTACGTATTTGTACTTCTACCCATTTTCCTTTGGGCCCCATAACGGTGATATGCAAGGCTTCATAACCTGTAGATTTTGGAGAAGAAATCCAATCGCGAAGACGCACTGGGTTAGGCGTAAAGTGATCGGTAACTATAGAATAGATTTTCCAAGCTAGGAATTTTTCGTTTTGTTTGTCCGATTTATAGATAATGCGAAGGGCGAACTTATCATAGATTTGATCAAAAGATACATTTTGCGCTATCATTTTTTTTCGCATGGAAAAAATAGATTTCATCCTTCCTTTAATCGTGTAATTTAATCCTTCCTTCTTTAAAGAGGTATCGATAATATCTGCAAAAGTATCTATATACTCTTTCTGCTCTTCCTTGCTATCCTCTACCTTGCTTTTAATATCCTTGTAAACCTCTGGTTCTGTATATTTTAAGCTTAGGTCTTCTAATTCGGTCTTTATATTGTACAGTCCAATTCTGTGCGCGAGAGGCGCGTATATGTATAAAGTTTCGGAAGAAATTTTAACTTGCTTGTGCTCCGGCATGGAATCCATGGTAAGCATGTTGTGGTATCGGTCTGCTATTTTGATAATGATTACTCTTACGTCATCATTTAACGTAAGTAGCATTTTTCGAAAATTCTCCGCCTGTTGGGAGATATTCATATCCTTTTTTAAGTGGGAGATTTTGGTAAGTCCGTCTACAATTCGCGCTACGGTTTCCCCGAACATGCGGTCAATATCGTCCAGTGTGTATTGGGTATCCTCTACCACATCATGAAGTAAGGCGGCCGCTATGGATACTGCATCTAGTCCAATTTCAGAGGCAACTATTTTTGCAACTGCAATGGGGTGGAAGATATAGGCTTCGCCAGATTTTCTTCGCTGGTCTTTGTGTGCGTCTACCGCAATCTCAAAAGCACTACGAATCAGCTGTTTATCATCATCCGTTAAGGTCTGATAACTAATGCGTAGCAGTTCCTTGTACTGCCTTGCAATATTTTTATTCTCTTTTTCTAAATCAGCTTCCTTCATACCATAATAAATTTACCATAATCCTAGTTGATAGACAACAAAAATTATGCCTTTAAGTTCCTAATCCTATCCTTAAGCGGTGGATGGGAATAGTGCATGAACACGTAGGCAGGATGTGGGGTAAGATTATTGAGACTGTTCTTGGATAGTTTCTTTAAGGAGCTTACTAGTAGGCTAGCGGAAAAAGTCTCTTTGGCAAAATCATCTGCCTGATATTCAAACTTACGCGAAACGAAATTCATTAGTAACCCCGTAATTTCAGAAATAGGACTGTAGAGTATCCCAAAACCTATCAACGCTGCGTGAAAGCTAGGCGTATCAACTCCAATTGCAAGTGAAATACCAGAATTATTTATAAAGAGGGATAAAATAAACAACATGACCCCTGTCAATAAAATGGAAGTCGTCAAATTAAAGATGATATGATTTTTTTTGTAATGGCCTACTTCATGCGCTAATACAGCAACAATTTCGTCCTCTTCTAAATCATTAATTAAAGTGTCATAAAGTGTTACTCGTTTTTCCTTTCCAAATCCTGAAAAGTAGGCGTTTGCTTTTGTGGAGCGTTTAGACCCGTTTATCACAAATATGTTTTGGAGTTCAAATCCCACGTTTTTTGAATAGGATTCTATTTTGGTTTTTAGGCTTCCTTCGGCTAAAGGCTCTTGTTTGTTGAACAGGGGGACAATAAGCTTGCTGTAGAATAAATTCATGAAAATGGTAAAAACGGTAATCAATGCCCATGTATATAACCAAAAATTGGTCCCTGCCCATTCAAAGAACCACAGCACCAAGGTGAGTACGCCACCGCCTAAAACGATTATCATAAACCATCCTTTAATTTTATCCATAATAAAGGTCTTACCTGTGGTTTTATTAAACCCGAACTTTTCTTCAATTACGAAGGTTTGGTAATAACTAAAAGGAGTATTTAGTACATCACTACCAATCATAATAATACCAAAAAATAGTAGGGACTGGAATGTAGTATTTGGGGTAATGCTAGAAACAAAGTTGTCTATCCATCCAAAACCACCAAAAACCAATACGCTTAAAATAAGAAGGATGGAAAATGTAGAGGTTAAGATTCCAAAGCGATAATTCGTCCATTTGTACTCTTGCGATTTCTCGTATTCTTCCGAGCTGTAAACATCGGTAAGGTCCTGTGGAATGCCATCCTTAAATCGCTGTGCGTTTAGGAAATTGAGCGTAGTAGACAGACCATATTCAATTATTAGTATAATTATGATGCAGTAAAATATAAGTGATGTATCCATAACTATTCTTTTGATTTTCTGTCTAACGTAACAGGCTGCTTTTCGTTGCGTTGCCGTTTTCCTTCGAATATAAGTATTCCGGCGGATACGGATACGTTCATGGAATCTATATCCCCTTCCATAGGAATTATAATATTTTGGTCAGAATTTGAAAGCCATTCTTGACTTAATCCTGTAGCTTCTGTTCCAACAACTATCGCTGTTGGGCCTTTGTAATCGACTGATGTATAGCCTTCCGATGCGCTTAGTGCCGCACAATACATAGTACAGTTTCTATCTTTTAGAAATTGAATGATTTCCGTGGTGCTTGCCATCCCTACTTTTCTAGAGAACACACAACCCACACTAGACCTTATGATGTTGGGATTGTAGAGGTCGCTCTTTGGGTTTGCAATCAGTACGGCATCCAAATTTGCAGCATCTGCAGTTCTTAATAATGCACCAATATTTCCAGGTTTTTCCGGAGCTTCTGCGACTAGGATAAAAGGGTTTTCCTTTTTTAAATCCAACTCGGAGAGTTCATGTGATTTTGATTTCACTATAGCTATAATACCTTCAGTAGTATCGCGATACGCTAATTTTTTATATACTTCTAAGGATAGGTTGATGCGTTGCACCGATGCATCAAATTGCAATTCGTCTTCCAAAAGATCGGAAGCAACCAAAGCAGCACAGTAGCAAAAGGTATCCACGGTATATCCAGCTTTGATTGCCAAGCGTAGTTCCCGTTTCCCTTCTAAAATAAAAAGTCCGGTTTTTCGTCGTTCCCTAGATTTTTCTTTAAGGAGTAACATCTGTTTTATCAGCGTGTTCTGCGGACTCGTAATATGTTTTACATGTTGCATGGAGCGCAAAAATAAACCAATCTGTTAATTAATGTATCGTAAGACGACTTAATAGAACTAAATATAAAATTTGATGAAGAACATATTAATTTTTTCCCTTGTGGTCCTAATATTTTCTTGTGAGAGCGATAAAAGTAAATTGGAACAGAAACGAACCGACAGTACGCGTGCTGCAACCGCTGTAAAAAGCGTGTATCCGAAGGATGTACTAAAAGTTTTTGATGCCCATGGCGGCCTGGATTCTTGGAAACCGTTTAAAACATTGAGTTTTGCCATTCCAAAAACAGATGCCTTGGAAACACATACGATTGCGCTATATAGCAGAAAGGATAAAATTAGCATGCCCCAGCTTAGTATGGGTTTTGATGGTTCCCAAGTTTGGTTGTTAGATGAAGACGAAAGCTATAAGGGAGATGCTATTTTCTACCATAATATCATGTTTTACTTCTTTGCTATGCCTTTTGTTTTGGCAGATGAGGGAATTTTATACGCAGAAACTGAGCCTTTAGAGTTTGAAGGAAAATCCTACCCAGGTATACGCATAAGTTATAATTCGGGAATAGGCAGGTCGCCAAAAGACGAATACTTTTTACATTACGACCCAGAAACATTTCAAATGCAATGGCTAGGCTATACCGTAACGTATATAAGTGGAGCCGTATCCGAAAACGTAAACTGGATTCGATATGACGATTGGGTCAATGTGGAAGGAATACAGTTGCCAAAGTCCATTACTTGGTATTACTATAAAGGTCAGGATATAGGTGCTCCAAAGAACACAATTGTTTTCGAGAATATTTCTTTAAATAATGCAGAGAAACCTGCTGATTTTTATAAAAAGCCCGAGAAGGGCAAGTTTACAAATTAAAGATTAATTCTTTGCCTTAACTTCTGGTTGTAACTTAACAAAAGGTTAAATGAATTCCAGAAGGGATCAACCGTTTCATATTTATTACTAACTTAGAAGTCATTGCAATAAACAGGCGGTTTTGTAAATAGAATTCCTTTTTTCAGTATCCTTGTTTGTAAAAACTAAAACACAATTAAGATGCCAACGTACAAACTAAAAATTAATGGTGTGTCTCAGGAAATCGAGGCCGCTCCTGATATGCCCTTGCTTTGGGCGTTAAGAGACGATTTAGATATGGTAGGAACCAAATTTGGCTGTGGAATAGGCCAGTGTGGAGCCTGTACAGTTCATGTAAATGGTGCTGCGGCCCGCAGTTGTCAAATACAAGTCTCCCTACTAGACGGAAAAGAGATTACAACCATCGAGGGGCTCTCCCAAGACGGTTCCCATCCTGTACAACAGGCTTGGAAAGAGGTAGATGTTCCGCAATGCGGGTATTGCCAATCTGGCCAGATTATGACAGCCTCGGCCTTTTTAGAAAATAATCCGAACCCCTCTAGAGAAGATATTCGAAGTGCGATGCATGGTAATATATGTCGATGTGCATCCTACAACCGAATTGAAAATGCGGTCGTAAAGGCTGCTGAGAAAAAAATGGCCTAACCTAAAACTCGAAAAACATGTCAAGTATAATAGCAACTAAATTTAGTAGAAGGTCTTTTTTGAGAACTTCTTCGCTTGCGAGTGGCGGAATGCTGATTGGATTCAATTTATTCACAGCTTGTAAGGACAATGTGAAAATGCCTGTCGATATCTCCAAACTTAATTATAACGATTTTAATGCTTTTATCAAGATATCTGATGAAGGTATGGTAACCTTATTTTCGCCAAACCCAGAAATTGGACAAGGGGTAAAAACCTCTATGCCCATGATTATTGCTGAGGAACTTGATGTGCTTTGGGAAAATGTGAACGTAGTACAAGGGGTACTAGATACAAAAAAATACCAACGCCAAGTAGCAGGAGGAAGCCAGTCCATTCGTTTTGGATGGGATGCATTGCGACAGACAGGAGCAACCGCTCGTCAAATGTTGGTAAACGCAGCTGCGGCTCGATGGGGCGTTGATGCTTCTGAATGCTCTGCTAAACAAGGTGTGATTACTAATGCACAAGGGGAGACTTTAGGATATGGCGATGTGGTTAAGGATGCTGCTAAATTGCAGATTCCTACATCTGAAGGTGATGAAGGTGATGAATCCAAAGCAGAGAACCCTGAATTTAAGGACGCAAGTGCACAAGAGGTTGCTGGAAAAGTAAAATTAAAAGACCCAAAGGATTATACCATTATTGGAACTGATACCCGTAATGTAGATATAGATGAAATTATTACAGGGAAACCGCTTTACGGAATGGATTATAAGGTAGACGGAATGGTCTATGCTAATATTTTGAGGCCACCATCTTTTGGGCAGCAATTGGAATCTTATGATGATACCGATGCTAAAGCGATGCCAGGCGTTATCGATGTAATTAGAATTGGCGCCAAAGGAAGAGGCTTATTAGAGAAAGAGCGTGGCAATTGGTCTGTAAAGCTTGGAGACACCGATAAGGTTGTTGTTATAGCTGAAAGCACCTGGAAAGCAATACAGGGTAAAAAAGCGATTAAAGCTACATGGAGTAATGCTTCCGAAATGGAAAGTACAGCGTCACATGATAGAGAATTAATAGCATTACTAGACGGTAAGGAATTTACCACTTTACGCAAAGACGGTGATGTTGATAAGGCCTTTAAGGAAGCTGATAAAGTGATAGAACGTACGTACGAATCTCCGTTCTTGCCTCATAATTGTATGGAGCCCATGAATTTCTTTGCTGATGTAACAGATGCCAAGGTGCACTTAGTTGGACCTATTCAAACTCCTGAATCTGGTGCAGCGGCGGTTGCTGATATGTTGGGTCGTGATGTGGCGGATGTCCATTGCGAAATGACCCGAATGGGCGGTGGCTTCGGTAGGCGTTTATATAGTGATTTTGTATTGGAAGCAGCCGAAATTTCGGATGCTATCCGGAGGCCCGTAAAAATGGTTTCATCTCGTGAAGATGATATGGCTACAGGGGTGTACCGACCGGCAATCAAATACCGCATAAAAGCAAGTATAAAAGATGGCGAACTTACCGGTTATCATTTGAAAGAGGCTGCGGTTGGTGGAAATATGTATGGATTAATTCCTAATTTTTTTCCAGCAGGTACATTGGATAACTACCAAGTAGATGTGGCTTCTTATAAGAGTAATATTACAACTGGAGCTTGGCGTGCACCATATACAAACTTCCTTTCCTATGCAGAGCAGAGCTTTCTAGATGAGATTGCCGAAGCCATGGAGATAGACGCTGTGCAAATGCGATTAGATCTTTTGCAAAAAGTAAAAGGAAGCGAAGATGAGCGTATACAGTATTCCGCAGAACGCATGGAAGATGTTATTAATCTCGTAGTAGAGAAATCAGGTTATCGTACTCCAAAAGAAGGTGTGTATCAAGGGTTTTCCGCATATTATTGTCATAACACCCATGTTGCCGAAGTGGCTGATATTATAATGGAAAACAATCAACCTGTGGTTAAAAAAGTAACCGTAGCTGTCGATTGTGGTATTGTAGTAAACCCGTTAGGGGCATTGAATCAAATAGAGGGGGGTGTTATAGATGGTGTAGGTCATGCCATGTACAGTGATTTTTCCTTTGACAACGGCATGGCAACCTCTAAAAATTACGACAGTTACCGCTTGATTCGTATGCGGGAAGCACCAATGGTAGAAACTCACTTTGTAAAGAATACCTTAAGTCCTACAGGACTTGGAGAACCAACGTTGCCTCCTGCTGGAGCTGCTGTTTCTATAGCCTTAAAAAAAGCTACAGGGAAAAGAATTTACAAACAGCCTTTTATCACTTCCTTACTGGATAAAGAAATTATAGGATAAGCTATGGAGGTACTTTTTTTTGGAATAGCAAAGGACATCGTTGGCGCCTCCCAAAAGGTTTTTTCTGCTAATGATTATAGGCCAAAATCGGTTGGAGAACTCAAACAACTATTGATTCAGGAGTATTCGGAATTAGCAAAATTAACTTCTTTGGCTGTCGCTGTAAACAGTGAATATGCCCAAGATGATGTACCTTTGAAAGACAATGATGAGGTGGCGGTTATACCGCCAGTAAGTGGAGGTTGATGAAGAAATATATAGAGATTGTAGATCAAATTGATACTTCCACCGTGTATGCGCAATTATCGCATCCACAAAGCGGAGGCATCTGTGTTTTTGTAGGAGCCGTACGGGAGTTTACAGCACAACAGGAAGTAGTTGGTCTAGCATTTGAGACCTATGAAAAAATGGCTTTGAAGGAGATGGATAAAATTGCAGATAGCGCCATAGAAAAGTGGAGTTTGCAAAAGGTCGTTATCAAGCATGCTGTGGGAATGAAAAATGTGGAAGAGCCTGTCGTTATTGTTGGTGCCTCCTCCGCCCACCGTTCGGAATGTTTTGAGGCCTGTCGCTTTTTAATCGATACACTAAAGGAAACCGTTCCCATTTGGAAAAAGGAATTATTTAAGGACAAAACCGTTTGGGTCTCCTCACATCCTTAAAACGTATTTGATTTTTGAGTTTATAGTAGTAATTGAATTTGATTTTAGCACATGCTGATAGATAACCATAATAGAGAAATAAATTACCTGCGTTTGGCGGTAACAGACCGGTGTAACCTGCGCTGTAATTATTGCATGCCAGCAGAGGGTATAAATTTTGCCAAGAACGATGCACTTTTTACCATTGACGAATTAGCTAGATTAAGCACAATACTCGTTTCCCAAGGTATAAACAAGCTTAGGATAACTGGAGGAGAGCCTTTTGTACGCAAAGATTTGATGGTGTTGTTGCGACATTTAGCGGGTTTAGATGGCCTAGAAGATATTTCGGTAACGACAAACGCGACCCTTATTGGACCCTATATTGACGAGTTAAAAACCTTGGGTATCAAGAATATGAATGTCAGTTTGGATGCGATTGACAAGGCTACTTTCGAGCGTATTACCCGAAGGAATCAGTACGATACAGTACACAATAATCTATTGCGTTTAATTAGTGAAGGCTTTAACGTTCGTATTAATTTTATTGCTTTAGAGGGGCAGAATACTCAGGATATTATTCCCATCTTGGACTTAGCGAAACACTATGATGTTTCCGTCCGGTATTTAGAGGAAATGCCTTTTAACGGGGGGTCTAAAACTTTTGATTCTATTGCTTGGGATTACAAACGTATATTGGACTACATCCGTGAAGTATATCCAGATTATTACAAATTGGAATCGCCCGCCACATCAACCTCTATGAACTATAAAATACCTGGTTTTAAGGGCACATTTGGTGTTATTCCTTCTTTTAGTAGAACGTTTTGTGGTAGCTGCAATAGGTTACGAATATCTGCAACAGGAGATGTAATTACGTGCTTGTATGCCAAAGCAAGTATGAATCTTAGGGACATCTTACGACAGCCAAATTCTGAAGAAAATATTAAGAAAGAAATTTTAAAGGCAGTGGGAAGTAGGGCAAAAACAGGCTTTGAGGCGCAAGAAAAATATGCCGATGTTTTTTCCAATTCCATGACTTCTATTGGCGGATAATGACAAAAAAACTTTCACATATAAATGATGCCGGTCAAGCCGATATGGTAGATGTTTCCAACAAAACCGTTACGAGCAGAACCGCAATGGCCAGAGGTACTGTAGAATTTCCCGAAGCCGTATTTAAGAGCTTGTCTGAGCAAGATTTTTTAGGAAAAAAGGGAAGTGTAGTGCAAACGGCAGTTTTGGCAGGAATTCAAGGTGTAAAAAAGACATCGGAGCTGATTCCGCTTTGCCATCAAATCAATCTTACTAAAATCAACTTGGATGTTATTCCAACGAACAATGCCTTTCAGATTACTTGTACGGTAAAATGTGACGGAAAAACTGGAGTAGAAATGGAAGCACTTACAGGAGTTTCTATCGCAGCACTAACCATTTACGATATGTGTAAAGCCTTATCACATGATATCCGAATTGCAAGCATTGAGTTAGAACAGAAAACGGGAGGTAAAAATGATTTCCAACGCTAAGGTATACGGACTCGTGCTCGCGGGAGGGAAAAGTACCCGTATGGGAGCTGATAAAGGTTTGATTGCCTATCACGGTATTCCACAAAGGGATTATTTATATAAATTGCTAAGCAACATATGTGACGCTACGTATATGAGCGTACGAGAAGATCAGCGCAAAGAAATGAATGCTGAGGTCAACGGTATTGTAGATAGGAATGAGTTTAGGGGACCTTATAATGGATTACTATCTGCTCACAGGCAATTTCCTGAGGTAGCTTGGCTTGTATTGGCCTGTGATTTACCCCTTATGGATGAAGCTGCCTTGCATGAACTGGTATCCCAACGCGATGTTTTGAAAATGGCGACCGCTTTTGCTTCAAAAGAGAATCCGCTGCCAGAACCCTTATGTGCGATTTGGGAACCACATGCGTTTCGAGATTCACTTGCGTATTTGGAAGCAGGAAATGGTACCTGCCCACGAAAATTCCTGATTAATAATGATACTAAATTGGTATTTCCTAAAAATGAAAATGTGTTGTTGAATGCTAATTCAGAAGCGGAGTACAAAGAAGCACTTGAAAAACTAGCTATCGATTAATCGAAGAAAGGCCTAGCTTGTTTTTATCGGTACACCTGAAACAATTCATACTTCCGAGTCCATTCTGTAGATGCTCCTGGGCCCATATTGATATCAAAAAATACCTCCGGACTCACCACATGTTTACAACCCCAAAGATTTATTTTGTCCGTCGTGAAATTGCTGTTTTCTCTAATTCCAACCTTGGTCCTTAGATGTATGAGTTCCCATGCGCTTTTAACGCGTTCTCCACCACTAAGATGACTAAAGAAAAAAGGTTCCGTTGGCATGCTATTGAAATTGAAGGCGTTAGGACCAATAATTACAGCCGATTTCGGGTTTACAGTCTCTCCAAATAGGTGTTGTTTTAGTTTAAATGGAAAATTAAGTACATAATTCGCTCCAATCAAATCGTTATTTATAGCAGTAAAATTATGATTGTATTCAGTAGTGTGAATTGCTTTTTCGCCTGTATTGTTCAAATGATAGTTAATAGTGAAACCTGCCTCTTGTAGTTCAATTTCTTTTCTTAATTCATAAGAATAACCGTTCACCTTGGCGGATCTACAATTAATGATAAGGCTATTTGCTTTTGCTATAGTACTAAAGGCTGCAGGTTTAATGGCATAGGGTTTATGAAACGCATAATTCGCATCTTCTTTTTTTAAAAGGCCCACTCCAATTTTATGGAACCATTCCCCAATGTTAGTTTCCTCAAAACCCAAGGCGGTATCAATGCCGAATTCATTGTAAAATCCTTTACCAAATAGGTTTTCATTTTTACAATTTGGGTCCTCTACACTCGCTAGCGGTATGCCTTTGAATTTTACAGCAACAATTTTTCCAGTCCAATCAAATCTAGAGAAATTGTAATTTTCAAGTGGAAAATCAATTTTAATTTCTATGTTTTTATTTTTAAGTAGGTGCCCCATAGTTCTAAGATATGACATTCGTATGTATTTATATGCTATAACCAATTTTGCAGCAGCAGCTGATTATATAGTTAAAATGTCAGTTCGAGTGTTTTTTGGAATAGACTGAAGAAAAACGTGTGGTGAACCGACTTGGTTTGTAAAATGTTCATGATACACTTGATTTTTTAATGAAAAATCAAGCCCTCGAACTGATTTAGAAACAAGTATTGTACAACACGTACCCTAGTTTATTTACGTCAAGTCGTAGGTTGAAGTTATCTTTTTAACAGCATCAACTGCGCTTTCTCATCTTCCGCTTTTTTGCTTTTCACTATCTTAGACGCATGAACCCAAAACGGTATATAAGGCAAACCATTCTTAAAGGGTTTGGCGCTGAAGGTCAACGAAAATTAGCCAATGCAAAAGTTTTGGTTGTTGGAGCAGGCGGCTTAGGAGTTCCTGTATTAACCTACTTAAATGCCATGGGTGTGGGTACTTTGGGTATTGTGGATGCCGATGTAGTCTCGATTTCCAATTTGCATCGGCAAGTATTGTTTACCGAAGCCATGGTGGGTTTATTAAAGGTGCATGCGGCCGCTGAACAATTACAAAAACAGAATCCTGAAACAAAAATAAATGCATATCCTACTTTTTTGGATCTTTCCAATGCTTTGGAAATTATAGGAAATTATGACCTGGTGGTGGATGCCACGGATAATTTCCCAACACGGTATTTGATAAACGATGCTTGTGTCATATTAAATACACCTTTTGTTTATGGAGCATTACATGGATTTGAAGGTCAGGTAAGCGTTTTTAATTACGAAAATGGCCCTACGTATCGCTGTCTGTTTGCAAATATGCCAATGGCTGATGCCATTCCAGATTGTAATGAGAATGGTGTTTTAGGAATACTGCCAGGAATTGTAGGTAATTTGCAAGCTTTGGAGGTGGTAAAAGTTATTTGTGGTTTCGGCGAAGTACTCTCAGGAACACTTTTGCTATATGATGCACTCACACAACGTATGCAACGCATGACCTTTCCGAAACAATCAAAAAATTTCAATATCAAGTGCTTGGCCGATAGTTATACTATTGATTGTGAGCTATCCTTAAAAGAGATTGGGCGTATTGCTATACGCCCCTTATTAATTGATGGACGTATTGAGGTGGTAGATGTGCGCACGCAACAAGAGTTTGATAATGAACATTTGCAAGGGGCTAAACATATTCCATTAAACCAATTGGAACAACGAAGCCATGAAATAGATTTAAACAAGCCAGTCTATCTCATTTGCCAAGTAGGCATTCGCAGTCAGAAAGCAATTTACATATTGCAGCAAAAGTTCCCTCAAAAAGAATTTATAAATGTAACAGGTGGTATGAACATGATAGATAACTATGCAAATACCTATTGAGCATTTAGTACTCCTTTGTTTGGGATTTTTTGCGGTAGCCACCCTGTATTCCTCCGTAGGTTTTGGTGGTGGGTCTAGCTATTTGGCATTGTTAAGTATTGTTTTTATAAGCTTTTTTACCATACGGTCCGTGGCCCTGGTTTGTAATTTGGTTGTCGTTTCTGGGAGTACCTATCTCTATTTTAAAAATGGACATGCGCGCATCGCTGATTTTTTACCATTTGTACTCACTAGTATTCCTTTGACTTTTTTAGGGGCTTCTATTAAATTACAGGAGAACGTTTTTTTTATCGTCTTGGGTATATTGTTACTACTCTCTTCCGTTTTTTTGGCAGGTCAGACCATGCGTAAACTTGAGCATAGGAAAGAAACTAAAGCATATCCAAAATACCTAAGTTATGCACTGGGTGCAGCTATTGGCTTTTTATCTGGACTTGTGGGGATTGGGGGCGGAATATTTTTAGCACCTATATTACATCATCTGCGGTGGGACAAGGCTATTAAAATTGCAGCTTTGGCTAGTTTCTTTATTCTAGTTAATTCTATTTCAGGATTGATAGGATTAGTGAATAGCAATACCTTGCAATTACCTTGGATAGAAACAGGATGTTTGGGTATTGCAGTTTTCATTGGTGGTCAAATAGGTATTCGCATGAGTTTGCAACGATTATCGGCTAACGGAATCAAACGCGTTACCGCAGTTCTTATTTTTGTAGTTGGTGTACGTGTATTATTGGTAAACGGATTAGGAGTTTTATGATCACATTTAAAGAAGCATATAAGAAGGTATTGTCCCATCCATTGGATTTGGGAAACGAGGTGGTTTCCTTATTAGCCTCACATGGAAGGATTCTCGCAGTCCCTATTGTGGCAGATCGGGATTTTCCTCCGTTCAACAGAGCTACTAAAGATGGTATTGCCATCAACTATGCAGCGTTGGAAACGGGAAGGACAACATTCAAAATTGAAGGCGTGGTAAGCGCAGGAATGCCACAACAGAAGCTAGCCGATAATAAGGCTTGCTTGGAAGTAATGACGGGCGCTGTGGTACC
>JBLIEO010000031.1:0-20341 GCA_047633095.1 Maribacter sp.
CATACAACACAACTTTTAAAGAACTTGCCGCTCACTTTGCTATCAACACAGCTCGTTTGCGGGGTGCAAATGTAACATCCTTTTTCAAACCAACAACAATAAAAAACAATCTTTTTTAAAGGTTTTTCACACCTAGCCTTTAACACCTTATAAAATAGATATTTACAGAAATTCGCTTGTTCAAAAAAGGATATTAAAACTACAAAATACAAATGAATTGGCAAAGTTATTATGAAAAAAAATAACCCAATACCAAAGCATATCCAAAACAACCTACCGTAAATTTATCAATCTGTAACATCCCTTAGCATAAAGAATACGAAAACAGCCCTGTATAAAATTGTAGACCTTAAAGCAACACATTATATTTGTGCACCTTATATAATATGATACAATGATTGAAATTACATTACCAGATGGCTCCACAAAAGAATTTGACTCGGGAGCCACTCCAATGGATGTTGCGAACAGCATAAGTCAAGGACTTGCCAGAAACGTAATCTCCGCCAAGTTCAAAGACACTATTGTGGAGACCACCACCCCATTAATGGAAAATGGTGCTTTGGTATTATTTACATGGAACGACCCAGAAGGCAAAACTGCATTTTGGCATTCTACCTCACATATTGTGGCACAGGCGTTAGAGGAACTATACCCTGAAGTAAAGTTAACTATAGGACCAGCTATTGAAAATGGTTTCTACTATGATATAGATTTACCGGAGGGAAGTATCTCAGACAAGGATTTTCAAAAAATTGAACAAAAGGCAATAGAAATTGCAAGAGGCAAACATGATTATAAGATGCGCTCCGTATCTAAATCAGATGCCCTCAAATTCTACAAGAACCAAGGAAACGAATATAAAGTAGAGCTTATAGAAAACTTAGAAGATGGCACCATCACCTTTTGTGACCATGATACTTTTACAGATTTATGCCGAGGAGGCCACATTCCCAATACAGGAATTGTAAAAGCCATTAAAATTCTAAATGTTGCAGGCGCGTATTGGCGGGGAGATGAAAATAATCCACAACTGACACGTATTTACGGTATATCATTTCCAAAACAAAAGGAACTTACAGCACACCTTGAACTTTTGGAAGAAGCAAAAAAGAGGGACCACAGAAAATTAGGAAAAGAGCTAGAATTATTTACTTTTTCACAAAAAGTAGGACAAGGGCTTCCTTTGTGGTTACCAAAAGGCGCAGCCCTCAGGGAGCGTTTAGAACAATTCCTTAAAAAAGCTCAAAAGAAAGCTGGCTACGAAATGGTTATCACACCACATATAGGACAAAAGGAACTATACGTAACTTCTGGCCACTATGCCAAATACGGCGAAGACAGCTTTCAACCTATAAAGACGCCAAAAGAAGACGAAGAGTTTTTGCTGAAACCAATGAATTGTCCGCATCATTGTGAAATATACAACGCTAAACCTTTTAGCTATAAAGATTTACCAAAACGATATGCCGAATTCGGCACCGTTTATAGATATGAGCAAAGCGGCGAACTTCATGGATTAACTAGAGTAAGAGGCTTTACTCAAGACGATGCCCATATTTTCTGTATGCCAGAGCAATTAGATAAGGAATTCAAAGATGTAATTGACTTATCCTTATATGTACTACAATCCCTAGGGTTCGAAAACTATACTGCACAAGTATCTGTAAGAGATTTAGATAATCCTGATAAATACATTGGATCCGTTGAAAACTGGGAAAAAGCGGAGCAAGCAATTATTAATGCTGCCGAGGAAAAGGGGCTTAATTATGTTATTGAGAAAGGCGAAGCAGCGTTTTACGGTCCAAAACTAGACTTTATGGTTAAGGATGCTTTAGGTAGAAAATGGCAATTGGGCACTATACAAGTCGATTACAACCTACCAGAACGGTTTGACCTTACGTACAAAGGCAGTGACAATGAATTGCACAGACCTGTAATGATACACAGAGCACCGTTTGGCAGCATGGAGCGTTTTATTGCCCTGTTAATCGAGCATACCGGAGGAAACTTTCCTTTATGGCTAACCCCAGAACAGGCTATAATTTTACCAGTAAGCGAGAAACATGAAAAATATGCTGAAAAAGTTTTAAAATCCCTAGAAAATAACGAAATTCGCGCCCTCTTGGATAGTAGAAGCGAAACTATTGGCAAGAAAATACGAGAGGCAGAGATGAGCAAAGTGCCGTTTATGCTTATCGTTGGTGATAACGATGAAAAGGCAAATACTATTTCCGTTCGAAAGCACGGAGGTGAAGACTTAGGAGCAATAACGATAACAGCGTTTACAGACTTGGTTAATACTGAAATAAATAGTACCTTAAAATCGTTTTAGAAGTACTTTACCGAGATTTGTTGAAAAACAAATACTATCCTGTTTAAAGAATGGGTAAAACGGAAAAGGGTTTAAGTAATGTTTAATTAAAAAATACGAGTCATAGCAATACGTAAAAGATTTAGGCCTCAACCTAGAAGGGAAAATAAGAATCCACACAATATCAATGAGAAAATACTTGCTCCAGAAGTAAGGTTGGTTGGCGACAATGTGGAGGTTGGTGTATACCCGATCAGAAAAGCTTTGGATTTATCCAAAGAATTAGAATTTGATTTGGTGGAAATTTCACCAAAAGCAAATCCGCCTGTTTGTAAGATAATTGATTATAAAAAATTCTTATACGAACAGAAAAAGAGAGATAAGGCCATGAAGGCAAAAGCCTCTAAGGTGGTTGTAAAAGAGATACGATTTGGTCCAAATACAGATGACCATGATTACGAGTTTAAAAAGAAACATGCCGAAAAGTTCCTGAAAGAAGGAGCGAAATTAAAGGCATATGTCTTTTTTAAAGGAAGGTCTATCGTTTACAAAGACCAAGGTGAAATCTTGCTTTTGAAGCTCGCATCAGAGTTAGAGGAATTAGGAAAAGTAGAACAAATGCCTAAACTAGAGGGGAAAAGAATGACCATGTTCTTAGCTCCAAAAACCAAGAGCAAATAATATATCGGTATAACTCAACTACCGTAAATATGTATAAAATATTAAACGCTGCTTGCTTATCGTAAGCAGCGTTTAGATTGAGGAAAAGTTGAACTGATGGTAGTTAGATGCTAAAATAAGTTCAATAATTAGTGAGATTAATTAATTAAATAGGAGAAAATGCCTAAACAGAAAACAAAATCCAGTGCCAAAAAGCGATTTAAGCTTACAGGTTCTGGTAAAATTAAAAGAAAGCATGCTTTTAAGAGCCACATTCTTACAAAGAAATCTAAAAAGCGTAAGCTAAGGCTAACGCATGATGGATTGGTTCATAAAGCAGATGTAAACAGTATTAAAGAGCAGTTGCGTTTAAAGTAAACCAGCCCTTTAACAAGGTGAAATTATTAACCATGGAGTTAGGCTATAAAAGTTCCGAAATAAAAAATATAGGACGCCTACTACAAAAAATTTAGAAAAATGCCAAGATCAGTAAATGCAGTAGCTTCCCGAGCCAGGAGAAAAAAGGTGATGAAGCAAGCCAAAGGGTACTTTGGAAGGCGTAAAAATGTTTGGACAGTTGCCAAAAACGCAGTTGAAAAAGCAATGTTATATGCTTACAGAGACCGTAGAAACAAAAAAAGAACCTTTCGTGCGTTATGGATTACACGTATTAATGCGGGATCCAGATTACACGGAATGTCCTACTCTCAATTTATGGGTAAAGTAAAAGCTAAAAATATAGAACTTAATAGAAAAGTTCTTGCAGATTTAGCCATGAACCACCCTGATGCTTTTAAAGCAGTTGTAGACCAGGTAAAATAAATCAAACATATACATCTCACTTAAAAAATCCGATTCAAATGAATCGGATTTTTTTATGCTTTACTAGTTCATTCTTAAACTTGAAGTGCTGTATAATATTACAGCTTTATCGGTATAGCTGCGCTATCTAATTTCCGGATATTGTTAAAACCAAGTCCCTTCCAGAGGCATCATTTCTATGCTCACACAGATATACTCCTTGCCATATTCCTAAATTTAATCTTCCATTAGTAATTGGAATTTGTACAGAAGCACCTAACAAGGAAGCCTTAATATGGGCCGGCATATCATCAGGTCCTTCATAGGTATGCACATAATAGGGTGCGTTTTCTGGTACCATCCTATTCATATGACTTTCGAAATCTGTCCGAACGGTAGGATCGGCATTCTCATTTATTGTAAGACTTGCCGATGTATGTTTAATAAACACCTGGCACATTCCTACTTCAATTCTTGAAATTTCTGGACACTCATTTACGATGAAATCGGTAACTAGATGAAATCCTCTGGAAAAGGACGGAAGCCGATATGTTTTTTGATACCATTTCATAAGGTTGTTATTTATAAGCCGAGAGGTTAATTGTAATAAAACAAGGCTTTGACTAAATTAGTCCTGAGCTTAACCAAAGGTCCGAACAGCATAGTTTAGTTAAAGATATTCCAGCCCCACCTTTAATCAGCCTAATACTATTAAATAAAAGTAAAAATTTGAATAACCGTATCGGGAATTCTTTTGATTAAAATACCTTTACATCCTAAACTACGCAATAGATGGATTTATCCAAAATAAAGATGGTAGTATCCGATATGGATGGTACGCTACTCAACTCTACTCACCATGTTAGCGAACGTTTCTTTAAAGTTTTTGAAATACTAAAATCGAAAGGTGTCCTATTCGTTGCAGCCAGTGGAAGACAATATAATAGTATAATTGATAAACTGCATCCAATCAAAGACGATATTGTAGTAATAGCGGAAAATGGTGGTTTTGTAATGCAGCAAGAAAAAGAATTTCTTTCCACACCATTACCGACTAACCATATCAAAAAAACTTTAGAAATACTGCGTAAGTTTCCCGAAATGCATCCCGTCCTGTGCGGAAAGCAAACGGCTTACATAACTGGAAAATCAGCTATTTTTACAGACAAATTAAGAGAATATTATACCGCGTTTGATGTTGTTGATACTTTAGAAAATGTCTCTACAGAAATCATCAAAATAGCTATCTATCATTTCGAAAGTTCGGAACGTTTCATTTACCCACATGTAAAGCATTTAGAACAAGAACTTAAGGTGAAAATATCAGGTACAAACTGGGTTGATATTTCCAGTGCAAATGCACATAAGGGGTTTGCATTAGAAAAAGTTATGAAGGCGCATCATATCAATTCAGACGAAGTACTCGTGTTTGGAGACTATAATAATGACTTAGAAATGCTTGCCTTGTCCGATTTTAGTTTTGCAATGGAAAATGCACATCTTAACGTAAAAAATACAGCAAAATACCAAACTGTATCCAATGATAATTTTGGCGTTGAAGTAGTGTTGGAAAAACTTATATCACAATTGAAGTAACCTAATTCTATCAAAATTACATTCTAAAGCGGCTTAGTTTTTTAAAGCCATAAGTAGTCTGAAAATTGTATTTTACAGTAAAATTATTACTTAGTATCATAGCCTATGAAATTTAATCAGAACTCTGCCCTAGATCAGTTAATGACCCTGTTATTCGAACCTTATAAAAAAAGTGTTTCAGATGTACAGAAAGTGTCCCATGCTTTACTGGAAGGGGGAATTATTACATCAGAAGATGAAATAGTAAACGACCACATTGCCTTTAGAACCTTGGGTGTTCCTTTTTTAGGCATCGACTCTTTAGAAAAGATTTTTCTTTACTATGGGTATGAAAAACGTGACTACTATTTTTTTGAGGGTAAAAAATTAAACGCCTATTGGTACGCACCACCATCCCCGGAATATCCACGTATATTCATAAGTGAACTAAGAGTCGCTGATTTATCAGAAAACACTAGAGCCCTTATTACTAAATACACAGATAAAGTTACTTCTGACCCCATTGATACTCTAGATTTGAACGACCCCAAGGCCGTAGGTAACTTTTTCTACAAATCGTTATGGCAACTACCAAGCATAGAAGATTACCAAACACTTACAGCCGATAGCGAGTATGCTGCTTGGGTAATTTACAACCGCTACTATTTAAACCACTATACGATTAGTGTACACGAGCTAAAAGAAGGATATAATACTATGGAAACGTTTAACGCATTCTTAGTAGGTATTGGTATAAAATTAAACAACTCTGGCGGTATCATAAAACAAAGTGCCGATGGGCTTCTTAGGCAAAGTAGTTCTGTTGCCAAAATGGTGAAAGCCAGATTTAAGAACGGTAAAAAAATGGAGATTCCGGGAAGCTATGTGGAGTTTGCAGAACGACTACCCCTACCCGAATTTAAACATTTGGTAAAATCAGAGGTTTCTAGAATACAACGAAGGGACGGATTTGAGTCGGCCAATGCTGATAAAATTTTTGAAAGCACTTACGCCTCTCAAACAGATTCCAAAACAGATTAAGTTTTCTGCTTTTTCTTACGCGCTGCTGGGAAAAGCACATTGTTCAAAATCAATCGATATCCCGGTGAGGTTGGATGTAACTCCAATTCAGTTTTTGGGTCCCCTACCCTATGCTGGTAATCTTCTGGATCATGACCTCCATAAAAGGTGAAAAATCCTTTTCCATTTATTCCGTGTATATATCTGGCTTCTCCGTTTAGTTTATTTTCTCCAAGTACGAGCACCGTAGGTTTAATTTGTGATGTATTGAAGGCTGTGGTCTGCCCCATAAAACCCTTTACGAGCGAGGTATGGTTTTGGCATAGCATAGTAGGTACAGCGTCCCATTTTGCCGAAAAATCCATAAGGGAAAAGTAATCAGACTCCTTGGGAACATTTCCCCTTTTGGCAGTCATATCTATAGAAGAAAACTCATATTTCATGGGACTTCGCTCCAATACAAAATCTGTAAAAGCAAAAGTTTTACTAAAATTCAAACTAACTTGGTAGTTAGGGTCCGAGGTATCCCCGTCAAACATCGGTTCACAAATATCCACACCTTCTGCCGAAAGGGCAATATCAAAACTATCTGTTGCAGAACACATGGCAAACATAAATCCGCCACCTATAACGTAATTCCGTATTTTTAAAGCTACGGCTCCCTTTTCTTGGGACACCTTATCATATCCTAGTTTTTTTGCTAATTTTTCAGACTCCTTCTTCCCATCAATATACCACGGTGTCGCTCTATATGCTCCATAAAATTTACCATATTGACCGGTAAAATCCTCATGATGCAAGTGCAACCAATCGTATAAAGCCAATTTATCATTCAATACTTCCTCATCATAAATGGTTACATAGGGTATCTCTGCATAGGTCAACACCATAGTCACGGCGTCATCCCAGGGCTGATTTCCTTGCGGCGAGTACACGGCAATCTTAGGTGCTTTCTCTAAAATAACGGCATCCTGATTTTTGGATGGACTACTGATCTCATCCAGAATAGCATTCGCTTGATTATCGGATACGATTTCAAACGAAACACCCCTTATTTGACATTCTTTTCGGATACTTTCTCCATCGGGCAATAAGAAAGAACCACCCCTATAGTTTAAAAGCCACTGCACTTTTTGTTGTTTAGCAAGCACCCAATAGGTGATACCGTAGGCCTTTAAATGGTTTTTCTGGGAGTCGGCATCCATAGGTATAAGAATGGAAGACGCTGAGATTTGCAACGAAAATAAAAATAATAAAAAAGAGAAAAGACTTTTTGGCATGCGCTTTATATTAATCAGTCTATTCAAAGATATAAGAAAAACCTACGGGTTGTATTTTGCAAACAGTTAAAGAATTTGCAAAACTGCATCGAAGTTAAACCATAGAAACGGTCCGAATCTAAGCTTTAAATTCACCTAAAATTTAAAGGCATGTATCATTAACATCTCTAGCATGAACGATACTTCGCTCACTAAAAAGGCACATCGTTATCCTGCTCAGGGTCTAAACCTTGATTCATATTGCTACCGAACGCCTCTTTCGTCGTAGGTAAATTTTTAGTAGCAAAAGGATTCTCCTCATTTTCATTCATT
Source organism: Maribacter sp. (assembly GCA_047633095.1). Taxonomy (GTDB): domain Bacteria; phylum Bacteroidota; class Bacteroidia; order Flavobacteriales; family Flavobacteriaceae; genus Maribacter. Next base: position 7,963 of record JBLIEO010000031.1, read on the forward strand.
TTAGACTGAAACTCGAATGGTGAATCAAAATCATCAAGATTATCAAACTTACCTAGGTTTCCAATAAACTTCAATCGAATACTATCCAAGCCACCATTCCTATGTTTTGCCACAATCAACTCTCCTTGGCCTTGGGTAGGACTTCTTTCTTCATCATCCCACTCATCTATTTTATAATATTCAGGTCTGTAAATAAATGCTACAATATCCGCATCTTGCTCAATTGCACCAGATTCCCTAAGATCTGATAGTAAAGGCCGTTTACTCCCTCCGCGCGTCTCTACTGCCCTTGACAACTGTGACAATGCGATTACGGGAATCTTTAGTTCCTTGGCCAATGCTTTTAGGTTACGGGAAATCGTAGAAATTTCCTGTTCTCGGTTCCCTCCTTTTTGGGAACCTCCAGCTGTCATCAATTGTAAGTAATCGATAACGATCATTTTAATCCCGTGTTGCGATGCAAGTCGTCTCGCTTTTGCCCTTAGGTCAAATATAGATAGTGATGGTGTATCGTCAATGAACAAGGGTGCCTTTTCTAAAGCTTTTACTTTTACGTTCAACTGTTCCCACTCGTGCTTTTCCAGTTTACCTGTACGTAACTTTTCGGAAGATAGACCCGTTTCTGAGGATATTAAACGTGTAATCAATTGTACGGAGGACATCTCACAGGAGAAAAATGCTACTGGAATATTATGATTTACCGCCATATTTTTAGCCATGGACAAAGTAAGCGCAGTTTTACCCATACCTGGACGAGCTGCTATGATAATTAAATCACTAGGCTGCCAACCAGAGGTTAGTTTATCTAACTTATCAAAACCAGAGGGCACCCCACTTAACCCCTCTTTATTGGCTATTTCCTCGATTCTTTTCTTAGCCTGAATTACCAAGTTCTGCGCTGTTTCCGCAGAACGCTTCAAGTTGCCTTGGGTAACATCGTATAACTTAGATTCCGCAGCATCCAAAAGGTCAAAAACGTCGGTACTCTCGTCGTATGCTTCTTCTATAATTTCATTAGAAATCTTAATCAAACTTCGCTGAATGAACTTTTGAAGGATAATACGAGCGTGAAACTCAATATGGGCCGAAGAAGCTACTTTTTGTGTCAGTTTTATCAAATAAAAATCACCGCCAACGGCCTCTAACTTACCTGCTTTCTTCAATTGCGAAGAAACAGTTAATAAATCTACCGGTTGGGACTCTTCAAACAAAACAAAGATGGCCTCGTATATAAACCTGTGTGCGTCTTTATAGAAGACATCTGGATGTAAGATATCGATAACCTCATCAACTCCTTTTTTATCAATCATCATCGCACCAATGACAACCTCCTCCAAATCAACGGCTTGTGGTGGTATTTTACCTCTTTCAAGGCTAATGATCGTAGATTTGTCGATCTTACGGCCAACTAAGGCTTTCGTGTTCTCCATGGATACGAAAATATGCAATTAACATTTAGCTAACACTGGAATTCCTTTTTAGGATATTCACAAGTCACTAACAATTGCCTGTTAATAAGTTACAATTTTATGTTGATAACAAAAAAAAACTAGAGATTAAAAACTCTAAAATTTCCTGAGGTTGCAAAAATGGTCTATCAACCATTAAAAACACCCATCTCTTCGTATTTTTCCATACGCTGTTTTACTAATTCTTTTGGTGATAACTTTTGAAGTTCTCCATAATGGGAAACTATTTTATTTTTCAGAATATCGAAAGTTTTATCCCTGTTAGCGTGCGCACCTCCTGCGGGTTCCCTAACAATTTCGTCTATTAACTTTAGTTTCTTCATATCGGTAGCGGTCAATTTTAATGCAGATGCAGCAATTTCCTTATATTCCCAGCTTCTCCACAAGATAGACGAGCAAGATTCTGGTGATATAACTGAGTACCATGTATTTTCTAACATCAATACTTTGTCCCCTACGCCAATACCTAATGCACCACCTGACGCACCTTCACCTATAATAGCAACAATAATAGGGACTTTAAGCCTTGTCATTTCCAAAATATTCCTAGCAATAGCTTCTCCCTGTCCACGTTCTTCTGCTTCAATTCCTGGATAGGCTCCTGGAGTATCTACCAAGCAAACTACGGGAACATTAAATTTTTCGGCCGACTTCATCAAACGAAGCGCTTTACGGTACCCTTCGGGATTTGCCATACCAAAGTTCCTGTATTGCCTAGTCTTTGTATTATACCCTTTTTGCTGCCCAACAAACATAAAAGACTGGTCCCCTATTTTTCCTAGCCCGCCAATCATGGCTTTGTCATCTTTAACGTTTCGATCACCGTGAAGCTCCAAAAAAGTGTCGCCACAAATAGCTTTGATATAGTCTAAGGTATACGGTCTGTTCGGGTGTCTTGAAAGCTGAACTCGCTGCCAAGCCGAAAGGTTCTTGTAGATATCCTTTCTTGTTTCCGCTAATTTTTTCTCTATCTGTTTACAGGTTTCGGTAACGTCAACATCACTCTCTTTACCGATAATCATGCACTTGTTCAATTGGTCTTCCAGCTCCTTAATAGGAAGTTCAAAATCCAAATATTCCATAGTTCAAAAAAGATTTAGTTAGTTGTGGGTTCAAAGATAAAACTTTAATGCCTAACCTTTAGGTGAAGCCTGCTTTTTACTGGCTCTATGTTTTAAAATACCGTTTGTAATTACCGTTCCCAATATAATTAGGGTACCCACATAAAAAAGCGGATTCATTTTTTCCTCCGAACCGAAAAATACCCATGCCAGTAGTATACCGTATACGGGTTCCAAATTATTGGTTAACATAACCGTGTAGGCGGTAAGCACACGCATAATCTTCACAGATGCGATGAAGGCGTATGATGTACATACTAATGACAAAAGAAGAAGATACCACCAATCAGAAACTTCTAATCTAAAAAAATCAGAAGTAAAACCTCCTCTAAAAGAAAGCAATAGGGTTAAGAATAAAGTTCCGATTCCCAACTCATAGAACGATATGACCGATGGTCTATTCTCCTTCACCAATTGTGCGTTTACAATCGAAAAGACAGCGGCTAAAAAGGAAGAAATCAAAGCGATTATCATACCGTAAACATAGTTGGTCTCTACACGAAAAATAAGAAATAGCCCTAGAATGACCAATAATCCAAATAGTAATTCATACCCAACTATTTTCCGTTTGTACACTATTGGCTCTAAAATGGCGGTAAAGAATGCTCCAGTGGACATCATGGCCAAGGCTACGGAAACCGTTGACACCTTAATCGCTAAAAAAAAGGTAACCCAATGTAAGGCTACCACAATCCCGGCGAAAGTGAACCATAACAAGGTTTTAGTACTTACGCGTAGTGTAAATTTCGCAAAACGAATGTATACGAGAATGAATAGCGAGGCCAATCCCATGCGATACCAGACCAGCGGCAAGGAGTCTATAGAAATTAGTTTTCCAAGAATCGCCGTAAAACCGTAAATAAAAACTATAACATGGAGATGGACGAGATTGCTTAATCTATCTTTTTGCATTCTGTAACAAGTAAAAAGCCAAAAAGCCAAAGACAACATTAGGCATAATTACGGCCAACAATGGAGGGAATCCTGATTGCTCTGCAAGGGTACCAAAAACCTTATCGAAAAACACAAACACAAAAGCCACTAAAATTCCAAACGCTAGGTTAACCCCCATTCCGCCACGTCTTTTAACCGAGGATACAGCAACAGCAATAATCGTTAGAATAAAGGCCGTTAATGGCAAAGCCCATCTTTTGTATTTTACAAGAACATAAGTATTAATGTTAGATGCCCCTTTTCTTTTTTGGCTTTTAATGAACGTGTCCAATTCATAAAGGTTCTTTGTTTCTGCTACGTAAGACACCTGCGTAAGGTCGTTGATTTTAAAAGGAAATAGGGTGTCAAGGCGCCTTTTACTTTCAATAAGTGCTGTATCTCCCTTTACCGTTCTTTTACTGTAGGAAGTTAATCTATACGTGCTGTCTTTTTCTACCCATCTAATATTTGCCGCAGAAATTTTAAACTTGAGTTCATTCTTTTCATCAAAACGCTCAAACGTGAAATTGTTTCCTAACTGCCGGGCTGGATCAAAACTACTCACATAGATAAAATCTGTTTCATTCAACTGATTAAAAATATTATTGGTAATACGGTCCTTCTTTCCCTTTTTAAGGTATTTGAACTTAAATTCATTAAAGCCAAGACTTGCATTGGGTACGATGAACATGGTCATAAAAAACATCAATATAGCTATAATAGATGCTCCGATTAAGTAAGGTCGTAAGAACCTCGCGTAGGAAACGCCTGAGCTTAAAATAGCTACAATTTCAGTATTGTTGGCGAGTTTAGACGTAAAGAAAATTACTGATAAAAAAAGAAAAATAGGAAATAGTAGATTACCAATGTAAATGGTGAAGTTGAGATAATACACCAAAATTTCGTTTAGTGGAGCATCATTATCAATCATTTTCCCAATCTGCTCTGCCAAGTTCACCATAATTCCAATGGGAATGAAGAGGAGCAACATTAGGAAAAATGTGGCCAAATACCGCTTTAATATATATTTATCTATTATCGAAAGCATTAGAGCCTTTTATCCATTTGTTTTACCATCCCATCTTTCCATTCTCTAAAATCACCTGCCAAAATATGCTTTCTGGCCTTGCGTACCAGCCACAGATAAAATCCTAGATTATGTATCGTTGCTATTTGTTTTCCTAGATATTCATTGGCCGCGAACAAATGCCTTAGATAGGCCTTGCTATACTCGCGATCTACAAAGGTGGTTCCCATTTCATCCAACATGGAAAAATCGTCTTCCCACTTCTTGTTCTTTATATTGATGGAACCGTGAGCGGTAAACAACATTCCGTTTCTGGCGTTTCTAGTCGGCATAACACAATCAAACATATCTACCCCAAGGGCAATATTTTCCAAAATATTTATCGGTGTACCTACACCCATTAAATATCTGGGTTTATCTTCTGGTAATATTTCGCAAACCACCTCGGTCATTGCATACAATTCGTCTGCTGGCTCTCCAACAGAGAGGCCCCCGATTGCGTTACCTTCTGCACCGGCATTAGCAATATATTCTGCGGACTGCCGCCTTAAATCCGTATACGTTGACCCCTGTACAATCGGAAAAAAAGTCTGTGCATAATCATACACTAAAGGTGTTTTTTCTAAGTGATTAATACATCTATCCAACCAACGATGCGTCATGTGCATAGAGCGTTTTGCGTAGTTGTAGTCACAAGGATATGGTGTACATTCATCAAAGGCCATAATAATATCTGCACCAATGACCCGCTGTATTTCCATCACATTTTCCGGAGTAAACATATGGGTAGATCCATCTATATGCGATTTAAACTTTACGCCTTCCTCCTTTATTTTTCTATTTGCAGAAAGGGAATACACTTGGTATCCTCCACTATCCGTTAGAATATTACTATCCCATCCCATAAACTTGTGAAGACCCCCAGCTTGTTTTAATATATGTGTCTTGGGCCTTAGGAACAAATGATAGGTGTTGCCCAGAATAATATCAGGTTTAATTTCCTCCCGTAGTTCTTTTTGGTGCACTCCCTTTACGGAAGCAACGGTACCCACAGGCATGAAAATAGGTGTTTGTATGGAACCATGGTCTGTTTCAATGGTTCCTGCCCTTGCTTTGCTAAGTGGATCGGTCTTATGTAAGGTAAATTTCAAAAGCTCATGAATAAGGGTGCAAATATAATGAACTCAAAGTCCCCAAAACTTAATAAAAAGTAAATATCTAAAAGCGATATACCCATATATTAATCGATTAAAAAAAATAAACCACTGGGTGTTCATTTTTGACATAAAACAATAAACCAAAAGGCTTTGCGTTCTCATGATATAAAGAGAAACGGGATATTTGGTATTATTATTGATTACCATTTCATTCATCAAACCAAAATAATTATGAAAAAAATAGGGTTAATTGCAGTAGTAGTATTATCAGGATTTTTTAGTTTAGCGCAAACTGGCTCTGGATTTGGTGTAAAGGGTGGTCTAAATTACTCCGGCAACGGTAATTTCTTTAATTCTGCGGAAAACGCAGTAGAAAGTCCGGCCAAAAATGTGGGCTACCACGTAGGTATTTTTGGCAAACTAGGAAATAAGATATACCTAAGGCCCGAGCTGGTGTACACCAGTACAACCTCAGGTTACAATGAAGGAGACTTAAAAATAAACAAACTAGATGTCCCTGTCTTATTGGGCGTCAAAGTTATTGGCCCATTGCAAGTATTTGCAGGTCCAGCATTCCAATATATTTTGAACAGTAAGTTTGATGATGTAACTATCGATAACATTGAAAACGATTTTACCGTTGGCCTAAATATAGGTGCAGGGATAAGTTTTGGAAAATTTGGTTTGGATGTGCGCTACGAAAGAGGATTTAGCGAGAACGAAATAAATTTCATAAACAATACCCAACTTACCCTTGACGATGACCGAGTAGATACTAGACCCGATCAAATCATATTAAGCTTGTCCCTTAAATTATAGTGAAAGTTAAAATATAGTAATAAAACAGCCCTTTAAGCAAGAACTTAGAGGGCTATTTTTATTTAATTATATAAGGGTATATCTATGAATCAATGTCTAAATGGTCAGGAATCCCGTCCCCATCGGTATCTTTAAAGGATAAAAATGTACCGTCTGCATTCAAGTTTATTTCCTCTAAGGTTGGAGTACCATCATTGTCATCGTCAGCATCACGATAGTTAACAATAATTGTTTGTATTTCATCTGCACTATCCGTGTTGTCATTATTGAGATTTCCGTCCATATCAAGGTCTTCCAAAATTGAAGGAATACCATCCTGATCTGTATCGGTATTAGCCTCAAACGCAAAAGCATCTACCCTGAAAACCAAAGGCGCGTAAAGTGGTATTAAATTACTAGAAGGAGTATTAAAGTATGCAAGCTCAGATGGCATAAAAATAGCCCCGATACCATAATCTTCATAAGTAAACGTTCCATCTCCATTTTCTATTACAGCGCTTCCTGTTTTAAAATATTCCATCCCGTTACCAAAACCACGAACAACTTGAGACAGATTAAATTTTACAGGCTGGCTAACTTGAGAATCGAATACCTGACCATTTAATAAAGAACCCTCATATCTTAAAATAGCGTTATCTCCAATGGTAGGTACTGAGTCCGACACACCTTGCCTAACTACTAAATAATACAATTTACTATTTACAACTTCATCACCGGATACTACGCCCACGTCTGCAGATGTTACAGAAATAGTTTCCGAACCAAACTCTACTTCATTGAGTTGACCACTATCAAAAATGGAAATTTTATCCGAGTTATCATCAGAGATAGTATCGAATCTTATTCTAAAGTCAAAATCTGCCGGAGGACTTTGGAAGTCCTCATAGTTATAGAAATGACTCTTTAAAAAAGCTACTATTTCTGCATCATTGTCAACAGCTACCTCGCTCAACAACCTTGGAGGTATCACCTGTGCTTGGGGTCCTTCATCATCTTCTCCACAAGACCATGCTGCAGCTGTCAACGATACAACTAAACAGATATTTTTTAATTTCATCATTTTAATTATTAAGCGCGCAAGATACAATTTTCCCTTATTTTTGCTTAGAACCTTAACAAAGATTTTTATTTGTAATGCGGATAGATAAATACTTATGGAGCACCCGGTACTTCAAAACACGGAATATTGCTACAAATGCATGTAAAAAAGGTCATGTTAAAATAAACGACCACGTTGCAAAACCGGGTAGGGAAGTTTTTCCGATGGATGCTATAATTGTGCGAAAAAATCAAATCAACTATCAATTTACGGTACTGGATATTCCACCAAGTCGTGTAGGGGCAAAACTGGTAGACATGTACAGAAAAGACACGACCCCAAAAGAGGCCTTTGAACACAACGAACTCTTACAATACTCAAAGGAATACTATCGAAAAAAAGGTGCTGGAAGACCTACAAAAAAAGACCGTAGAGAAATTGAGGACTATTTAGATGAGCCCACAGCACCGGAAAAACCAAATGAAACAGACAAACCAACCGATTCAGAAATAGCTAAAGACGCATAAGCAAAACATACGTAATATTTAAAACCTAAAGTATTAGACTAATGGAACAACTTATTCTATCCCATGACCAGATACAGTTCAAGACAAAACGTATCGCCTACCAGATTTATGAGGCTAATGTAGATGAGAAACAAATCATCATTGCAGGAATAGATGGAGGAGGTATCAAGTTTGCAAAAAAGATAATCACAGTACTTCGGAAGATTACTAATGCAGAAATAACATTGTGCAAAGTAATGATGGATAAGCGTAACCCATTAAAAAGTGGTGTTAGCACTTCCATTTCGGAGAATGATTTCAAAAACAAGTCTATCGTACTGGTAGATGATGTGCTAAACTCAGGCACAACACTTATCTATGGTGTGCATCATTTTTTGAGAACACCGTTAAAACAGCTCAAAACAGCGGTTCTGGTAAACCGAAACCATAAAAAATATCCTGTAAAAGCAGATTATAAAGGAATTTCCTTATCCACTTCTTTGCAAGAACATGTAAATGTGCTCTTTGAATCGAAAAACGATCGGGTGTTTTTAAACTAACCGTTTCACTAGTTCGTTAGCCAGTTCTTCTGGCGTATTTTGGTCATAGGAAATTGTTATGTTGGCTTGGTTGTAGTAAAAACTCCGCTCAAAAAGATGTTTCCCAATAAATTCTGGTAATTCGGCATTTGCTATATCCCTAATCATTGGGCGTTGAGCCTTCTCTGTAGAGAGTCTCCTTACAAGTTCATTTAAGGAAACCCTCAGATAAACACTATTCGTTGTTGCATGGGTTATTGCCTCCATATTTGCACCATAACATGGTGTTCCTCCTCCTGTAGACAATAAAAAATTTGAATCGGAACTTAAAATTTCATTCAGATAAAAAAATTCTTTTTTTCTAAAATATAGCTCACCCTTATCCAAAAACAGCTGTGATATGGTTTGTCTTTCTGCTTTCTCGATATACGCGTCCAGATCTAAAAATTTAATTTTCAAGCGTTTAGCTACTAACTTTCCTATTGTGGTTTTTCCACTACCCATATACCCTACCAATACTATTTTCACGTGTTTGTTTTGTGTAAAATTGAACTAATTTTAATCGATTTCAAAAAAAAAAAAAATTCTCTTAAAATGCACTTGTATAGTAAATGAATCCTCTTATATTTGCACCCGCAATGAGGGAAATATCCTGATTTGCTTTTGACCTGGTAGCTCAGTTGGTAGAGCATCTCCCTTTTAAGGAGAGGGTCCCGGGTTCGAGCCCCGGCCAGGTCACTTAATCGGAGACTATCCGAGACCAAAACCTTGCTAATCTAATGATTAGCAAGGTTTTTTTATTTTATGTAGTTATATGATATGAATTGGTTTCATAAGGTCACAAATTGGTAACATTTTTTAAAAATGGTAACATTTGTGGCAACAGTTTCATAACTTGATTAAACAAAGGAAATTATTGCTTAGTTGATTTGACTTTCGTCTCACTGATTGTTAAACATTATAAGACGACAACTATATGCACATCTTCAACCTTTTCAGTATTATTTTGGGTTTATGCTTCCCGAGTGGATGAGTCCGTCAAAGTAAAGGTGGCTCACTTTGACCCGCCAAGGGTGGTATACTATGACCGATTTTTGCAATTTGATGCGTTTTAACTACTTTTTCCAATTGTTTTTTGTTTTCCTTAAACTCTTTGTGAATATTAGTTATGATGGTTGTTTCCTTGTTGCATTTTATGCGATTTTCATTCCAATTATTAATCTGTAACGCAATTAAAATTCCTATTACCGCAAGTATAATTTCGCCAATAGCATATTTTAGGTATTTTGCTGTTTTGTTTTTTTCCATAAGGTCGTAGCGTATTTTTCTAAAGAATTTGATTATTAGTTTGTTGTTAGCCTTTTGTTATTTTGAGCCCAGTATAAAGTGTCTTATTGTCCTATTTTATCTAATTCTTTTTGCATAAGTTTTATAACTCCATCTGTTTGTTGTAAACGAGATATTGTTCGTTCTTCAGTTCTCTTGATTCTCCAGTAATGTTTATTCATAATGTTTGAAAATTCAACCTGTTGTAATACGAACCTTAGATCTATTGAGAAGCGCGATTTAAAAAAAATTCTATCTTTTGAATCGATAACGTTTTCCGGCCTGTTTTTAGTACTCATTCCATTTTCTTCATTTGACTTTCAACAGGCAGTTTTTAAACAACTATAAAGGGTTACTATATTTTCCTTTGTTTAATGGATTCAAAAAAAGCGGTTCGGTAGGTTTCACCAATAGGAAGGTTCGTATCGTTCAGATAAACAGCCAAAGAATCGGTTTTCTCTATATGTCGTAATGCCACAATGTAAGAACGATGAATTTTTATAAAGTCGGTCGTTGGAAGGTATTCATCGAGATGTTTTAAGGTACTGTAAGTTATGATTTGCTTATGTCTTAAATGAAAGGCCAAATAGTTCTTTAAACTTTGAATATAGATTATCTCCGAGAGAAACACTTTCTCAAAATTATTCTTACCATCAGTCTTAATAAATAAATACCTTTCTGAAGGTAGACTACCCTCTATTTTTTCCGGTACATCCTTTACTTTTAATACCGCTTCATAAAACCGTTCGAATTCAAACAGTTTTAAGAGATAATCTGCTACATTTAATTCATAGCTTTCTAAAGCAAATTGGGGATAGACTGCGAAAAACGGTCAAAGTGAACCACTGAAAACGGATTTTTTTGAACCACTTAAAAAATCGTTTCAGACTATGCTATAAAAGGGTTTGCAATATCTATTGCTATACTCACTTTAATCCGCCGGTGGCACGACTGCAATTGCCAAAGTAGTGAAAGTCCCAAACCGGTCGATAGGGGTCGATGAAAATGGAAATCCTTTGAAAAATATCACGGAACTACTCGCTGAAAAAGGGTTCGTTTCGGGCATCGTGACCACCGATTAAATTACGGGTGCGACACCTTCCTCTTTTTACGCCCATCAAAAAGACCGTGGCATGACCGATACCATCAATGACGATTTTCTAAAAAGCAAGCTATCGGTATTTGTGAGTAGCACCAATGACACCGTACAAGTAAAAAATAAGATCGGCAATTTTGAAGTGGTAGCTTCAATGGAAGATATCGGCCAGAGCAAAAAAGAGAAAATCGTATTTTTGTTTTCCGGGGATGAAAATCCCGCCCCGATTTCAAAAGCCGTTAAAAACACACTTGCCTTTCTTGACCAAAAAAATAAACCGTTCTTTTTGATGGTGGAAGGAGCAAAAATCGATTCCTACAGCCATTCAAATAACATCGGCGGTGTTATCGATGCAAGCATCGCCTTCGACCAAGTAAGTGCCGAGGCCTTAAAATTTGCCGATATCACCGAAAACACTTTGATCATTATTACTACCAACCATGAAACAGGCGGTTTGCCACTTCCGCAAGGGAATCTTAAAACGAGCGAAATCGAAGGCGATTTTACTACGGACGACCATACGGGTATTATGGTTCTAGTTTTTTCGTATGGGCCAAAATCAGACATATTTCGAGGCGTTTATGAGAATAATGTGCTATTTATAAAAATGGTGAATGCCCTTAATGTAAAGTAAAAGGAATGAGAAAAATCTCCTGTGAATGCATTCTTAGTAACGCACCGACTTATAGCTGACCTTATAATCTTTTCCGAAATAACCTTCCCTTAACAAAAATGTTAAAGAAGGTTTTGTTTAATAAAGTAAGCATAAGGTTATAGTAACATCCAATTGAGTGCCAAGGTTGTAGTTTTGGTTTTTCTTTAACACAATGAAATTGAACTAAAAAAAGAGCCTGCGGCAACAGGCTCTCTAAAAAAGTATCGAGAATCACTAAAAAACCCAACACTTATGATGTATTTAAAAAAACCATTCCCAAAATTTGTTTTGGGAATGTATGTTCTTATTTCAGGAACATTTTGTATGTCCGCTGCGGACATAGCTCCAAAAAATATTAAAAATAATGATATTTTCAAAGACAACGTTCGAATTAACACCCTTTTAAATGAACAACAGACTGTTTCAGGAATGGTTGTAGACGAAACGGGTGTGCCCTTACCTGGAGCTTCTGTACTTGAAAAAGGTACCACAAACGGTTCTATCACAGATTTTGACGGTAATTTCATCATTGACCTTGCCGGAAGTAATGCAGTCTTGGCGGTTTCCTATTTGGGTTACACCACCCAAGAGGTTTCCTTGAACGGGCGTACCTCCATAACCGTGCAATTGGAACCCGATGCTACCCAACTAGAAGATGTGGTCGTGGTAGGTTATGGTATTCAAAAAAAATC
>JBLIEO010000032.1:0-20248 GCA_047633095.1 Maribacter sp.
ATTAAACGTTTGGAAAAGTCGGGGACTATTAAAAGTTATGTAGCCTTGTTAGGTAAAGTTGAAGTGGACAAGACTTTTGTTGTATTCTGCCATATAAAACTGGTACAACATACGAGGGAGAATATTAAACAATTTGAGCGCGAAGTTTTAAAACTGGAGGAGGTAGTGGAGTGTCATCATTTGAGTGGAGATTATGATTATCTATTGAAAATAGTTGTTAAGGATATGGCCGATTATCGAAACTTTATGGTTTCTAAGCTTACAGCGATTAACCATATAGGAAGCACACAAAGTTCGTTTACTATAAAAGAGGTAAAGCATTCTACAGCAATCCCGCTTTAAAAACAGAAAATAGTATTAATTTCGTAGTAATTTGAAAATATAGAAGATATGAATCAATATGATGTAGCTGTTATAGGCTCTGGACCTGGAGGATATGTTGCCGCAATCCGTTGTGCCCAGTTGGGAATGAAGACCGTAATAATAGAAAAATATCCTACCCTAGGAGGTACCTGTTTGAATGTTGGCTGTATACCTTCTAAAGCCTTACTGGATTCATCGCACCACTATGAAGATGCCGTAAAACATTTTGAAGAACATGGTATTGAAATTCCGGGTGAAATAAAGATAAATCTAGAAAAAATGATAGGTCGTAAGCAGGCCGTCGTAGATCAGACCACCAAGGGTATTGAGTTCTTGATGGATAAAAATAAAATAGAAGTACGCCAAGGTTTAGGTAGTTTTAAGGATGCCACACACGTTAATATAACAAAAGACGATGGTAGCGCGGATACTATAGAAGCGAAACATATTATTATCGCAACGGGTTCCAAACCTTCTACATTACCTTTTATTACTGTAGATAAAGAACGCATTATCACATCAACCGAGGCATTAAAGCTTAAAGAGATTCCAAAGCACATGATTGTTGTCGGTGGGGGTGTTATTGGGCTAGAGTTGGGTCAGGTTTATAAAAGATTGGGTGCAGAAGTTACGGTGGTAGAATATATGGACCGTATTGTACCTGTTATGGATGCGGCACTTTCTAAGGAACTTATGAAAGTATTGAAAAAACAAAAGGTAAAATTTGCCCTGTCCCATAAAGTAAAATCCGTTCTACGTAAAGGAAATATCATTACGGTGAAAGCGGACGATAAAAAAGGTAACGAAGTTATTTTTGAAGGCGATTATTGCTTGGTATCCGTGGGTAGAAGTCCATTTACGAAAGGGCTTAATCTAGAAGCGGCTGGCGTCAAGTTGGATGACCGTGGCAGGGTTGCAGTAGACGGACATTTAAAAACGAATGTGGATAACATTTACGCCATTGGAGATGTAGTTAAAGGAGCTATGCTGGCCCACAAAGCCGAAGAGGAGGGAACCTTGGTAGCAGAGCAATTGGCAGGTCAGAAACCACATATAGACTACAATTTAATACCTAACGTAGTATATACTTGGCCAGAGGTTGCATCGGTAGGCAAAACCGAAGAAGAATTGAAAGAAGCTGGTGTTGCGTATAAAGTGGGTCAATTTCCTATGCGTGCATTAGGTCGTGCTAGGGCGAGTAGTCATATAGACGGATTCGTAAAAATATTAGCTGACAAAACTACGGACGAAGTATTGGGCGCACATATGATAGGTGCTAGATGTGCAGATTTAATTACCGAAGCGGTTACTGCTATGGAGTTCCGTGCATCCGCAGAGGATATTGCTCGTATGAGCCATGCACACCCAACCTACGCAGAGGCGGTTAAAGAAGCAGCTTTGGCCGCTACGGATGACCGTGCTTTGCATATTTAAACGTAATTCGTACCGTTAATTTGATGTGACGGGACAGTCATGACAAAAAAGCAGCCCTTTCGAGGCTTCTTTTTTGTTTTCAAACGCTGTTTGAAAAATATTTAGTTGTTATGACTCCCATCACAATACGGAGGATTGCTTGATTTTTTACAAGTACATAAAAAAGCAGCCTTATCTTCTTCAACACTAAAGCCTAAAGAAGGTGGCTTGTTATGTGCTCTGTGCGCGCCATCGCAAAAAGGTTGATTTTCACTATGACTGCAGGTACACCATGCATATTTTTTGTCTTTTTCTAAATCTACTTCAATAGGGGAATATTTTATATCGCTCATATATTACATTTTTCTACAATGTAAGTGAAAGAACCGAAAATAGAAACGGTGAGATTCAATTTTTAATCAGTCCAAATAGCTTGGCTAATTTTAAGGAAAAGTTCCGAAGTAGACTGAAACCGTATAAAAGGGCATACTCTATTCTTTTTCTGATCACATTAAAATAGGTATTGACAGAAAGCTTAATACCAGCCTTATTATCCTCATACCGCAAAGCTAAATAGGAGCAGGCTGCAATGAATAAAATAGCTCCAGGAACAAGAATAATAGGGCTCACAGAATGATGGAAGAACCCGTAGAGCCCTAGCCCTGTAAAACTCCCATAAAGTATAATAAAATGAATTATATAAATAGACAAAGTGCTTTGCCCTAATCGTAATACTGTTTTGTTCGTTAAAAATTTTCTTAAGAGCATGAATACCGCAAATACCAAAAGCACATCGCCAAGTCTAATGAACAGATAGTTATTGAAAAATATAGCTTCAAAGAGTTTTATGCCTGCGTAGTTCGCTAGTGCCAAGAAGGCATCGGAAGAATAAAAAATCAATACCGAACCTATACCTGCGCAAATACTGATGGCTTTAGGGTATATGTAGTTACGGTTCTGGTATCTATTGAAAAGTACAGCAGTAAAACTTCCAAAAGTAGCATATCCAAACCAGGGTAAAATAGTAAATACAGAACCATTTGACTTGGTGAAGTAATTGGCAATCCATTGGGGTAATACCTGAAAGTTGGCAGATTTGTACCAAGGTTCAAATACGAATAAGGCAATTGTAGCACCAACCAGAATAGCAGGAAACAACCATTTCTTTCGATTACCAGATAAAATATAGATTCCAATAATACCTAGTATGGATAGTCCAATACAGTGTAATACGTCAACTAGGTAAAAAGAATTGTAGATTTCTGCCTTAAAAAGTCCAAAAAGATTCAAACGAAGCAAATAACCAATAATCAATAATTCAAAACCGCGTCTGATTCCTTTTTTTACCCTTGGGTTGTCCCAGCCTTTTTCGGGTGCTTTAATCAGCAAATAGGTGAAGATAAAACCTGAAACCGTAAAGAATACGGGTGCGGTGATACCCCTAAAATATTTCCAAATAGTAAAAAGTATGTTGCTGTCGTCCCGGAAGGCATTATCCAAAAGTCCGTCTATAAAATGACCTTGCAGCATCATAAGAATCGCCCATGCACGTATGGCATCAACAAAATATAACCTTGCGTTTTTTGCGTTTACTTGGGTCATTCTACAGCTATATACTTCATTACGAGTAGGTTTAGACGTTTTGCGGGTCAAAATTAGATAAAATACTGACAACTCAATGGTATTTAGGGTATTTTCGCAATTGAAAAAATTATTTAAATGTCATATATATTAGGATTTGCAGGTAGTAATTCATCAACTTCCATAAATTATAAATTGGTACGTTATACTACCTCTTTAATAACCCAACAAGAACTTCGGTTATTAAACCTTTCCAACTATCCTTTTCCTATGTATAGTGATGATTACGAAAAGGAGCACGGCTTTTCTAACGCTCTGTTAGCGCTTAAGGAAGACATACAAAAAGCTTCTGGCATTATCTTATCCGTTAACGAGCACAACAGTAATCCTTCGGCTTATTTTAAAAATCTAGTTGATTGGTTGTCCAGATTGGATACCGATTTTATTAGGGAACAAAAAGTGTTTTTAATGGCTACATCAGGTGGAAAACGCGGAGCTCAGAGTTCTATGGAAGTAAGTGAGAAATTGCTTTCACGCTTTGGTGCGTTGGTCACAGATACATTTTCGCTGCCCAGTTTTTCTAATAACTTTGATATGGAGAAAGGTATTTTAGATGCAAAATTGGCTTCAGAACATTCAGAAAAGGTGCAAGCTTTCTTAGATGCAATCCGCCAGTAGTTGAGAAAAACTGTTCGTTATACCGTTTCCGATATTCAAAAATTTAAGGATAATCTTTTAGAGTGGTCGCGCCAATACGATGAGGTTGTGTGGTTGGATAGTAATGGGCATATAGGAACGTATAGTTCTTTTGACGGACTTTTGGCGGTAGATGGATTAACGGGAATTTCTACCGATGCCCAGCACGGATTTTCTGATTTGGCAGAATATCAATCTCAAGTAACCGATTGGATTTTTGGCTACCTCGCCTACGACCTTAAAAATGATACCGAGTTCGTGTCCTCACAAAACTACGATGGTCTGGAATTTCCTGAGCTCTATTTTTTTCAACCCAAAAAAATTATACGTATACAAGGGAATAAAGTCGATTTCATCTATTTGAATATCGTGGCCGATGCCATTTCGAGCGATTATGATGTACTATCCAACGAAACATTCCATCAAGATAATTCTAAGGCCACCGATGGCAATGTCCATATTAAAATGCGGATTTTTAAGGATGAGTATTTTTCTAAGGTCAACCAAATGTTAGCCCATATTCATCAAGGGGACATTTATGAGGCTAATTTTTGTCAGGAGTTTTATATCGAAGATTTAAAGATTGATGCGGTAAAAGCGTACAAAAAACTCAATGCCATTTCCAAACCTCCTTTTGCCACCTATCTAAAATTGTTTGATAAGTATCTAATGTGTGCCAGTCCGGAGCGGTATCTGAAGAAAATAGGATCAAAAATAATTTCT
The DNA here is from genome assembly GCA_047633095.1 of Maribacter sp. Classification (GTDB taxonomy): domain Bacteria; phylum Bacteroidota; class Bacteroidia; order Flavobacteriales; family Flavobacteriaceae; genus Maribacter. The sequence goes on from JBLIEO010000032.1 coordinate 4,777, forward strand.
CAACCCATTAAAGGAACTGCGCCACGTTCTATGGACAAGGAAATCGATGCTATTTTAATTCAAGCCTTACAAACCGATGAAAAAGAGCAATCCGAAAATATAATGATTGTAGACTTGGTACGCAACGACCTTTCTAAAAGTGCGCTAAGGGGCAGTGTAGTGGTAGAAGAATTATGTAAAGTCTATTCTTTTGAACAGGTGCATCAAATGATTTCTACAGTATCGGCAACAGTTTCACCTGATAAAAATGCTGTTTCCTTAGTAAGGGAAACTTTCCCCATGGGCAGTATGACCGGAGCGCCAAAAGTGTCTGCGATGAAAATTATAGAGGCCTTGGAATCTTTTAAGCGCGGCTTATATAGTGGGGCAGTAGGTTATTTTACCCCTAAAGGTGATTTTGATTTTAACGTGGTTATCCGTAGTATTCTTTACAATGAAACCAAGCAATATGTGTCCTATGCTGTAGGGAGTGCCATTACGGCCAAGTCTGTTCCCGAGAAGGAATATCAGGAGTGTTTGTTGAAGGCGAAGGCCATGCGGCAGGTGTTGGAGGAGTAGGTTTTGAGGATTGCTTTTCTTCTAGTTCGGAGCCATTAGTCTTAAATTCCAATACAAAAATCAAACATACTGCCACGTTGCAATAACCATCGCTCAAGACTTAAATCTAAAGGTTCGCTTTTAGCAAAGACGTACAACGGATTACTTTTTACAGCCTACTAAACAAGTGCAAGTTGTCTCCTGATTTAAATCTCACTTTTCACGTATCAAAACTCACGTCTAACATCTTTTAAAAATCCTACCTTTGCCCAATGCTTACTGATTTTAAATCCCATATCGCCTCAAATTTTCCTTCGTTGTTAAAAGATAGGGTACTAATAGCTTGCAGTGGAGGGTTGGATAGTGGGGTATTAACCCATCTTTGTCACGCTATCGGGATAAATATTGCCATTGCACATTGTAATTTTAGACTACGTGGTTTGGAAAGTGATGCTGATGAAGTATTTGTAGAACAATTAGCCAAGCAACTCCGAAAGGAATATTTCGTTACCCACTTTGACACGCTGGCTTATGTAAACCAGCAAAAGGTTTCCGTGCAAATGGCAGCGCGAGAATTAAGATACACATGGTTTGATGGGCTTTTGAAAATAAATGGTTTTACTAAAGTCCTTACGGCGCATCATTTGGATGACAATTTAGAAACGTTTTTAATAAATTTATCTAGAGGTGCCGGAATAGACGGACTCACAGGAATACCCGAACAGACGGAGACCATTGCGCGTCCACTCCTAAAGTACTCTAGAACTGAGCTTTTGGCCTATGCAAAATTAAATGGCTTAGAATGGCGAGAGGATGCCAGTAATGTAGATGTAAAGTATTTAAGGAACAAAATCCGTTTAGAATTGGTTCCTGTGCTTAAAGAACTCAACCCTAATTTTTTAGAAAATTTTAAAAAGAGCACCTCATATTTGAATCAGTCGGCTGCTATCGCCAAAAATCAACTGGCAGAGTTTCAAAAAACCTTGTTCGTACAAGAAAACGGAATGTCGAAAATATCCGTTTCGAAGTTGAAGAAATTACATCCTTTAGATGGTTATTTGTACGGACTCTTTCAGGAATTTGGCTTTACCGAATGGGAAAATCTCAGAGATTTGTTGGATGCCATGAGCGGTAAATGCATCGAATCCAAAACACATACCCTGTGGAAGGATAGGGATTTTCTATGGCTTTCTTCTTTGGAAATGGAAAGAGACGAAGTGGACACCTATACCATATCACAAGACGACAACATCGTATTGCCTATTCGGTTGGAATTTTTAAACGTATCTAAACGAAATGAAAACACATCAGCTATAATTTATGTTGATAAAAATGCGTTAAAGTACCCGTTACAGGTAAGGAAATGGAAGAAAGGTGACTATTTTTACCCCTTGGGTTTGCAAGGGAAAAAGAAATTGGCAAAATTCTTTAAAGATGAAAAAGTTCCTGTAGTCCAAAAAGACAGGCAATGGTTCTTATGTTCTGGCGAGGATATTGTATGGGTTATAGGAAAAAGGGCAGATGAGCGTTTTAAAGTGCAGCCCAACACAAAAGCTATTTTAAGAATTGAAGTGAAATTATGAGAATAATACTACTATCTTTTTTGTTTTTTGTTTTGCCATTTTTTGGGATAGCCCAAGATGATGAAAACCCTGTAGTTTGGGAAACCAATGTGAAGCAAATCTCTGATACCGACTACGAATTGATTGTAAAAGGTCAAATTTTTGAAGGTTGGCATGTGTATTCCCAGTTTACTTCGGAAGGCGGTTCACTGCCTAGTGAATTTAATTATAAAGAACTAGGCAAGGATTACCAGCTTGTTGGCGAATCTCAAGAAAGTAAGACCATTACTGAATTCAGTGATATTTTTGAGATAGATGAAACCTTTTTTAAGGAGGAAGCTATTTTTACGCAACAGATAAAAATCTTGAATACCGATGTTTCCCAAATAAAAGTCAATTTGTTTTATCAGGTCTGTAAAGAAGTTTGTATTCCTGCCGATATTGATTTTGTTTTTTCTTTGAACGGAGAACCTGTAGTAAATGAAACGGTAGTGATAGATGACCGTAGTAAGGAACTTTCTGCGGGTTTAAAATTAGACCTAAAGAACAAGGAGTTGCTCACTCAGGGACAGGAAAATATTAGCGCAAGTACTAGTTTATGGGTCATTTTTGCATTGGGATTTTTAGGCGGACTCATTGCTCTTTTAACCCCTTGTGTGTTTCCAATGATTCCCTTAACGGTATCGTTTTTTACCAAACAATCGCAGACGAAGTCCAAAGGTATCGGCAATGCCCTCTTATATGGATTTTTTATAGTGCTGATATACTTTTTGTTAAGTCTGCCCTTTCATTTGTTCGATTCCGTAGATTCACAAATACTGAATACCATAGCCACCAATATATGGCTGAATCTGGCTTTCTTCGCCATATTCGTATTCTTTGCTTTTTCCTTTTTTGGATATTATGAATTGACCTTGCCCAGTTCGTGGGCCAATAAGATGGATGCCGCCTCTTCAAAGGTAGGCGGTGCTTTGGGTATATTTTTTATGGCTGTAACGCTTGCTATCGTTTCCTTTTCCTGTACAGGGCCAATATTAGGTGGCCTGTTGGGCGGTACGACTTTGGCAGAAGGTGATGTGGCTATTAACCTTACGGCAGGTATGACCGGTTTTGGTGTTGCGCTGGCCTTGCCATTTGCTTTGTTCGCCTTGTTTCCGGCTTGGTTAAATTCCCTACCAAAATCTGGTGGTTGGATGACTACAGTAAAAGTAGTTCTCGGATTTTTAGAGCTTGGACTTGCACTAAAATTCCTTTCCAATGCCGATTTAGTTGGCCATTGGGGCTTTCTTAAAAGAGAGGTATTCCTAGGTATTTGGATCGTATTAGGATTGCTTATGACCCTCTATTTATTTGGTGTTTTACATTTCCCACATGATGGGCCAAAGGCAAAATTGAGCTTGGGTAGGAAAATCACGGGTATCATAAGCGTAGCGTTTAGCCTATATCTGATTCTTGGCGTGAGTAATGTGATCAACCTTAAATTGTTGAGTGGTTTTCCACCACCGGAATTCTACAGTATTTTCGAACAGGATAGCGATTGCCCACTTGGTATAGATTGCTTTAAGGACTTTGAATCCGGATTGGCTTATGCCAAGGAAAAGAACAAACCCATTTTATTAGATTTTACCGGATGGGCCTGCGTCAATTGTAGAAAAATGGAGGAGAACGTGTGGAGCGAACCGGAAATTTTTACAATCTTAAAGAACGACTATGTGCTGATTTCGCTATATGTTGATGACCGAAAAGAACTTCCGGAAGCAGAGCAATTCGATTTTCAATATGATTCTGGTCGTGTAAAGCGCATAGAGAATATTGCACAGAAATGGGGAACCTTTCAGGATATTAATTTCAATGCGGTCTCCCAGCCCTTTTATGTACTGCTTTCTCCGGATTTGGAAGTACTCAATAACTCCATTCAAAACAGCGATGCAGATACGTATCGGTTATGGCTTTTAGAAGGGCTAAGTAATTTTAGTAAGTAGCCTAAGGAATAAGGTGACAGCAATCATTCGTTAATAAATTAGAGCGCTACAGGGTTTTTTCTAATAAAAATAATCATACCTTGAGGTCTAAATCCCCCAAGAACTGATATGAGAATTTTAAAGAAAAGCGGACTCCTTTTACTGGTGTTAGTAGTGATACTGGCTATTGCCGGAACCATCTTCGTGCAAACCCTTAAACCAGATTATTCTGGCACTAAGACACTTGTTCAACTAGAGAATGAGGTACAAGTGTATTACGATACCTATGGTATTCCCCATATTTATGGCACTACAGAGAAAGATGCGTTTAGAGCATTAGGCTACGTGCATGCCCAAGACCGACTTTGGCAAATGGAGCTACTGCGTAGGATTGGCAGTGGTGGACTCTCAGAAGTATTTGGAACCGATTTGTTAGAAACGGATAAATTTTTTCTTGCACTAGGAATTGATGATGCTTCTATGGTAACCGTTTCCAAATTAGACCCGAATAAAGAAGCTGTACAGGTGGCACAAGCCTATTTGGATGGTGTTAATCAATTTATAGCCGAAGGGCCAACACCTGTTGAATTTTACTTTACAGGTATTGATAAATCCGGTTTTACATTAAAGGACATGTACAATACCATGGGCTATATGGCCTTTAGTTTCGCCATGGCACATAAAACAGACCCTTTTCTTACTAATATCAAGGACAAGTTAGGGAAGGAATATCTAGTAGATTTGGGAATAGACTCAACTCCGGATTCCGAGTGGATTAAGAATTATCCACCTACAGCTTCCGATTCCGTTCAAAATACAATCACCGCTTTGGTTTCCAATGTACTTGGTAAACTAAACCTTCCACTCTTTGAAGGCAGTAATAGTTGGGTCTTGGCACCAGAAAAAACTAAAAACGGGAATGTGATTTTCACGAACGATCCGCACATTGGGTTCGCGCAACCATCAGTTTGGTATGAAGCGCATATCGAAACGCCTACCTATTCCAAATATGGATACCACATGGCAGGTATTCCTTTTCCTGTTTTAGGGCATGACCGAAATTTAGCCTACGGAATGACGATGTTCGAGAATGACGATGTAGATTTTTATTTTGAAGAGAATAATCCTTCCAATGATAATGAATACAAAACAGCAACAGGTTGGGAATCCTACGAAATCATTAATAAGACCATAAAAGTAAAAGATGCTGATGACGTCTCTTTTACTTTTAAAAAATCAGTTCATGGGCCTCTACTAAACGGTATCGCAGACCAAGTAACTGGAGAGCGTCCTATTGCCATGTCTTGGGTATACACCCAAATGGAAAACGAGGTTATCGATGCCTTTTATGGTATCAGTCAAGCTACTGATTTAGAAGAGTTTTACGCCGCTTTACCTAAAATTCATGCCCCAGGACTAAATATGATGTATGGTGATGCTGAAGGAAATGTAGGTTGGTTTGCGAGTGCACAGCTATATGAAATACCGGATAGCGTAAATACAAAATTGGTTTTTGAACCGAACACAGGTTTACCACTAGACAAAAAACTATTAGATTTTTCTCAAAATCCGCAGGCTGTGAATCCACCTTGGAAGTATGTGTATTCTGCCAACAATCAGCCCGATTCTATCGCCGGAATGTTGTACCCAGGTTACTATTTGCCAGAAAATAGGGGGAAACGTATTGTGAACTTAGTAGCACCCAAGAATGATTGGGATATGGATAGTGTGAGTGAAATGATGTTAGATATTACTTCCGCTGTAAATCCTTCCATAGCTAGTGATTTAGTTAAGCAGATAGATGCTTCGATTTTAACACAGGAACAGCTTAAAGTATTGGACGAGATCAATACCTGGGAAGGCGACTACCCTTTGGAAAGTATCGCTGCAACCGTGTATACGAGATGGGAATATTATTTTTTAGAAAACACCTTTAAGGACGAGCTGGGCGATACTTTATTTGAGCAGTTTTTAAGTACACACCTTCACAAACGCTTGATTGCGCCCATGGCAAGCACTACGAATTCCGTTTGGTTTGATAATGTAAATACACCCGAAACTACGGAAACAGCTAAAATTATAGTGCAGGATGCCTTTTTAAAGGCTGTTTCCTCTTTGGAGAACGATTTTGGTAGCGATAGTTCCACATGGAGATGGGATAAGGTACACACCTTAGAACACCCACACCCAATCGGACAAGTAGAAGCCTTGAGGTCATTCTTTAATGTGGGTCCTTTTCCTGTACATGGTACTAAGGAGGTCATTAACAATATGGCCTTTAGTTTTGATTCTACAGGAACCTATAAGACTACTTCTGGACCATCTACCCGCAGGGTAATTGATTTTTCCGATGTGGAAAATAGCGTAAGTATCCTACCAACCGGACAATCTGGAAATCCTTTCAGTAAGCACTATAAAGATCAGGCTCAAATGTTTATAGATGGGAAATTTCGTAAAATGATGATGAACAAAGAAGAAATCCAAAACTCCTCAGAAATCCTTATTTTTAGTCCAAAGGAATAAAAATGCTTACAAAGGTGTATGGGAGTGCCGTATTTGGAGTAGAGGCGACTACGATAACAGTAGAGGTAAATATAGATAAGGGTATAGGCTATCATCTCGTAGGCCTTCCGGACAATGCAATTAAGGAAAGTAACTACAGGATTGCGGCGGCGCTGCAGAATAACGGTTATAAAATACCAGGTAAAAAAATCACTATAAATATGGCCCCAGCGGACCTCCGTAAAGAGGGTTCTGCTTATGACCTTACCTTGGCATTGGGTATTTTGGCCGCATCCAGTCAGATACAATCGGAGGAAATAGCGAAATACATCATCATGGGAGAACTATCCCTAGACGGTAGTTTGCAACCGATTAAAGGTGCCTTGCCTATAGCCATAAAAGCACAGGAAGAAGGTTTTGTTGGTTTTATTCTCCCTAGTCAAAATGCAAAGGAAGCGGCAATTGTAGGTGATTTAAAGGTATATGGTGTAGATAACATCAAACAGGTGTTAGAGTTTTTTGATCAGGGAATACCTTTAGAAGAGACGATTATAGATACCCGTGCGGAATTTTATAAAAGCTTGGATTTTCCAGAATTTGATTTTTCAGATGTAAGGGGCCAAGAAAGTATTAAACGCTGCATGGAAATTGCTGCGGCTGGCGGTCATAACGTTATTCTTATTGGACCTCCAGGCGCTGGTAAAACAATGTTAGCCAAACGACTCCCATCTATTCTACCGCCAATGACCCTACATGAGGCACTGGAAACAACAAAAATTCATAGCGTTGTGGGTAAAATTAAAAATATGGGATTGATGAATCAGCGACCTTTTCGTAGTCCACATCACACCATTTCAGATGTTGCTTTAGTCGGTGGCGGTTCCTATCCGCAGCCAGGGGAAATATCACTATCCCACAACGGAGTGCTATTTTTAGATGAATTACCCGAATTTAAAAGAGGGGTGTTGGAGGTGTTGCGCCAACCCTTGGAAGATCGTGAAGTAACTATTTCCAGAGCGCGATTTACCGTAACCTATCCAAGTAGTTTTATGTTAGTAGCAAGCATGAACCCAAGCCCCGGTGGTTATTTTAACGACCCTGATGCACCAGTAACTTCTTCACCTGCCGAGATGCAACGCTATTTAAGCAAGATTTCTGGACCCTTACTAGACCGAATAGATATTCATATAGAAGTAACCCCAGTACCCTTTGAAAAACTTTCCGAGGATCGAAAAGGGGAAAGTAGTGTAGACATACGAAAGCGTGTTACGGCAGGTAGAGAAATTCAGACGCAACGCTTTGAAGGACTCGAGAACGTGCACTATAATGCCCAAATGAATACCAAGCAGATTCGAGAATATTGCGTATTGGACAAGGCTTCAAAAGCATTGCTTAAAAATGCCATGGAGCGTCTCAACCTTTCTGCTCGTGCTTACGATCGTATTTTGAAAGTAGCACGTACCATTGCAGATCTAGCTAATGAAAAAAAGTTGGATGGGAATCACATTGGGGAAGCCATCCAGTACAGATCTCTTGATAGAGAAGGTTGGTTGGGGTAAAACTATTTCTTCCTTCTGCGCCCACCAGTTGCAAAACGGCAGGAGCGGTGTTAATCCCGCGGTGCATGACCCATGGAGTCCGGTGCTCCTTGGTGGTATCTAAACCTTTCAACTGATTTTCCATCGATTATTTTTATTCGGTTCCTGATGTTATTAAATAATTTTTTCTTTTCTGCAGCAGGATATTTTTCAATATCATGTCCCAGATAATTATTCCATCCTGATGTCCATTGGCTCACATATTTCGAGCCTGCGTTGACACGTTGTTCAACGAAATTAGTAATATCTACGGTGGTGTTTTTGTCTGCGATATTGCCCCCATAGAAAAGGAATTCAGGAATAACATGGGCCTCTAATTTGTCCTGTATAATATGTCCTTCATACATCAAAGGCCATTCTGCTGCTCTCACCGCATCAGCAGCTAAATATCCTGCCGCGCGATGATCACTTTTGTGCCAAACCTGATAATTATACCCGGGATCAAAAGCCATCAATACATCGGGTTTTAGCTTTCTTATATAATACACCAATTTACCGATAGCTTCTTCCTTATTTGCAAATTCGAGCCTACCATCATCATAACCCAAATTAGTATATCGGTCTTCAGATAAACCAATCTGTTTCATGGCATCGAGTTGTTCAATACGTCTAATTTTTGCAAGGTCATTTTTTCCAAGTTTTGGGTCTTTTGTTCCCACATTCCCGGTAGTCATGGTCAGGATATATATATCATTGCCATTTTTGTTTAGCATAGCTAATGTGCCATGTGACTGATGGTCATCGTCAGGATGAGCCCCAATCAAAAGCACTGTCTTTGCTTTCCAGTTTTCAATTGCTTCTTTCGGTTGTGCGAACCCAATTAGTGAAGTAAAAATCAAATAGCCAGAAATTAATAATCTCGAAGTTTTCATCAGGATAAAGTTTACGCTGCAGAGTACTATAAGTGTTTTCATTTTGGGTCGTTTATTAATAATCACCAACATCTTATAAATGCAATACCTTTATACAGCTTTTGTTGTACAATGTTTATTTTCTATTTTGGTATAAGTTATGAATATATTGTAAAAACTCCAACAATATTTCAAAAAGTGATGGCTTATTACACCTGAATTTTTACTAAATAAGTTGATTATGTGAAGTAGTACTTGGTGATTATCTTTCCAAGACACTTAATTATTGAATAGGCTATGACCAAGCTGGAAAACGCTGATTTAGGAGACAAGCCTATTAGATAGAATCACAGATGTGGTACTTGTTGGTATTAATCTCCACAGATGCTCATCACTCTTTTAAAAATTGGTTTCGACTTTTTTTAGATTCAATGTTTTAATCCAAATATTCCGATACAGAACGTTATGGCCTTCTGCCTGTAATTTTAACCCTCCTGGGGTATCCGTAAGTTCACCTCCTCCATCCAGACCAGAATTTATGCCACCCCAAACTTTATCGATGGCGACATTGTTATGTGCTTTCTGGCCGTTAAAATAAAGGGTGACCCTAGCCTTTTCCAATCGAACACCATTTTTAAACCGCGCCGCACGAAAACTAATATCATAGGCATTCCATTTTCCAATACCGTTATAGGCGTGGTATGGAGATTCAGATTCATTGATCACGGCTCCCATGCCATGTTTTGTTTTGTCTCCGTCCAATATTTGAATTTCATATCGGTTTTGTAGATAAACACCACTATTACCTCCTTCTTTGACCACCAAAAATTCAATATGAAGTCTAAAATCACGGTATTTGGTTTTGGTTACTATATCCGCTGCTCCGTATTTCCCCCCAGCAGCAGACGGGTCATTGGTGTTTACTACAGTTCCGTTATCCACAGGGTCTTTTTCTATTTGCCATTTTAAAGGTAATTCAGCGGCCAATCTTGGACCTTCCCAATAGGTCCATTTTTTATCCAATAGGTCTTTGGAACCATCAAAAAGGACTTCGGCGTTTTTGGGTGCCTTGGTGCCAACACCAATCTTTCTAGTTTCCTGACCACTTAAACCCCCAATCATAAATAATATCACCATTATGCTTGCGGAATGCATCGCCTTTGTTAAATCTTTTTTCATTGTATCGTTTTTTCTTAAATCTTTCATTTGCTTTTGTCTAATATTTCTAAAAAGTTGATTGTTGGGAGGTTGTTGCTTGTCGTTATATAACCAATGTACTGAATTATCTTTTACGGCTTACTATTAAATGATTGAGGACCAATATGAAGACCATCATATTGTAGCGTTACAGCTGTTCTAGTGATGTTGAACAAGGAAAGATTGACGTAGAAGATAGTATTTATGCATTATCATATTAGTAATAACTACTGTTGAGGTAAATATAGATAAGGTTATAGGCTATCCTCTCGTAGGCCTTCCGGGTAATGCAATTAAGGAAAGTAACTACAGGATTTCGGCAACCCTAAACAGAAAGAAGTTGAGAAGGAATTCAAATCAGTATGCGCCAGTATATATACTTTTGAATAATTTCAACGAAAATACATTTGTTTCGAAATAAAAGATACCAGCCATTTTATCTATTTATCCTTTTTAATATTCGGTAACACCGAATTAATAATTTGGATAGTAGCAGTATACTCAAATTTCAAACCGCTCCAATCATCAATTTCAGCCGTAGACATTTTATTAGTTTTTGGCGGAGCGGTAAAATAATTTTCATGGTTTTTCCAGACAATATTTTGTACACTATCGCTATTATTTGAGTTAGTCCAAATACTTAAAGAAATATCCTTTTATAAATATTTGAATTAAACTTAGCTATCAAATAAGTACGGCTAGAGGGAACTAGACTAGAAAATTTTAAGGCAAACATTCCGTAAACACCATTTCCAATTATTAATGGTTCTAGCTTTACAGGCACATTCTTAACCTCTTCTATAAATCCATAACCATAAACCCTAAGATTAATACTGTGCATCGGATATTTACCTCTAACCGCACAATGAAGTTGTAGAATTTGAGTTTTTCATTCTTTTATCAAAAAAACTTTAAATAGCTATCTCATCCTGTAAGATTATTTTGAACTTCTTTTGATTCGTTTACAACACCAGTTAATTTGTTGACTTGACTATTTAGAACACCCCTAACTCACATGAATAATATAGCTGTAGTTAAGAATGTTTATGAAGCACTTGGAAAGGGCAATATGCCTTCTGTACTTGGTGCTATATATCCTAAAATTGAATGGCATGAAGCGATGGGAATCTGTATATACCTAGTGGAGAGGCGTTTATTGGCCCGGACACGGTATTGAATAAACTTTTTGCTCGTTTAGCACAAGAATGGGAGGGTTTTGAAGTACATCCGAATCTATTTTATGATGCGGGAGAAACCGTTATTGTTGAGGGCCGATACTCTGGTATTTATAGGGCAACGGGGAAGGAACAAGATACACAGATGTGCCATATTTAGCACCTTAAAGAGGGTAAGATTACTTAGTTTCAATAATACGCGAATACTGCAGCCCTACAGGAAATTATGGGATTGCATGACAACAGTTGATCTCCGCCTTGCAGTAAAATTAAGGCACCCATTTTACCCCCCCCTGTTTATTAAAAAACCCCTTATTATAGTTGAGGGGTTAAAGTTCCTATTCCGATATACTTAAATTGAAGACCCTCACATTAGAAAGAGACAAGGAAGTGGAAGTGGTTGGTCTTTTTACTAAAGCTCATGATAAATGATACATATTTAAGCTATTAATAAGTATTTGAATGGAGCAGCAGTAGTGCTAATTCTGTATTTCAGACGCGAAGATTACGGTGTATATGAATTAATACTTGGCAGTAATAGGACTGAAAAATTGAAAGGAAAGGAACAGAAGACGGACCCAACAAACCCTATTGAGATTAATGACGACTTTATTGAATTCTTTATATTACCTTGGAAGATTAAAGTATCATGGATGGCTATCGCTTAACTTAGCGATAGCCCCTAATCAACTGAAATATATAGTATCATGAAAAAACACCACTTATTTTTTCTTCTATTTACAGTCACCAGTAGCCTTTTTGCCCAGAGCAAACTCATGGAGAGCCTGGGTATGAAAAGTACGCTGTTGCGTACGGAGGTCAACTATTCGATCTACTTACCAGATGGATATGAAGATTCTGAACGTCATTACCCAGTGGTTTATCTCTTAAACGGATATACAGGTGACGAAACAGACTGGATTGAAGCTGGTGGTATGCAACGCATAGTAGACCATGAAATTGAACAAGGAAATATACAGGAAATGGTGATAGTTATGCCCGACGGGGATGACAGACTTTATATGAATAGAACAGATGGCACCTATCCCTTTGAAGATATGTTTATGAAAGAGTTATTGCCTTATATTCAAAGTCAATACCGTGTTCGCAAAGGAAAACGATATACAGGAATCAGTGGCCTATCTATGGGAGGAGCAGGTTCCTTAAGACTTGCTTTAAAGTATGACAAACAGTTTGGCGCTTGCGCCGCATTTAGTTCTGCTATATTTACGGAGGACTCGGTGACTGCTTCCGATTCAGAATCTATGAATGGGTATGTATCTAAGGCTATGCCCGATATGGTAGGTACTAAGGGTAAAAATAGACTCAATAAAAGCTATGAAGATTACGATGTACTTCATCTTGTTAAAACCAAAGATCTAGCCCTGTTAAAAACAGTAAAAATATATTTTGACTGCGGGGATGATGATTTTCTTACCCTTGGAAATGCTGAATTGCATAAAGAACTTATAGAACGGCAGATACCGCACGAATATAGGGTGCGCGATGGGGCGCATACGTGGCCTTTTTGGCGGGAGTCCTTGCCTGTAGGATTAAAGTTTATTAGTGATTCTTTTTGGAAATAGGTTTTCTGTTTTTGCTTTTTTGAGATAAAACGGTAGTGCACTTTATATAGAAAAATAGCCCTGAGTCTAAAAATTATTAAGAACTTATTCTGTTATGAATTTTATATAATGTTCATACCTGTTAAAAATCTCGTTTACGTAATTAAAGGGTTCTTGGCCGTTCACATAGCCATACTTTATTTCCTTCTTATTGTAGTTCTTGGGATAGGTAAGGGCTAGAATCATTTCATTGACGTTGTCATCCCAAATAGTTGATTTTAAACCATTTAATCTTGCTAATTTTTGTGCATCTTTAACGTGAAAATAACCGCAATTATAGGATGCTAGGGTGAATTTAATGCGTTGTTCTCTGTCCGTAATATCTGAGTATGCGTCATATAGTTGTTTTAAGTACCTTACTCCGCCTTTAATATTTTCTTCCGGGTTTAGCCTGTCTTTTACGCCCATGTCTTCTGCGGTACCTGGCATCATCTGCATTAACCCTTCTGCACCTGACCATGAACTTGCTTCATTTTTAAACCGTGATTCTTGATAAATTATAGCTGCTATTAGACGCCAGTCCCAATTAATTAGCTCAGCATTAGTTTTAATTAAATTGTCATATTGACTTATTTCATTATAGTTAACACTATAAAAATCGCTTTTAACTCGTTTTTTAAACCTACTCTTATTCTTAAAATATTTATTGTAAATAACATTGTATTCCGGGTTTTTACGGTACTTTTTAATCCATGAATTTGTAGCATTCAGTAATTCAGGTGAATTAGGTCTAACGGCCCAAGCAATTCTTTGTGAAAAACTTACAGGAACCTTCGTATCTAGAATCGGAAAATAGGATGCATTAATAGAGGCAAGGTTTTTATCAGCAATCGTATATTTAATTTTATCATCAACAACCATTTTAATGATTTCAGCTGTAGATAAATTCCCTTTTAATGTGTCAATAACAATTTCTCCTCCCATTTCTTTTGAAAGGTTGGTAAGTCTTTCAAAGTAGGACGTATTTTTTCGAACAGAAACGGTATCACCAATTAGTTCTAGCGGGTTTTGTATGATACTTTTATTAATGTTATCTACGGTCATTTTACGCCAATGCCTAGGTTTTTTTTGAACTAACACTTGTTCCGTCAAGTAGAGATAGTCGGTGAAGGATGCTATTTTTTTTCTTTCATCTGTAATTGCTAAACCATAAGCTATAAGGTCTGCGTTGCCTTTTGCTAAATTAATTAAAAGCATATCAAGGTTGTTAGAGATTTTTATTTCTAACTCTAGATTAAGATGTTCCGCAAGCCGCTGTAGTAACTCATATTCATAGCCCATTGGCTCACCTCTATATAAAAAATAACTGGTGCCGCTATACGCAATAAGTACTTTTAGCTTGCCGTCTTTTTTAATTTCTTCAAGGTCTTTTACAAATGGAGCTATGGGTACCGCCTTGAGGCTGATTTTGTCCTGTTTGCAATTGCTTAAAAGTGCGAGACAAAAAAAACCTAAAAACATGTTTCGCTTACTTTTTAGAGGAAGCACCATGTTTCTCCCACGGTTAACCATTAGTGTAATCTCCCCAATGGCATATCTAGAATATTTGAAGAACGTATCATCTTCAGCTAGTTTTTTGAGAGGTTTATTAAAAAAGTTAATCATCTGATTCAGGTGTTGATAGTTTTTTTGTTAAGGTAAGGAAATATTTAATTCCTAATTTTTTACTTTAAAATAAAGAGTTTGATTTCATAAAATGTATTTATAAGCTCTTGCCTTTACTTGGATGTTGGCCGTTTCCGTATTACAGATTCAGTAGAAGAAATGAAGCGATGAAATAGGGAGGCTTAGAAAGCGAAGATTGGTTGGTGTACAATAAAAACTATGTCATTTTTTTTAAAAATCATATTCAAAGTAGTTCTTTAAAAATCATTTCTATGGATGCGTTGGCTCTATTTTTAAATCCCATTTGTTCTAGGGTATATCTCCAAGTAGAAATCAATATTTCATAAAATTTATTGCTTTCTAACAGTGATTGATAATAGACTGGAGTTGCTTTTTTTTACCAGATGAAATTTCGGAATTGTTTCTTATAAAAGACACTCAATTTATTAGAATTATCATATAAAAGTTCACTTCTATGAAATTCAATAAGCTCGTAATTGAAGGCATATAGTGCTTGTTAGTTTTTTCGTACGGTATCATTTGAAATACTATCTAAACCTATGCTCTTTAACCACTACGAAAGTATTTTTTTTTAGTCTGCAGCTATTTTGAAGAATTGAATTCTTTATTTGGCAGTATTCGACGCGCCTGCTTGTGATATAAATACGTATGGGTCGGTTTATTCGCCAAGAGTAGTGGCACTAACACAACTCAGGGAGCACCTTATGTTGATCCTGTATCAGTTAATATAAGTAGTGCATTTACAGCCCCAGTAACTATTACTCAAACCGGTTATGCACCAACACGTTTGGCAGACACTTTATTTTTTTGCTACTGGAGAGGACGATACCGACTTAGC
>JBLIEO010000033.1:0-18960 GCA_047633095.1 Maribacter sp.
ATATCGAGCCTATACAATATCCAGTCTTCCCAATTACCTTCTTCCGTTTCCTTGCGAAGATTGGTATCGTAGTCGTTTTTATACTCGATGATGTAACTACTCAAATACAACGCTGGCAAGTCCATTAATTCTGTGAATTTTAGGTACAGTAAAAGAATGATTCTTCAAGTACGACCATTTCCGTCAAAGAATGGATGTATGGCTTCAAACTGATAATGTATGATTGCCATTTTTATCAATGAATCTAAATCATCGTCAGCGTGAATAAAATCTTCAAGATTTTTTAGTTTTTCTTTAATGACATTTTCACCTTCGGGTGGTGTATAAATCACTTTATTTATAGCTGGTTTTTTCAACTGTGTTCCCAGAGCATTTCTTATACCAGATTCATTTTCTTTAATAATTCGCATGATAGATATAAAGAGGTTGGTTCTAAGTAGTGGTCTTTTCTTTATTTTTTCGACACCAAACCATAAGGCATTCTTATAATGTATCACTTCTTTAGTTGCAGGGTTGTTATTTTTTATCTGCAATTGAGGCTTTAAATAGTTCATCTTGGGCGGTTATAATATTTTCTATCGCAGAACTGCCTCTCGCTTCCTGTAAATTTATAGTATCAATAAAAAGTATAGGATTAGGCAGATTGGTAATTGCGCCTTTTAATTCTGATAATGCCCTACTTGCTGTAATTGTTTTTTTAAGTAGGGTTGTGCTTTCTATTTCTTTTTTTTGTGGAAGAATTGATAAATTATTATATGGCACTTCTGGATTATAGGTTTTTTTATCCTCCAGTATTATCAACTTTGAACGAGGGCGTAAAATACCTTCTATAGAAATACGAGTATAAGTATAATAATAAATTACCCTCGTTTTATGTTCAAGGGCAGTTAGTGTCCTTGTTTAAATTATAGCGGTAAAATTTAATTTATGATCCTCTGGTCAAATTGAAGATTATGTTGTGATATCTCCCTTTCAACCCCAAAGTTTAAAATTCTGTTCGAAACGGACTGCATAACCGTTCGCTCGCACAGCAGATGCTCACCGCCTTTTTTAATATCTGATTTTCTAATACAGCATTCCGTAACTTTTTCTGTTACTCAGCAATCTCTCGTTGCTGATCTGTTAATCTTGGCTTTCCGCGACCTGGAAAACTACTTTTACCATATTGATTAGACTCTCTTCCCCAACGACTCAGCACCGAAGTAGGGATATCTAATCCTCTGTATAGCTGTGTTACGCTCCCTCTTGCAAAGCTTGATTCCACAACCTTTTTCTTAAATTCAATACGGTAATTTGTTTTTCGTTTTGACATAATTCAAAGCTAAATTATAGAACACTAATTCCCGTAACCTAATGTCCAGTCTAATATAGTAAGTACACGCAAGTGAAGTTTGATTTTTAATAGCTTACACTTAAAAGTTGGTAACGTAAATTTTTATCTAAATCCATATAATTTTCGGAACCTATAGCGCTCTATTTATTAGGAATTCCATAATATTATAGACTGATAAGAAAACGATTCACAATACATGAAAATTCTCCATACTTCAGATTGGCATATTGGGAAGCAACTGCATAAATATGATCTTGCTGAGGACCTTAATCTGTTTTTCGATTGGTTGCTAATGTATATCAAAACGGAATCGATAGATGTGCTTTTGGTCTCTGGTGATGTTTTTGACCAAGCAAATCCGTCACAAGCCGCTTTTAAACAATATTATGATGTTTTGAGGCAATTGATACAATTGGATTGCAAGATTATAATTACTGGGGGGAACCACGATTCTGCCGCTGTCCTTAATGCGCCAAAAGAGTTGTTGGAGTCTTTTAATGTCACTGTCATAGGTGGCGTTACGGAAAATCTATCCGAACTTTTTATCACAGTGGAAAAAAATGAGGAACGATTGGTAGTGGCCGCCGTTCCTTTTTTGAAGGATCGTGACATCCGAAAATCGGTTGCTGGGGAAACCTATGCCACTAAAATCGAACAGATAAAGGCCGGACTTCAAACCTACTTCTCAACTGTTAACACCTATTATCAAACCCATTATTCAAATGATTTTTTTGTGCTTATGGGGCATTTATTTGTGCAGGGTAGCTCCGTTTCTGAAAGTGAACGTGATATTCAAATCGGGAATCAAGCTGGGGTAAAGGCGTCCATGTTTCAAGGCATACCTGATTATATTGCTTTAGGTCATATACATAAACCACAGGCCGTATCGGAAGAGGAACATATCCATTATTGCGGTTCGCCAATTTCGCTTAGTTTTTCTGAAAAAGAAGACCAAAAGCAGGTAAATGTAATTACGCTAAAAGATAATCAACTGCAGCGCTTAGAAATGGTGCCGATTCTGAAACAACGGAACTTGATAGCTTTTGAAGGCAGTTTAGACGAGGTGCAGCAACAAATAATAGGGTATGACCTGGAGACGCCCCTGTTGTCGCTCGCTGAAATCATTGTAAACGAGGAAACTGAAAGTTTAGAAAGGCGACAAGCATTCGAGACTTTTGTTAGCGAGCAGCCTAACCCGCGTTTACAGATCGTAAAATCCCGACTTAGTTTTAGTACTAAAATACGGGGTGCAAGCGATGCCTTTGCTGTGGGTACCGATGTGGCCGATGTAACGCCTATGCAAATGTTCGAAAAGAAATTGGAGTTGCAGGCGGGATTAGAAAATACGGAGGAGCTTAAAGCGGCTTTTAGAGATATTTTACAAGAATTGAATTTGTAGGAAATGAAGATTTTAAAAATACGATTCGAAAATATACATTCGTTAAAGGGTGAGCATGAAATCGACTTTGCATCTGGCATCTTGGCCGAAGCGGGACTCTTTGCCATTACCGGACCTACAGGTTCTGGAAAATCCACTTTGTTGGATGTCATTACTTTGGCGCTTTATAACCGCATTGCCCGTGTAGATCGCCCTATTACCAACACCGTTTTGGAAGACGACGGGGGTATTATGACGCGTAACATGTCTAGCTGCTATGCTGAGGTAGACTATGCCGTAAACGGAAAAGCTTATCGCAGCCATTGGTCCATTGAACGGAACCGAAATAATAATCTGAATAACAGAAAACAGGAATTGGTAGACGTAGCTACTGGAACTATTTTGGAAACGGGTACCAAAACACCCGACAAAAATCAGGAGATTATCCGGTTGAGCTACGAGCAATTTGTAAAGGCGATGGTGCTTTCGCAGGGTGAGTTTAGTAAATTATTGCAGGCACCCCGTAACGAACGTAATAAATTACTGGAAGACATCACAGGGGCGAAATCGTACCGGAATATTGGGGTGGCGGTTTTTCAACGTTTCGCTGCCATTAGGGAGAAAGTAAAAATGAAGAATGCCACATTGGAGGGTATTTCTTTTTTGTCTAAAGAGGAAATTGCACAAAAATCTTCCGAATTAAAAGATTTGGAAATTTCCAAACCTTTAGTGCTTAAGAGATATGAAGTACATCGAGAAAAAATTCACAAACGCAACCAACTGAATGCTGCCCTAAAAGACAAAGAAAAGATAGAAAAAAATATAAGTGAGCTTAAGGGGTCTTTTACCGCTTTTGAAGCTGATAATTTAAGCTTGGCAAAGCACACTCAATTAGTCAAGTATGCCCCATACCTTGCCAATCTTGACCTTGCAAAAAAGGAGGTAGAAAAATTAGAAGTACTTCTGGGTAAAAAGGAAGAATCTAAAATACTATGGAACCAAAAGTTAAAAGTAGCAATTGAAACTACAACCAAACTGGTAAAGAGTCCCGTAAAACAGGAGGATGTTATAGATAAACTAGAATTGTTTAGGCGAAATATTACCCAATTACAAGCCGTTGAATCTTCTTCACTTAAAGTCTCTAAGCTGCACCAAAATCAGGTGTTAGCAGATTTTAAAAAGCTAGAAGACCTAGGGTTTTCTATAGCGGAGGCTATAACGGTTGAAGACCATATAACCCTAGTAGTTGAGGTGCACGGCGTAATTCAAAAAATTATTGACGCCGTGGGAGTTGTTTCGGTAAAAGAATTGGATGAGACCTTAGTTATAGAACGCAAACGCCTAGAAAGGGCATTAGAACTGGTGAGCCTAAAAAAGGATTGGCATCAACACGAGGCATTTATTGTTTCGGAAAAAGAAACTCTAGTAACCAATAAAAATAAATTAAAAAAAAATAAAGAAACACTTCGTAAAATAGTTTCTGATGTTATTGTTTTAGAGCAAGAAGTAGGCGCGCTCAAAACCACCCTAGAACACCAACAAAAACATCTAAGTTTAGCGGAGCATAGGGCGCAATTGGTGCCAGATAAACCTTGCCCATTGTGTGGAGCTATAGATCACCCTTATGCTACTACTGCGCCATATTTTGATATGAATAAGGAACTGCTTACTACCAAAGAAGCGCTGTTAAAAGAAAAGTCTAATAGTAAAGTTACTTTAGAATCGAACACTAATTTTATAGGGAAGGATTGTGAGCGTATCTTGAAAGTGATAGCGGTAAAAACAACAGTAACAAATACCTTAGAAGGCGCTTTAAAAATCCTAGCAAATAAAATACAATGGGACTATAAGGATTCGGAAATTGCTCTAATTGCAAAAGGGAAGAGCTTACGGCATAAAATCAGTAACCTAGAAAGCGCTAAACGAGCGTTTTTAGGAGATGAGGTTTTAAAAAGTATACGGCAAGCATCACTAGATTGGCAAAAAAATAGCAAGGTATATGAGGAGGCTAAAGCGGCGAGTAAAAAGCAATATTCTGGTTCTAACATTGATACGGAAACCAGTAAATTAAGTAATCTGATTTCAGATGCTTTTGCGAATCTAAAAGCCGTACATAAGCAATTAGCAGAAGTTGTGACAGATTTAAAAACTAGTAATGAGCAACTTAAGCTGCAATACTTAGAATTAATGGCTGTATTGAAAAAAGAAGGTTTACAACATATTACGGAGTTAAGAACGGCATTGCTTGCCGAAGAAACGGCCGCCGCGTACCGTGCAAAGAAAAATGAACTAGACCTTGCTAACCTTATCTTGACGGAAAAAAAACAGCTAAGCACAGTGCAATTAGAAGCACTCTTGGTAAATGATAATTTAGAGATTGACTTAGTAACTTTGGAGGCGCAGTTTGTTTTGGAAGAAGAACAATGGTCGGTTTTAGGGGAGAATATAGGGAAGATTTCACAGCTTTTGGAGAATGATACTATAACCAGAGAGCGGTACACCACGGAGCAAACGGTATTGGAAAATCTAAAGAAAGACCAGCTGCTTTGGAAGACCATGAACGATTTAATTGGCGATTCCTACGGTAATAAATTCTCTAATTTTGTACAGGATTTAACTTTGGAACAACTTATCGGTTATGCCAATAAACGCCTATCTGAATTTACGGATCGCTACATGCTGGACATTCCTACCGCAGCTGAGGCTGAGAAGAGCGATACGCTTAAGATATTTGACACCTATATGGGCAACGCCCGTAGGTCGGTTAAAACACTTTCTGGTGGAGAGACCTTTTTGGTCAGTTTGGCTATGGCCTTTGCTTTGTCGGATATCGCATCTAGAAACGTAAAAATAGAATCCCTCTTTATAGACGAAGGTTTTGGGACACTAGATCCGGAAACACTAGATCAAGCCATTACCATTCTAGAAAAAATGCAAAACGAAGGCGACCGTTCTGTTGGAGTTATCTCCCACGTAGGCGCACTTAAAGAACGCATTACCACCCAGGTACAGTTGGAAAAAAGTAGCCTAGGACATTCGCAAATTCGTGTGGTGCAGTAGCCTAATATGAAACCTTTGAATGGTCACTATTTTGGGTTGATAAAAACCTTTTGCAATGCATTGTATATTGCCAACTTAGGACACTAAATTCCGATAGTTGTAACATTACGTTATAGGTCCATTAAAAAATAACAACGCTCTCTCAGGTACAAATGGTAACTACCTTATCTGTTTTGTTTAGGAGTTAAGGTTTTCCTCCACAACTTCTAGTAATTGAACCCGCGAATTATTGTCCTTTTAGGACGGGGTTTATGTGGCGCTAACCATAGTATGATATTTGTTATATTTCCGGAACTGCGATAACCCTAATTTTAATGTATTAATTTAAAATACATAAAGATGAAAAAATGAGTTACAGTTACCGCGATAATGATAGAAAACGTTCTTACCTTAAGTATTAAGGATAATTTGGAGGATGCAGAAGAACTGTTCAAAAAAAATAAAATTCGACACGTACCCATAACGGCGGGAAAAAAGATATTGGGGCTGCTCAGTTATACCGATTTGATGCATGTTAGTTCTGCCGATACTGTTGGTGAAGATAAGCATGATGTGGACACTGCGATTTACAATATGTTTTCTATTGAACAAGTAATGGCAAAAGATGTTGTCTCCGTTACCTCAAAGACCACCATAGAAGAAGTCGCTGAATTTTTGTCTAAGAAAGAATTTCATGCACTTCCAGTGGTTGAGAATAATGAATTGGTTGGTATTGTTACTACAACGGATTTGATTACGTATTTGTTGGAGCAATATTAGACACTGCCCCAGGGTTTAAATAGGGATGTTTAAAAAGGAATGTTTTTGGTATTTGGATAGATAAACATACCGTTTCTTTTTTAAGCATCCTTGTTTGCTAGTTATAACCGTTTGGTTTAGGGTATCCCCACCACTTTTTCATATGTTGGTTGTAAGTCTAGCGAATCGTTCATGGTTTTCTGCAATTCCATAAGGTCTTTAAAAAGGGTGCTTACTTTTTCTTTATACTGTGGTTGAGTTGCCAAATCGTTCATTTCATTAGGGTCCTGCTCCATATCAAACAAGAGTACTTTATCAATTTTTGGATAAATTATAAGTTTGTAGCTATCCTTTCGTATCATACGCTGCAAATTCATGTAGGCACCGTACACTCCGTTGTAATGTCCGTTTGTATTTTCTCCATATAACAGAGGCTTAAAGCTTTTGAACTGGACATAATCAGGTTTCTTAACAGCTGCTAGATCTAGGCTGGTAGCCATAATATCTTGAAGGTAAATGTCTTGGGTTATGCGTTGTCCTTTAGGCACATCCGGACCCATAACAATTAAGGGTACGCGTATACTATGGTCGAATAAACTTTGTTTCCCCAGCAATCCATGTTGTCCAACGGAAAGTCCGTGATCAGCTCCAAAAAAGATATAGGTATTTTCCATTTTACCGGAGGCTTCGAGTGCATCTAGGATTTTACCTATCTGTTCATCTAAGTGGGATATGATAGCATAATACTCTTGGCGGTGTTTTTTAACGGCATATGCTGTTCTTGGATAAGGTGCCAAGGCCTCGTCCCTTAATGTGGGCTGATTTCCAATGGCGTCTTTCCAAGGATATTCTGGTAAAAAACTTTCGGGCACTGCGATGGAGTCCAAGGGATACATATCCAGAAACCGTTGAGGTGCTTGTCTAGGGTCGTGTGGCGCATTGAAAGCCAAATACATAAAAAAGGGATCTTCTTTTTCTTCGGCTTCTTTTAAGAAATCTAAAGCATCATTTCGTACCACTTCGCTCCAATGGATGCCCCCTTCCCAAAAACCGCCTTGAAGTGTATCGGTTGGCGACCAATCTGTATCATTTTCATCTGTTGGGCGTGCATATTCCATGGGTAGATAGTCGTTCCAATCGGTCATATCGCCAGATGTTTTCTCCCATTTTTTAAATGCAGCGGAAAGCTGACCTCGTCGGTCTCCAGGCATACCGGGACGAATATGCTCGGTACGGGAAAAGATAACATCGGCAGGTGCCTGTACATGCCATTTTCCAGTCATATAGGTAGTGTAGCCCTGTTGCTCCATTAATTTGGGCCATGTCTGTTCCAGTGCTACGGTATCTTTGGCGTTCCATAAACTATCTTTTTGCTTAGCGTTCCAAAGAAAGGCCCCGGAGATAATCATGGACCTAGAGGCTACGCAGATTGCCCCGTGCCATCCACCCATATTATAGGCGTGCGTAAATGACGTTCCAGAATTGACCATACGGTCTAGGTTAGGGGTATATATCTCGTCTTGGCCCAATGCACGTACCGAGGCAAATGTTTGATCGTCAGTATATAGAAAGACGATATTGGGTTTTGAATCTTCTTCCGTAGCCAAAGGGTTTTGATTTTGTTTACAAGACAGCAAGCAAAAGGATAATGCGATACAGAGAATGCTGTAGAAACCGCTAAAACGAATCATGACAAGTTATGTTTAAGGTTATTGTGCAAAATAAGCATTATCGCTATGTTATCTAGGCGATTACCAAGGAGATAAGGTATTTTTTATTGCTATCGGTTCTTAAGCTGTTGTCCTCGGTGTACTTGCATGAGCGCAATAGGATTGCGTTTTAGGATTAGCGAAGGTTTTACGATTGAATATGTTTAGGAGATACGGCACGGGATAACCAGATAAACGACTTGGATAACCGAACACATGAACTGTTTATTAGAATAGGGCTTAAGGTTATAACCAATAGAATACATTACTAGAACCCTCAGGAATGAGAGTTTTTATAACTTTTTAACTGTTCTTCTTAGTAAGATAATTGCTTTATATAAAACGATAGATTCGATTTTTTTGAGAAGACCTTCTTGAAATAAAATCTAATTTTTAATCGTTAGAATTACCCTAGGCTTTGCCTCGGATGTTTTAGAGGAAAGTTTAAAAACGGATAGTTTTCATAAAATGTTAAATCTTTCTTAAGTTGAATACCTCGATGATTCTGCCACGAGGATTATTTATTGAACTTTTATAAAAACTGTCCCATACAAAAATAGGTCGGGTAATTTTATTCATGCTTTACCTTCAAATATAAGTGGTGAAAACCAACACATACAATTGAAATCGAAAAAGCAGTTTATTACTTAATGGGCAAAGCAGTATCACTGTAGGTAACCCTGTAAATAGCGTCACCATAATCATCCGATATCAACATAGACCCATCTTTTAACCAAAGTATATCTACCGGTCTACCAGAGGCTTCCTGCGCTTCTTCGTTTAGCCAACCATCAATAAAAGGTATGCTATCACTAGCTTCTCCGTTTTCCACAGTAACCATCATAATGCGGTATCCAACTTTTTTGCTTCTATTCCAAGAACCGTGTTCTGCTATAAATGCTTTTCCTTGGTATTCCTTTGGGAACATAGAACCAGTGTAAAACTTAATGGCTAACGGGGCAACGTGTGCTCCCAATTGCAATGCGGGGGATACAAAGTCCGAACATGGGTGCTCATCGCCAAACTCAGGGTCCTTTATGATTCCACCATGACAAAAAGGATAGCCAAAGTGCTGCCCGGCCTCGGTTACGTGATTTAATTCACAAGGTGGAATATCATCTCCTAGCATATCGCGGCCATTATCGGTAAACCACATATCTCCAGATTCTGGATGCCAGGTAAAACCAACGCTATTTCGAACTCCCTTTGCATAAATTTCTCTATTGCTACCATCTGGGTCCATACGGGTAATGGTTGCAAAACGCTCATCCTCATCGGTACGGTTGCAGATATTACAAGGAGCGCCAACGGGAACATATAATTTATCATCTGGACCAAAGGCGATGTACTTCCAACCATGATGGAATTCCGTTGGATAATCGTCATAAACCAATTGCTTTATTGGGGTGCCTTTTAAGTTATCTTCAATAGCAGGGTATTTCCATAAGCTGCCCACTTGCGCCACATAAAGATCTCCGTTTCTTATGGCTATACCGTTAGGCACTTGCATGGTATCCAAAACCATAACCTTATCCGCAACATAATCTCCATTGGTATCCTGTATGGCATACACGGTATTTTCATTTCGGGTGCCAACGAATAAGGTTCCGTTATCGCCCATGGCCATAGAACGCGCACCATCTACACCCCTTGCAAACACTTTTATTTCAAAACCATCAGGCAAAGTGAGTTCCAACAGCGCCAAATCGGTGCTGTCTAGGACCGCTTCCTGTTTTACCACTTCGATTTCGGACTTTTTGGTTTGTTTGCAAGATAGGATAGTAAACACCAGTGCAGTTGCAAAGCCCAAACGTAAAAAATTGCTATTCTTTTTCATGCTCATTTATTTTCACGAAGATACACAACAACTATTAACATTGGATACTACAAATAGTATGCGAATTCCTTTGATGCGCAAACATGAGGTCTTGTCACCTATGGTGTTGGGCAAGATGATAGTTTAATGGACTACGAGAGCCTTTCTACAGCTAACGTAGGAGCAGGGGCATACCTAAAAGGGACATGGTATTTCTTGTCGCTATCGGTTCCCACAATATTATCACCGGAGCGCCTGCAGGAGCAAAACGGCAATGCCTTTTTAAGGGACGACCGAGTACATGCCAACCTGAGCGGAGGCTATGATTTTATCTTGAGCGAGAATATTGATGTGAAGCCCTTGGCCATATTACGGAAAGAGGAGTCCTCACCGGTATCTTTAGAACTCACGGGAATCCTTGATTTTAGACAAAAATTTGAGCTGGGCACCTCGTACTCTTATGATGCGCGTATCAGCGGACTGTTCTTATTCAATGTTAGTAACGGTTTTAAGATTGGGTATGCCTATGAGATGGCCATTGAGAACCAAATAAACGGCCTAGACAACGGAACATATGAGCTTTTTATGCGGATAGGACTTTAAATGGGATGACAAATAAACAAAGGCAATATAGTAAAAAAACCCTCAGGAATGAGGGTCTTTTTTTGTGATTTTTTCCAACTGTTTTTCTTAGTTGCACAGTCATTTTTTTAAACTCAGTAACCCAATTTTTTTGAGAAGACCTGCTTGAAGCAAAACATGTTTTTAAGGGTTAACTATAGAACCTGTTCTCAAATAACATTACTGTAGTGCACTATTCTTTTCTGTCCATTAGCTTGTTCACTATGAGAGAGATTATTTCATACCTACTTAAACCTAATATACCAAAAACTAGCGCTACCGTCTTTGTTTTGAGTGGTATGCATGCTAACCAAATACTATGAAACCTCCAACTTTAAAAATTATTTTTTAGAAAAAGATGAAGTATTAAGTAGCGCTTACTAAGGTTATTTTGAAACATTTACCAATTATGTTTTGGTTGGGACGTATACAAATGCGCAGAAAGCATTAAAGGATTTTAAAAAGACTAAACCAGATATTATTGTTTCTGAAGTAGGTCTAAAAGGAATTACTTGAATAGAGGCTATTCGCTTATTCAGAAAGAAGAATAAAAACGTCCAGATTATTATGATAAGTACTGTCAACGAATTTGATATCATAAAAGCTTTTAAAGAAGGTGCTAATGGTTATCTGATCAAGCCCATGAGTGCCGATAAACTGCACCATGCGCTTACTAGTTTGAAGCTTGAAGGAGCGGCGATGAGTAATGATATTGTTAAAAAGGTGGTGGCCAATTTTTATAAAAAATCCTTCAACTTCTTTTCTAAACGAGAGAACCAGATTGTAGATTACCTATTTAAAGGAGCTAACTACAAAGTAATTGCCGATACGTTGATCGTGACAACCAGTACCGTCAATTTTCATATTCAGAATATTTATTTAAAGCTAGATGTCAATTCTAAATCCGAAGCGCTGACCAAGTTGGAGCGGATACAGTATGGGTGTTTGGGAATTGCTTTTTATTTCTGTATGCTTATTGAGTAAGTGAGCAAGTTTTCTTTTAGAAAGGTGACGCAACGATAACAGTGAGTGAGCTGATGTAGGGGCCAGGGAGATATTGCGGTGTTAATTATCGCAACTTTTCTAAATTTTAGCATTAAGACAAAATGTGTACTAAAAAAATTAATCAAAATCATTGCTAATGTAAAACATATGCTTGTCCTGCTACTTTATGCGAAACCGTTTTCGGTACTATAGGCTGCTTTTAAAATTAATGTTAACTATTGATAATCAATAGGTTATTTATTTTAAAATTTATTTTTTTAAAATTGTGACCCTAGAAATATAGTAGTTATAGTTTCAGGTAATACCCTTTTACGCTATTTTTAAAGAACCGAACTATTTTGGTAGCTAGTTAAAACACGCACATGTATTATTTAGGTCTGGATATAGGAAGTTCTTCGATTAAGGTAGCTCTGGTACATGCGGAGACGGGCAAGAGTTTAGGTGTTGTACAAGAACCTAAAACCGAAATGTCTATGCTGGCGCTTGAAAATGGTTGGGCGGAACAAGACCCAGAAGATTGGTGGAGGCATGTTTGCGCTGGAATTTCAAGAATTAAATCCGAAAATAACGTTGCTGATACTGATATTAGTGGTATTGGTATTTCTTATCAAATGCATGGTTTGGTTTTAGTAGACATTGACGGTAAAGTGCTTAGGAATTCTATTATTTGGTGCGATAGTAGGGCAGTAGAAATTGGAGAACAGGCTTTTGAGGCAATTGGAGAAGACACCTGTGCGGAACACTTACTTAATTCCCCTGCTAACTTTACAGCATCTAAACTTAAATGGGTAAAGGATAACGAGCCAGAAATTTACGAGCAGGTACATAAATTTATGCTCCCTGGAGATTATATTGCATACCGACTATCAGGAACAATGAACACTACGGTCTCTGGCCTTTCTGAAGGTATTTTTTGGGATTTTAAGCAAGACTCCCTCGCTGAGGTACTGATGGATTACTACGGTTTTGAGGATAGCAAGGTGCCAGATATTGTACCAACCTTTTCGGAACAGAGTATCGTGAATAAACAAGGAGCTTCTGAAAGTGGATTGCAAACGGGAACTCCAATTTTGTACAGGGCTGGCGATCAACCCAATAATGCCTTATCTCTCAATGTATTTAACCCTGGTGAAGTTGCTACCACAGGTGGCACATCGGGTGTTATTTATGCAGTAACGGATAGCCTTTCCGTAAAGGAATATTCCAGAATAAATAATTTTGCCCATGTCAATTATCAGTCTGGTGAAAATCTCCGAATTGGAAAATTACTTTGTATTAATGGGGCCGGGATTCAGTACCGGTGGATACTTAAAAACTTGGACGTAACTTCCTATGAAGAAATGAACGATTTGGCGGCGTCCGTTTCGGTTGGTTCCGATGGTGTTTGCGTTATTCCTTTTGGTAACGGTTCCGAGCGAATGTTAAATAATAAAGATATTGGCACTAGAATGGTCAATATCAATTTGAACAATCATACCAAAGCACACTTGTGCCGGGCTGCTCTGGAGGGTATCGCTTTTTCTTTTGTCTATGGTATGGATATTTTGAAGTCTGACGGTAATACCGTAAACGTAATGCGCGCCGGGAACGACAACCTCTTCCGTTCAGAAATATTTTCAAATACAGTGGCTACGCTTATTTCGCAGGATATAGAAATATATAATACAACAGGAGCCATTGGGGCGGCTAGGGCGGCAGACCTTCACAAAGGAGATTTTGAGGTTTTCGGTAAGCGAATTATGGAAAACGACTATGTAATGACCTACACACCTTTCCATAATAAGGAAGTATACCAAAAGGCATACGAAAGATGGAAAAACGAATTAGAAATACTATTAAAAACAAGATAAGATGGCAGTATTAGGAGATAAAGAATATTTTAAAGGTATTGGAGAAATTAAGTATGAAGGAAGGGAATCCGACAATCCCTTGGCCTTTAAATATTACAATCCGGAGCAAATAGTCGCAGGGAAGACCATGCGCAATCATTTTAAATTCGCAATAGCCTATTGGCATACCTTCTGCGGGCAAGGTTCAGACCCTTTTGGGCCGGGGACTCAAAACTTTGAATGGGACCAGTCGGCTGACCCTATCCAGGCTGCAAAGGATAAAGCGGATGCCGCTTTTGAGTTTATAAGTAAAATGGGTTTTGATTACTTCTGTTTCCATGATTTTGACTTGATTCAAGAGGCGGCGACTTTTGCAGCATCTGAAAAGCGTTTGGCCACCATTACGGATTATATAAAAGAAAAGAAAATCACTTCTGGCATTAAACTACTTTGGGGAACGGCCAATTGTTTTTCCAATCCTAGGTATATGAACGGTGCTGCTACCAACCCTGATTTTAATGTGGTAGCAAGAGCTGGAGGACAGATAAAATTGGCCTTGGATGCTACCATTGCCTTAGATGGCGAGAATTACGTTTTTTGGGGCGGACGCGAAGGGTACATGTCCCTTTTGAATACAGATATGGGTAGGGAGTTGGACCATATGGGTCAGTTTTTAAGTATGGCACGCGATTATGCAAGAGGGCAGGGATTTAAAGGAAATTTCTTCATAGAGCCCAAGCCAATGGAGCCTAGCAAGCATCAATATGATTTTGATACTGCCACCGCAATTGGCTTTTTAAAGGAGTATGGACTTGATAAGGACTTTAAAATAAATATTGAAGTCAACCATGCCACCTTGGCGCAACACACCTTTCAGCATGAAATTGCGGTTGCTGCAAAAGCAGGAATGTTAGGGAGCTTGGATGCCAACCGTGGCGATTACCAAAACGGATGGGATACGGATCAGTTCCCCAATAATATCTTAGAAACCACGGAAGCCATGCTGGTTTTTTTGGAAGCTGGTGGACTGCAAGGTGGTGGTGTTAATTTTGATGCCAAAATCCGGAGGAACTCAACGGATTTGGACGATGTGTTCCATGCGCACATTGGTGGTGCAGATAATTTTGCCAGAGCCTTGCTAACTGCTGATAAAATCATCACATCCTCTGCATATACAAATCTCAGGGAGAAACGTTACAGTTCTTTTGATTCCGGAAAAGGAAAGGCTTTTGAAGAAGGAAAACTGGACCTAACGGAGCTATATAACATTGCTACAGCAAACGGCGAATTGAAACTACACAGTGGTAAGCAGGAGTTGTTTGAGAATATCGTGAATCAGTATATATAATATATCTTTTTTTATGTGGTTGGTGAAGGTTTTTAGTTTTAGCCAGATTCTTACGTATCTTCTTTTTTGTGAAAACTCAAGTTGAATGCCTTATCAATTTTGACGGGCTGATTAAAAAAACCCAACTCAAATAGTGGTAATTTAGGGTTATGAAAAAAATTACCCTAAAGAATATTGCTGCTCATTTTTCAGTGTCTATTTCTACGGCTTCAAAAGCAATCAATGGGAGTCATGAGATAAGTGCAGCGTTAAAAGAAAAAATTCAGCAATACGCTACGGAAAAACACTATAAACCCAATAGACTTGCGTTAAATTTATTAAATAAAAGCAATAAAACCATAGGGGTAATTGTACCTAATATCCTTAACTATTTTTTCATACAAGTGCTCTGTGGTATTGAGAAAATAGCGAACGAGAAAGGCTATAATATTATTAGTTGTATTAGTGATGAGTCTTTTGAGAAGGAGTCTAAGACGTTAGAATTTTTGAATTCCGGTACCGTAGACGGACTCATAGTTTCTCTTTCAGAGGAGACTCAGGAAAAAAAGAAGATAAAGGCGCTAATGGATATCCTAGACAACCATATTCCTCTAGTATTATTCGACCGCGTGTCGGATTTAGTAGATTGCGATAAAGTCATCGTAGACGATTTTGAGGCGGGATATAAATCCACAACGTATTTTTTAGATACCGGTTGTAGAGCTATAGCTTTGGTGTCTCCCATTTCCAAATCAAGCGTGGGAAAACTTAGGTTTGAAGGCTATAAAAAAGCACTTGCAGAAAAGAATATCCCTTTTGATAAAAACCTAGTTGTGAACTTAGGCAAGAACGACGATTTGGATGTGCTCATGTCTTTATTACTGAATCATGTAGCCATTGACGCTATTTTGAGCTTAGACGAAATTACGGCAGTTAAAGTACTTCGGATTGTAAAATCACGAGGATATCGTGTTCCCGAGGATATTTCTATAATCGGTTTTACCAATGGCCAATTGGCGGAATTTGTAACTCCGGCGTTAACAACGGTTAGTCAGCATGGAAAATACATAGGGGAGTCCGCCGCAAAACAATTAATTGAACGAATAGAAACCCCTCAAGAAGTTAGGTATGAATTTCAGACCAAAGTAGTAAAAACTAGTCTTGTTGTAAGAGAATCTACAAAAGCCCTATTCTAAACCCTATCTGGGTGCGGATGTATCCAAGGTGTTCTGTAATCCCGAGTCAATAATTTTGTTGCTTCTACATCATCAACGACCGTTCTGGTTTTTGGGTCATAAACCAGCGGACGCGCCAAATCCATAGACAAATTCGCCAAAATACAGCTCGCTGAGGAAATATGCCCCTCTTCAATATCAGCAATAGGCCGGCTATTGTTTTGTATGGCATCAAGGAAATCAATCATATGGCTACGGGTAGCAGGCGCCGCATGCAGTTCGTTGTCTTTTTCAATAAGATCCTCGGGGTATTTTTCCTTTTCGTAAAGTACATCAAAATGTATAGGTGTTCCGGTTCCAATCGGTATGAAATCGGCCTGCATAGGACTTCCTTTTAGGACGCCTTTATCACCATATATTATAAAAGCCCACGGATATTTTGTATCCACAGGATTGCCCCAAGATCGGTGTTGCCATACGCAATTGAGTTCAGGATACTCAAAAACGGCCGACTGGGTATCCGGAGTGTTGGATTTCCCTCCTTTTTGGACATAGATACCCCCTTGGGAACTAATGCGTTTTGGCCAGCCCAAATCTAGCATCCATCGAACGGTATCCAGCATGTGTACGCCCATATCGCCCATAATACCGTTACCATATTCCCTAAAGGTGCGCCACCATCTTTTGTGTGGAATTCCGTCATACGGCCTTAAAGGAGCCGGGCCGGTCCACATATCGTAATCTAGAAAGTCTGGGACGGTTTGTTCTGTCGGGTTGCCGTCTGCACGCATGTGGTAGTAGCAACACATTTCTACATGTGCAATGTTGCCTAGGAGTCCGGTATCTACGATTTCCTTTTTTACATCAATCAAATGCGGTGTGCTTTTACGTTGAGTACCCACTTGCACCACGCGGTTGTATTTTCGGGCTGCTGCGACCATGGCTTCGCCTTCCATCACATCTACACTCGTAGGTTTTTGTACATATACATGAGCGCCCACTTTTAGAGCACTAATACATTGGAGAGCGTGCCAATGGTCTGGAGACCCGATGAGCACAATATCCAAATTGTTCTTGTCTAGCATTTTTCTGTAATCGGTATATAGCTTGGGCTTTTTACCAGATTTTTGTCGTTGCGCCACCAATTCAGCTGCTGTTGTTAAATGA
Organism: Maribacter sp.; assembly: GCA_047633095.1. Classification (GTDB taxonomy): domain Bacteria; phylum Bacteroidota; class Bacteroidia; order Flavobacteriales; family Flavobacteriaceae; genus Maribacter. The sequence goes on from JBLIEO010000033.1 coordinate 17,159, forward strand.
TTTTGGTCAACATCACAGATGGCAATAACGTCCACATTTGCCACTTGTATGAGTTTAAAAAGGTCACTTTTTCCGTACCAACCAGCACCTATGAGTCCAACCCGTTTAGGTTTTTCGTTTTTAAAATATTCAAAACCATAGCTACCAAAAGAGGATAGTGCTATTGATGCTGAAGTACCCTTTATAAAATATCTTCGGTTCATTATTGCTTTTGTATATCGTACGTCATACTGAGAAAAACGTTCTAATTAAGTGTTTAAGGTAAGCAATGATTTTTGGTTGATAAAATGATTCATTTTCATGTTAGTAAAAAGGGATGTTACTTAAATGGTTATATTTAGGAACGAATACCAATGCTTGTTCTATGAAAATCAAACTGTTCCTTTTATCCATTTTTAGTTTTATTCAGTTCTCCTATGCTGATATTTCACTACCTCAAATTTTTGGCAGCGATATGGTGCTGCAAAGGGAGTCGGAAGTCTATTTATATGGATGGGCTGCTCCTGGCGAAACGTTTACCATAGGTACAAGTTGGGATGGAAAAACGGTTGAAGTCAAAACCGGAATCAATGCAAAGTGGAGGGTAAACGTAACTACTCCGCAAGCGGGGGGTCCCTACGAAATAGCGTTTACTGGTAAGGACAATAGCATTGTGCTGAAAAACGTGCTGATTGGTGAGGTTTGGCTGTGTTCCGGTCAATCCAATATGGAGTGGAGTGCTAATAGTGGAATAGATAATAAGGAAGAAGAGATAAAAAACGCAGATCATCCTAATATTCGGTTTTTTACGGTTGATAAAAGGACTTCGGCTACTCCGCAAGAGGATGTATCGGGGAGCTGGGAAGTGAGTACGCCAAATACAATGGCAAACTTTAGTGCAGTTGCCTATTTCTTTGCTAGAAGGGTTCAGCAGGAAGTGAATATCCCGATAGGACTGATTGATTCCTCTTGGGGTGCTTCATGCGCAGAAGTTTGGACGCCAGAGTACGTATTTGACGAAAATCAGGAACTATCGGAATCCCACAAATTAATTCAGCCGAACCCATGGGTGCCAACGGAACGTTCTACCTTATACAACGCTATGATTGCGCCTATTACTAACTTTAATATCTCTGGTGTTTTATGGTATCAAGGAGAATCCAATACCGCAAATGGCGAAAACTATACGGAACTATTTACCAAAATGATCACTTCTTGGCGCAAAGAATGGAACACAGATTTCCCTTTTTACTATGTACAAATCGCCCCTTACACGTATGGTAAACTTTTTGAGGGAGCAGTGGTGCGGGATCAACAAAGGCAATCACTAGCTCTTAAAAATACGGGTATGGTAGTAACCAGTGATATTTGTACCGTAGACGATATACACCCGCAGAACAAACAGGATGTAGGACTCCGTTTGGGGAACATAGCGTTGAAAGAGCATTTTAAAGTGTTGGATGCTGAAGTTCATGGTCCTTTGTATAAGAATATCGAAATCAAAAATAAGGAGCTAATAGTATATTTTGACCATGCGGACGGTCTCTATTTAAAGGATAAAAGTGAATCATTTTTTGAAGTCGCTGGAGCTAATGGTCTTTACCACACCGCAAAGGCAAAAATTAAGAATGGTGCTGTGGTCTTAAGAACTAAAGAAGTGGAAGCGCCCATATCAGTTAGATTTGCTTGGGATAATATTGCGATACCAAATTTGTTCAATGCTGCACAATTACCTGCCTCTAGCTTTAAAAGTAACTGATTGATTACTTCAATATACTAGCGCTTTAGATGCCATTAAAAAGATAAAAGAAGTGCGACGTAAG
>JBLIEO010000034.1:0-18943 GCA_047633095.1 Maribacter sp.
GCAATTTTAATTGGAACACCAGGCAGAATTCTAGACCACTTTGATGCCGACCGATTTTCTAAAAATAGTATTAAAACCCTAGTTTTGGATGAGTTTGATAAATCCCTTGAAACCGGTTTTGAGGTAGAGATGAACTCTATCATTGGTGAATTGACCCAGTTAGATAAACGTATTCTAACATCTGCCACACAGGGTGTTAAAATCCCAAACTTCGTAGGCTTGGAAACGCCCAACATCATCAATTATTTAGCTAAAAAAAAGGCCTCTCAACTTACTATTAAAACAGTGCTTTCTCCAGATAAGGACAAGGGACAAACCTTGGTTAATCTGCTGCTTTATATTGGTAATGAGCCCGGTATTGTATTCTGTAATTTTAAGGATAGTATTGAAAAAGTGAGTGCCGTTCTGGATAAAAATAGTATTAATTACTGCTGTTTTTCGGGAGGGATGGAGCAAAAGGACCGCGAACGCTCTTTAATTAAATTTAGAAACGGCACCTGTCAAGTGCTCATTGCGACGGATTTGGCAGCAAGGGGAATCGACATCCCAGAAATGAAATATATCATTCATTATGAGCTTCCTAGAGCAGTAGCGGAGTTTACCCACAGAAATGGTAGAACAGCAAGAGTGAATGAAAAAGGAACCGCTTATGTACTGAAGGCTGACAAGGAACGCTTACCAGAGTTTATCGACCACGAGAAACCAACGGATATCTCCAAAAAAGCACCTTACAAAGCTGCAATTTGGGAAACCCTGTTTATTTCTGGAGGGAGAAAGGATAAAATCTCTAAAGGGGATATCGCTGGTTTATTTTTTAAACAAGGGGGTATCAACAAAGACCAGTTGGGTGTTATTGAACTTAAACAAGATTGTGCTTTTGTTGCCGTACCTCTTAAAATAGCAAAAGGACTGGTCGATAAACTCAATAATTCACGCTTAAAAAAGAAAAAAGTTAGGGTAACGATTTTGTAAGCCTTTGTATTTTTTTAATGGTATATTTTCAAGCTACTACTGCAAATCCAGATTGACCTTATTGCTAAGGTATTACTATGTATTCTAAAAGTACGCGCCTGTACATTTGAAATTAGCATACGTCACGACCTAGGAAAATATACCATGAACTAGTATTCACAATGTTTTTCCTTCAAAGAAACAGTTCTTAAAACTGCTTAGACTATCAACGAAATCCTTTATAGTAAATCGTTCGGTTGGTAGATGGCCTCCCATTCAATATGGCGTGTCTTGTGGTCTCGACTACCAAAGTTGGCTCCCATGGCGAAACCGAAGCAGGCTGTAGCCAAAGGGTTTGTGTTAGCTTACTATTGGCCAATTGTCCGTTTGTTGGACTTATAAATGAGTAAATAGTTGAAATCACCAAACGGTTTCTATCCCATTTAGTGGTGGACCTAGGGGCTGGCCATGAACGTCCAATATTGATTTGGTTTTCAGTTGTTATTCCATTTAAGTCAAATCGGTATCGGACGGGAGACTGTTTCTCTCTTGGTACAAATACTACGCGCTCAACCTCAAAGGTATCCGGTTGGTGCATAATAGAAATTTCATCTCCCCAGCCACTTCCGAGTGTAGGCATTGGTTCTGGTTTTATACCTCTTCTTGGCGGTGTTGAAATTATTTTCTTGGTTGACCAAGTGCCGGAGAAATTTGGATTTTTAAGGGCCTCTGAGCGTTCTTTGGGTAATTTCCTGTCAGACCTTGCGTATACCTGTATTTCTTCGCCAGAACCTAAGGCAGGCGGTATGTAGGGGTCAGGTGCTTTACCAGAAATTCGAGGATATTTGATGAGAGAGGCCTCATAATCGGCCATGATACTATCCATTACTGGGATTACCCATGGATAAAAATCCTTCATATCAAATTCCTCTCTTGGATCCACGTTCAAATCAAATAACCGCACAAGATTATTCGGATTCGGGTCTGGCTCTTCGGTACTATAATAGTACCATAGTTTCCAATTTTCCCATTTAACCGCCATAGCATAGCCTTGCCTCGCCAAAAAAATAGCACTTTCTCTATTGGAGTTATTTTGGGTTCCTTTTAGGAAGTCCAATTGATCAATCCCATCAAATGCACGATCTAATGGAATAGGGTTAGATACACCTGCAGCTGTTGTAATTGTAGGGAAGATATCTACTTCATGCATTAGTTCGTTGGATATCTGTCCAGGTTTTATTTTTCCAGGCCACATAGCAACAAAAGGGGTACGTATTCCGCCCTCCATGGCAGAATTATAATAGCCACGCCATGGGCCTGCAGCTCCACGCCATGGCCTTCTCATTTCGGCACCATTATCTGTACACCAGATAACTAAGGTGTTTTTTTGAATACCCAGTCTTTTAATTTCCGCTAATATTAACCCTACATTATGATCTACATCGGCCATAGCATCGGCCATATCTCCAGCACCCGTCGATCCCATTTTGTCCGGATGTGTAAGCGTAGGAAAGTGTACTTGAGTCATGGGGTAGTATAAGAAAAAAGGTTTCTTTTTCTTTACATTTTCCTTCATGAAAGCAATCCCTTTCTGGGCAGCTTCCCTATCAATAGTGCGTCTTGTATTAATATCATAGGGCTTCACTTTTTTCGAAGCTTGCCCTTTTACGCCTTCCCAGATGTAGGATGTTTTATAAAGCTTTGGATCAAACCCATCAAACATAGTGTTTTGAGCTGTAGTGCTTGTTCCTGGTATGCCCCACCACTCATCAAAACCTTGGTGAGTGGGTTCGCGTTTTCCTTCCCAATCAGGACCACCAACATGCCATTTTCCAAATAAAGCAGTGGAATAGCCAGCCGTTTTCAAACGCTCGGCCATCGTCTCTTCGTATAAGGTCATTCCATTACCCGCTGCGCCATCGCCAGCACGTACGGCGTATCGTCCGGTCAGAATTGCAATTCTGGACACCACACAGGAATATTCGACATTAAAGTTGTTTAACCGAATACCCTCGGCACCAATCCGGTCAATATTCGGAGTTGTAATGCCCCTTGCACTACCGTAAACACTTACTTCTCCAACACCTAAATTATCAGGAAATATCAATACAATATTCGGTTTCTCTTGGCCAATGCTTGACAGTGCAACAAAAAAGAGGAGCGTAGAAACCACAATTTGTAGTAGATTTTTCATTGAATAAGAGTTTATTTGGTTAGCATATTTTGTTTCGTTTCCGAAAATACGAAACTTATGTACATTTAATACAAATAGTCTACTGGGTTCTTTAAACCACTTCTTTACGTTTGGTTAATATAGGCAATTCATGTATTTAAGGGCGTAGTAATTTACTGTAATAGAACGGCTTCAAACTTTTAGTATATGCTAACTAAATGAAATAACTGGTAACAGAGTTTTATTCATATTCTGTAATTGATTTAAGTTATTTTGGTACTCTGCCCTCTGGATAAAACACTCAGCATAGTCTGTACGCTATTTTAAATAGGGTACCGTATTGATTTCTGATAAACGTTGTTCAAGTATTCCTAAAATTATAGTATCTTTTTGAGCATTAAGAAACTACATAAATCATCCAATGAAAACAAGACTACACATCTTACTGCTGACACTGACCATCACTTCTTGTTTGTATGCACAACGAAACAAGAATAGCGTAGATCATGCAATTACAGAAAGCCTTTATGAATCCATGGAGTATCGAATGATAGGACCTTTTCGCGGTGGAAGGTCTACAACCGTTTCTGGTGTGCCCAACGATATATTTACCTATTATATGGGCGCTACTGGTGGTGGCGTTTGGAAAACAACAGATGGCGGAACTACCTGGAACAATATTTCCGACGGCTTTTTTAATACCACGGGTATCGGAGATATTACCCTAGCCCCTTCAAATCCTAATATTATTTATGTGGGCACGGGAGAGTCGCCCGTTCGTGGAGTAAAGACTTCTCATGGGGATGGACTCTACAAATCTACCGATGCTGGTAAAACATGGACCCATATGGGGCTCAAAGAAACTAGGCATATTAGTGATGTGTATGTGCATCCGAATAATCCAGATAAAGTCTATGTTGCAGCCCAAGGGAATCCGTGGGGGCCTAATGAGGAACGCGGCGTTTACCTTTCTGAAGATGGAGGTGTGTCTTGGGAGAAAATCCTTTATGTAAACCAAGATTCTGGAGTTGTGGATATGACGGTTGACCCAAATAATCCCGATTTTATGATGGTTGCTACTTGGGAGTTCTGGCGCAAACCTTGGGTCGTCCACAGTGGCGGTCTGGGCAGTAAAATATACAAGACTACTGATGGTGGTAAGAATTGGAAGGAAATAAACAAAGGATTGCCTGTATTAAAGGGTAAAATGGGCGTTGATATTTCACCTGCGAATCCCAATATCGTTTATATCGCTATTGACGCTTTAGGAGACAAAGCAGGCGTCTATCGCTCAGAAGATGCTGGGGAGAGCTTTAAGCAAATGACCAACGATGCAACCACCTATGCGCGCTCTTGGTACTATATGCATATTATAGCTGATCCTAATGACGAAGATGAACTATGGGTCATGAACAGTTTTGCCATGAAATCCATAGATGGAGGAAAAACCTTTACAGGAATAAAAGGGAGTCATGTAGACCATCATGATTTATGGATCAATCCCGAGAATAGTGATATTATGGTTAATGCCAATGATGGCGGAGGCTCGGTTACTTTTAATGGTGGCGAAACATGGTCTACCATGTACAACCAACCCACAGGTCAATTTTATAGACTACTAACAGATAACGGACATCCGTACCGAATATACTCCGGCCAACAAGACAATAGCACTATTGCTATTGATAGCCGTGTGGTCGATAATGGTATAGGAGAAATGCATTGGGATGTCATGAGAGCTGGGGAATCTTCAACCGTAGCTGTAGACCCTGATAATCCTAGATTTGTTTATTCCACCTACTTTGCTAGTAATTTTGTAGAATGGGACCGCGATATTGATAATACACGTATGGTAATGCCCTATCCAACTAGGGTTACTGGCGAACAACCTAAGAATTTAAAGTACCGAGCCAATTGGAACGGACCCGTTATTGTTTCCCTTCATAACCCCAATGTAATTTATTATGGTTCACAATATGTGATGAAGTCTACGGATAGGGGTACCACATGGGAAGAAATTAGCGAAGATTTAACACGGAACAACAAGGCACACCAAGGAAAAGGTGGAGAGCCCGTTAGTAATGAGCAAATTACGGCCGAGAGCTATAATAATCTGTTTAATATTGAAGAGTCTCCTTTAAAAGAGGGAGTAATCTGGGTTGGTTCAGATGATGGTCTAGTTCATATCACCCAAGATGGTGGAACAACATGGTCTAATGTTACACCAAAAGGACTCAAAGAAAGTATCATTAATGTGGTTGAACCTTCGCCACATGAACCGGCAACGGCCTATATCGCTGTTACAGGGTATAAAATGAACGACTTTAGGCCCTATATTTTTAAAACAAACGATTATGGCGTCACTTGGACAAAAATCGTGAACGGTATCCCTGGAGACACCTTTGCAAGAACTGTTCGGGAAGATCCTGATCGAAAAGGGCTGTTATATGCAGGTACGGAAACAGGCGTATTTGTTTCTTTTAATGATGGTGAGCAATGGTATCCGTTACAAAATAACTTACCGGAGGTCCCTATTACTGATTTAAGGGTAAAACGAAAAGATTTAGTTGTTGCTACCCAGGGTAGGGCATTATGGATATTAGATGACCTAACTCCATTACATCAAATATCAGATGGTATTTCCAAAGCGGATTACTACCTATATAAGCCAAATGAGGCACTAACAGAGCTATCGGTTGCTTATAGTATTGATGGGGGATTTGGAAAGAATCCGCCTCAAGGGGTACAGATTAATTATGTACTCAATAAAGAAGTTTCGGAGAACACGCTAATTTCCTTAGAAATAATGGACAGTTTTGGAGAAGTAGTTCACTCCGAATTTACTAACATAGAGAAAGTGGGATGTGGTAGCATACTAAAGTCTCAATTAAGAAAGAACAAAGGGGCACATCGGTATGCTTGGAACATGAAAGTAGGTCGTTTTGATTGTCTGACCGAATTGTATACAACGAACCACGATTTATCGGCATATAACGCTGCTCCAGGCAACTATAAAGTGCGATTGAAGATTGGGGAATTTACACAAACCCAAGACTTTGATATTAGAATAGATCCAAGAATTGCGAATAGTATCGAAAATGTGGCTTCGGCTTATGTGGAGCGAGATGCACTATCGAAATCTATTTATCAAGGAGCTACAGCAATGGCAAAAGGCGTGCGAGATCTTCGGAAAATTAAACAACAATTAGATTTTATTTTAGAGGTTTCAGAGGACGATACCATCAATAGTAAAGGATCTGCTTTAAACGAAAGTATCGACGGTTGGATAGCAAAAATCTTACAAAAAGAAATGCGCACGTATCAAAGTAATTATATGTTTGAAGCCCGTCTTTTAATCAAGTTCAAAGACTTTTTAAATTCAATTGGAAAAGGAAATTTACCTGTCACGCAAGGAACGCGGGATGTTAGCAAAGACTATTTACAACAATGGATAATCTTAAAATCTAGTTTAGAAGTTATCAAAAGCAAGGATGTTACCTCCTATAATGAATTGCTAAAAGAAGCTGACTTACCCGTATTGTATTGGCTATAAACAGAAATAGTACAATAGCTAATTTATTATTTTTGTTTAATCTTTTGTTAAAAATAATAAACATAATTAAATACACAGTATATTTACGAAATCCTAAAACCTAATATATATGAAAACTATCAAAGTATTAAGCCTTTTCGCATTTTCGGCCCTATTATTTGTGTCCTGTGGTGAAAAGAAGAAAGAAGTGAAAGAGGAAGCGACAGAAGCAGTTGTGGCGCTTGAAGCTGTAGTTGAAGAGGTAGGTCCTAATATAGTAGCGGTTGCTGCTGGGAATGATAATTTCACCACTTTGGTTGCTGCAGTACAAGCGGCTGGCTTGGTAGAAACATTGAGTGGTACAGGTCCATTTACTGTATTTGCTCCAACCAACGATGCTTTTGCAAAATTACCTGCAGGAACGGTAGAAAGTCTGTTGACACCTGAAAGTAAAGATGCATTGACCGGAATATTAACGTATCATGTTGTTGCTGGGAAATTCGAGGCAGCAGCTGTAATTGAGGCGATTAATGCTAACGGTGGTACGTTTACCGTAGAAACGGTACAAGGAGGAAGTATAGATTTGAGTTTAAAAGAAGGTAACGTTATGTTGACAGATGCCAAAGGTGGTATGGCTACAGTAGTTATTGCAGATGTGGCAGCGTCCAACGGTGTAATCCATGCATTGGATACCGTAGTTATGCCAGAATAATATTATGATTGAGAAAAGTAAAGCCATCGCAATTTTGTGATGGCTTTTTTTTTGGGTAACACGCTGTATTGAAAATGAAAAAATAGGGCTATAGATAGCTTTGCAACACTTGGTTATGTGATTTGCTACGTAATCTTCTTATAGCTTTTTCTCTGATTTGTCTAACTCTTTCCCTGGTCAAATCAAATAACTCACCAATTTCGTTTAGACTCTTAGGATTCCGTTCGCCAAGGCCATAAAACAGGCGGATAACTTCGCTTTCCCTACTGGAGAGCGATTTTAATGCTTGGTTCATATCTAGGTTAAGTGATTCTCTCATTAATTCAGCATCGGGACTTGTTGAATCCATCGACTGTATTACTGTATATAGGGTAGATGATTCTCCTGTTTCAAAAGGTGCGTCCATGGATACATGCTTCCCTGAATTTTTCATTGCCAATTTCACCTGATCACTATTCATATCTAACTCTCCTCCAATTTCCAGTGCATTTGGAGGTCGCTGGTACACTTGTTCCAAAGAAGAGGTTGCCTTCTTTATTTTGCTTATTTCTCCAATCTTATTTAACGGTAAGCGAACAAGACGTGATTGTTCCGATATCGCCTGCAGTATAGATTGACGAATCCACCATACGGCATAAGAGATAAATTTAAAACCTCTTGTTTCGTCAAATTTTTTGGCTGCTTTTACCAATCCAATATTTCCTTCGTTGATTAAATCGGGAAGCCGCAGGCCGCTACCTTGATATTGTTTTGCTGTAGAAACAACAAAACGTAAGTTAGCGTTGACTAATCTATTTAGGGCAATTTGATCTCCTTCACGAATTCTTCTGGCTAGTTCTACTTCCTCATCTGCGGTAATCAAATCAAGTTTTGATATTTCCTGAAAGTATTTTTCTAATGATTTAGTATCTCTGTTGGTAATTTGCTTCGTGATTTTCAGTTGCCTCATATATACATATCTTGATTAAAATGCTACCTTAGAATATAGTGTTTTATAGTAGAATTCCTAATAAATCTTTCTTTTATTTTTAATGCTAACATTTTATAAATGGGGATACTTCTCGAGTTTTGGAGTAGGATAATTAAATCAGAGTGGTTGCTAGCTACGGAAGATGAACGCAGAGAAACCTTGGCGTTTATTCAAACCCGGCTGAAATCTACCCAATCGGACAGATATTCTAAAATTTGGAAAACAGCTACTGGTGAAGCTATAGGCATTCTTGGAGCATATAAAATTGAAGATAAAAGATATGAGTAGATTATTACCCCATTAGTGTGTATTTGATGGCGATGGCAGATATCTATCTAGAGAAATAGGAACACCAAACTGCAATAGATTACGCCTACAAGAGCCATAGCCTGGCTGAACAATATGGCTTAATAGAACAGCTTGCTGATGCCAATAAAAAATTAGCAGAGCTTTATGAAAATATTGGGGAGCAAGTGATCTCGTATAACCATTATAAAGACCATATTGCCTACCGGGATAGCTTACTTAATATTGAAAAAGTACCCCAATTAGCTAATCAACGGACTGGCTTTGAAGTTTCGCAAAAACAGGTAGAAGTAGAGCTATTAGAGACACAGCGACGGAACCAATTGATTATCTCAGGTTTTATTGGCTTGCTATTATTAGCCTCCTTATGGTTTTACCACACCATTTCAAAAGAGAAGAAAAAATCAGAAAAACTATTATTGAATATCTTACCAGAGGATACCGCCAAAGGGCTTAAGGCAACTGGTGTGGTAAAAGCCAAAAAATACGATTCGGTAACGGTATTATTTACGGACTTTAAAGGCTTTACCAGGTATTCAGAAAAATTATTGCCAGAGGCCTTAGTAGAAACGATAGGAGATGCCTATATGTGTGCGGGGGGCCTGCACGATACAAAAGAAAATCATGCCCAACGTATGGTCCATGCTGCTTTTGAAATTGCTGCTTTTGTGGAAGAAACAAAGAAAGATGTATCCGCAAGTGAATTGACTTTTGATATCCGCATTGGTATAAATTCAGGCCCTGTAGTAGCTGGGGTAGTGGGTACTAAAAAATTCGCTTACGATATCTAGGGCGATAGCGTTAATGTTGCCTCGAGGATGGAAACGATGTCCGAACCCAGAAAAATAAATGTATCGAACAGTACCTTTGAGCTTATAAAACCATAGCTAGTGCTACTTAAAACGTTCAAGTAATTTATAGGCAACTAACCCGCATCAACATCATCAGGATGCATAATTGCAGATGTTTTATACCCCCTTTGTCTGCAAGGCTCTTTAAACATTACCGTATTATAGCACTGCACCAATAAAAGGACATATTCGGACGCTATGAGTTTAAAGTCCGCAATACGTTTTCAAGTCGTTTCAAACCGCCCTTCAACGGAGGTTTTAGGGTCATGCGTCTCAAATGCGTACTAGATGAAGATGACTTTATTATTTATGGTAACTATTTCAATTTCAAATACCTAATAATAGGTAGCCCACATAAACATCGGGTACTTTGAATATAGATATATTCAAAGAAAGTACAACAGTACACATAATTTTCACGTAATCATGATGTCAACCTTGAACTAAGAGTATATCTTTAAAAAAATTACCCCCAAACTTTGAAAAATCACTTTGTACGAGCCTACGCAATCTTTTTTTTTTTTTCACTCTTACTAATTCAGCCCTGTTTTTCTAATACCTCACATTTTTTTCAGAGAGAACAACAAAAGGAAACTACAGCTGCCAAAGCATATTATGATGCCGGTATTCTTCTATTAAAAAAGAATGAAAATGATAGTGCGTATACTAAATTCAAAAAAGGACACGAACTCGCAACTAAAGTTGATGCCCCCTATTTAATCGCCTTGGGCAACTACCATTTAGGGGCTTACTACTATCAAACAAAGGATATTCCGCAAGCCATTAGCTTTATAAATGACGCTTTAGTGAGTTTTGAGAATCAAAACAGAAAGACAGACGCTGCAAAATGTTATTATAAATTAGGTCATATTTATAAAAGTATTTCAGATTTTGAAAAGGCGCTATTCCATTATTTCATTGCCTTGAGAACTAATGAAGCAATGGAAAACAAAACGGCAACTAGTGAAAGTTTTACTTCAATAGGATCTGTTTATTTGCTCACTGGTGATTATAGCGAGGCTGAATCCAATTTTAATCAATCCTTAAAGATACAGGAAGAAAACAATGACATAATAGGATTAATAGGGAGCTATCGAAGTTTAGGCGCTTTAAATCAAAAGAGAGGGGATCGAGAGAAAGCACTTCGTTACTTTAATGCAGGACTTTTAAAAATAGATAGTTTGTCTTCTAATGATGTTTATATTCTAGGTGCAAAAGCCATTTTATTAGGCAATACTGGTTCTACTCTAAATGCACAGGGCAAACATGAAGAATCATTAGAATTTTTGTTCAAAGCTTTAGCAATAAAAAAAGAGCTCAAAAGAAATGGAAGTACCGCCCATACCTGTAATGACATTGCTGAAACCTATATTAAAATGAATAACTACCCTCAGGCAAGAGCGTTTGCTTTAGAAGGTGCATTGTTAGCAAAAAACGTAAGTGTTAATAAAGAACGATGGTCGTATCATTTGCTATCAAAATGCGATTATGCACTTCAAAATTACAAAAGTTCGGCAGATAATTTTAAAATTTATAACCAATTAAAAGATAGTGTATTTACGATACAGAAGGCAGCTCGGTTTAATGAACTACAAATACAATATGATACTGAAAAGCGCAATTATCAAATTAAAGAACAGGCAAGAGATATTGTATTTTTAGATACTCAGAACAAGCTAAAAAACCAACTCTTATGGTTTGGCAGTATTGGCCTCTTAGCCATATTTGGTTCCGTTTTAGTTTTTAAATCAAGACAAAAGGCAAGAAAAGATATCAAGTTACAAGAACATTTTACGCAAGCCTTAATTGAAGCTCAGGAAAATGAACGCACCCGTGTATCAAAAGACCTTCATGATAGTGTTGGGCAACAGTTGACTTTTATCAAAAAGAAAGCTCAAAATCTAGAACAACCAGAATTATCTGCTTTAGCCAACGCGGCTTTAGAAGAAGTACGGAGCATATCAAGAGACCTCTACCCAGCGACATTAAATCAGCTGGGGTTAACGGCTAGTATTGAGCAACTTTTATTTGACTTGGACGGAGAGTCAGACCTGTTTTTCTCTGTAGAATTAGAGGATATCAATACTAATTTTAATGAGGCAGAAACCTTAAACTTGTATCGATTCATACAAGAGTCTGTAACGAATGTCCTCAAGCATGCTGATGCGAAAACCTTGATTGTAAACATTTTCAAACGTGATAACCTTGTTGAAGTATTGATAAAAGATAATGGCTGCGGATTTCAGACCAACAAAGGGATATTACAAAATAGCCTCGGATTAAAAACCATGGCAGAACGCATACGTATTTTAAAAGGTAAACTATTCATTCAAAGTACCAGAGAGCTAGGCACCACCATCTTGGTGAAAATCCCCATATAAATGAATAAGGCAATTAGCATTTTCGTAGCAGACGATCACCCTATGTTATTAAAGGGTTTGGTGGTTGAATTAAAAGAATACAATTATGAGGTCGTTGGTACCGCAGTAAATGGTGCAAGTGCTTTAGAACAGATTATAGCGCTACACCCTACTATTGCACTTTTAGATATGGAAATGCCTATGCTAACTGGCCTTGAAGTCATAAAAAAGTACAAAGAAAAGCATACGCACACTAAATTTATTATGCTTACTTCTCACAAAGAGAAAGGCTTCATTCATCAGGCCAAGGTATTGAACATCATGGGCTATATTTTAAAAGATGAGCCTTTTCAAGAAGTACATAATTGCATTCAAAGTGTAGGTAGGGGTACGCCCTATTTTAGTTCGCTTTTTAATGATGTTTTAGACAATGAGATTTCTCCCGAATTGCAAAAAATAAAACTATTATCACCTTCAGAGCGCACTATAGTGCGTTTGGTAGCGCAAGGCAAGGCTTCAAAAGAAATCGGAGAGCTGCTAAGCATATCAAGCAGAACAGTAGAAAAACACCGTTCAAACATCAAAGGGAAGCTTAATTTGGCTCCACAACAAGATGCGCTCTTCGTTTGGGCTAAAGAATTTACTGTGCTTCTTTCCAACCTATAACAATCTATTTACAGCAATAATTTTTTGGACTTCAGCGGCTTACTTCTACATAATTAAAGACGATTCCTTCTTAGCCTATTTTAGCTGAGCTCTTTCTTAATATACCCATGGGTTACGTACCCCTACGTAAAAATGACACATACTACGTATTTCTTGGCCTTCATACATTAAATAACTTGCACGCGTTAGTTGATTTGCATCAATTAGATAGTTAAGACTAAAAAAGTAAAATGGCTATTTTATGAAAAGATTTGCAATTCTTTTAACCAAATTAACCCCAAACTGGCAAATAATGCCAATCATACTATTTGCGCTCTTATTGAGTCTTTTATTTATTTCAGCATGCAGCAAAGACGATACTACCCTAGGAAATCCAATTGCAACTGAACCAGTTGAAAACCATGCTATTGTTGCAGCGGCTAATTTAACGGCTTTCATTTCTACTGTTAAGGGACTTCCAAGCTTTGAGAATACTGAAAAAATTAACCTTGATACGCCAGAGGAGATTCCAGATTCAGAAACTGCTCCTGCAGAAATAGGTGATTATTTATGCACAACAAAAAATTATAAAGTGGCTCCTGGAAATAGTGAAATGCTATTATTAAATCCAAATGAGGAGAAATTTTATCATGGGACCCTTATAAATGCAGAGTCCATTACAACAGGTGAATATTTATCTATTGCTGGTAGGCGTAAACTAATAACCCTTAAATATTCTTAATTTAATTTAGATGGTGATTAGTAGGCTTGTAGAAAACTCGACTAGTGCATCAGTAGCTGAAGCTATAAATGATATTTTAAGTTTACCTGTTATTGGAGCTGCAGCGGCTGATTTGGGTTTCGGAATTAAAAATGTGTATTCAAGGGAACAATTTAGCGCTAGTATTGGCGCAAATTATAGTAGTGCTTTGTATGATGAAATGGTTTATTGACTTTTGAATCTGACAAAGTTGAGAGTGAAATTGTAATCAAGTTTTTGTAAAAATATTTTAGTGTAAGCATGAATGAAGTAACCCAACCTAGTGATTTATTTTCAGAGACAGATTTGCCTGATACGGCAACATTAGGCACTAGTTTACACTATCATTTGCCCTCTGTAAATTATGGCTTCATGGCTTTATTTAAAGCTACTTCTAGCTATTCAAATACTGATATGAAATTAGCATTTGAAGCTTCAAACGATGATGGTGTATTTACAGAAGCGAGTGTACAAGCAAGTGCTGAATATAAAAATATTATAAATAATTACACCATTAAGGCTTATGTTAACGGAGGTTCCGGCGATGGAGGAGTACAAATCATTAATGGTGTTGAATGTCTTAAAGAATATATTTTAATTGGAGGTAACTATGCTAAAGATGCTCCTGGAACATCTTTAGCATGTACTTTAAATAATATTTCTGATGGAGGTATAGCCGAAGTTGTATTAGCAACAGAATATACAGAAAGGGAATGCAATAAAATTAAATCAAGTTTTAAAATAACATTAGTAGAACTTGATTGTACTAATGTTACAAATGAAGGCAGTACACCTAAAATGTATGGATATATCGATATCGCCAGTGATAAAGATCATCTTGTTTATTTAACTGCATTTTTAGCTCCTTTTGATTTCTTTAACATCCCTGTTTTAAATGACATAAATTTATGGGCAACCTATACAGAAGATACTCAACAACAGGCAACTGCCAGTAAATTAATAATTAACGAAGCTGCGATAATTACTTTAGAGAATATCAGTAATGAAAGTTATATTTTAATTCTAGGGAATTTGTATGAAGCAGATGCTGGTGGCGTTCTTAATGCAGATTTTGATTTGGGGTATAAATCAAAAATTATTTATCTGCCTGAGCTTGTGGCTGGTGCCACAATTGTGGACCCATTCAAATTAAAGTTTAATGGGAATGCCGAAGATGCAATATTTACAATTGAGCCGTTAGATTGAAAAAGACACTACCACTAGTATGTAAAGATTCGGGGGAACCATTTTCATACTAGTTCTAAAGAGCCTTAGCATAGTAGCTAGGGCTTTTTTTACAAAACACAAAAAAATTAAAACCCAAATTAACTAGAAAAATAGAATAGGATAACTAAAAAAAACAATAAGTCTAACTATCATATTTACAAGCTTATGTCTTAATATTTCACAGGCATAAACCCAAGGAACAAGTCAAATTAGTATTGGCTAGGGCAGGATTAGTCTCTATGATTATGTCAATATTATTTTTGAAGATACAGAGCGTAGTAATGTCCATAAATTAAATCATAAGTATGCGATTCAAAATCGCTTTATGATTGGTGTAAATATTAGTTATGAAGCATTGAAAGTCACTACTACTTTCCATAAATTTTAAGTTTAAGTGACCCTACTATAGATGAATTTTTCAATGTTACCATCCCTATTGAAACGGACTATAGATACAATTAAAAGCACTATTTTCAAATGTATTCGGGTATTGGCTTAGCCTATTTTAAAGCGAGCGAATAGGATGCAAATTTTAGCTTTCAAGCAACTGCACTCGATTTTCGGGTAGGTAAAAAGATTGAGGCGTTTGTAGTATTAGAATTTAAATGGTTTTCTCATTGCTAGTTATGAGTACATCGGCAATTTCTAAGTCTTCTTACATGGTATCTACCGGCACAGAATCTTTCAATACGATGAACTTTTTAACTCGTTCTAAATCATCTTACTCAAAAGAAAAATAAGAAAATAAATAGATGCGTTACTACAGAATCTGATATGTACGGTAGGGTATACTCACCCATAGTATCTTTCAGTACTCCATTTGTATTACCATAGGTTTCTTTTACATCATTGGGTTGTACTAAAAAATACCTATTTTGTTTTACGTTCTTTATCACTTTCTTTATCTAAAGGCGATTAAAAAATAAGAGATTTAATAAAACCTAGTTTTAGCTAGTTTTTGATGCCTTCATAAGTTTTTGACAGGTATATTGGTCGCAGTTTCTGCTTTTAGTCCCAATCATTAGTATAAGGCAGCCTAAGATTGTATCTTTGCATCCCCTCCGAAAAAGACAAGATGCTAGAGACTATTTTTGAAATACAAGAGCGTAAAACCGATAAGGAACTCTATAGCTATCAGCAGGGTGCCATTCAGAATATTTTCGAAAAATTTGATAACGAAAGAGACGATTATCATTTATTGTATCAGTTACCTACAGGAGGGGGGAAAACAGTTATATTTTCTGAAATTGTAAGGCAATACCTTAAAAATCATTCCAAAAAAGTATTGGTGATGACGCATAGGGTAGAACTGTGCAACCAGACCTCTAGCATGCTTACTAGTTTTGGCGTTGTAAACAAGGTTGTAAACAGTAAAGCAAATTTAGATGATCAAGAGCGCTACAGTTGTTACGTAGCTATGGTGGAAACACTGAATAATAGGCTAAACGATGGAAAATTAGATATTTCCGATGTTGGTTTGGTTATCATAGATGAGGCACATTACAATTCTTTTACCAAATTGTTCAAGTTTTTTGAGAACGCATTTTTATTGGGTGTAACTGCCACACCGTTAAGTTCCAATAAGGATTTACCTATGAATGGTAACTATGATGAACTTATTACTGGAGAATCCATAGAAAACCTTATCGAGAACGAATTCTTGGCCAAAGCAGAAGCTTTTCAATATGACATGGGTCTTACATCTTTAGAGGTAGGCTCTAACGGAGATTATACAGTGAAGTCTTCTTCAGATTTGTATACGAGCCCGTCCATGCTAAACAAACTATTGGAGGCCTACAACAAACATTCAAAAGGTAAAAAAACTTTAATTTTCAATAATGGTATAGAAACATCGATACAGGTGTTTTACACCTTTCAAAATGCAGGTTTACCCATTATGCATTTGGACAATACGGCGACCAAAAAACAACGGAAACAAATATTAAAATGGTTTAAGGAAACACCAGATGCTATTTTATCCTCTGTAAGTATACTGACTACTGGATTTGATGAACCTACCATAGATACCATTATCTTAAATAGAGCCACAAAATCACTGACCCTTTACTATCAAATGATCGGTAGAGGATCTAGGATCCTGAATAACAAGTCTAAATTTACGGTGATAGATTTAGGTAACAATATGTACCGGTTTGGACCTTGGGGAGCTGATTTGGATTGGCAGGCTATCTTTAAGTCTCCAAATTACTATATAGACCGTATCAAGGACGATGAAGAGATAGAAGGTGTTTTTAAACACGACCTTTCCGATGACGTAAAAGAAGAGTTCGCCAAATCTGAAAATACTTATTTTGATATCAAAGCTATCTATAGAGATGCCACATTTGCAGGGGAATCATCCAAAGTAGTTTTGGAACAGTCCATTACCCAGCATGCTTACATTTGTATCGAAAATAGTGAGGACGTGTATGATGCTATTGCTTTAGCAAAATTATTGAAGGAGGATATTGATAATCGAATACAAGTCTATGCCAAATGTATTAGCAAAAGCACTTACAACTTCTTAAGTTGGCTCAAAGATGACTACCAGAAAAAATTGAACGCCTACTTGCGTGAAAATTTCGACACCGTGTTTGAGGATATTCATGGCTATTTGCCGGAGGATTAATGTTATACCTAAAAACAGATTAGCAGACCTGCGGTGATGATTTAAAGTGCCAATCTCTAGCAAGTGTTAAACACAAAAATCAAACCCAAATGCAACAGGTACCAATCAATTAACCTTTTTTTTAGCCAATACCCAATACTACCTAGAAGCTAGGTACCTCTTTTATTTTTTTTGACTATTCCGTGTACACTTTTTTTATTACCTCCTATATTTTCTCTAGTCTCATTATGTGGCTGATATCTCAAAAACTAGTATGCACTTTCACCGATATTTACTTCCTAAATTCTTTTAATCGCGATAAGATAAAGCGATACATTGCTTATTTTTGCGAACATGAAAAAGGAAGTGAAAATTGCTATTGTCGGCGCTGGTGTAAGCGGACTAATTGCCGCCCAAGTACTAGAGTCCAGAGGATATTACCCAACCATCTACGAAGCTTCAGATAGGGCAGGTGGTAGGGTTAAGACCGATGTAGTTAACGGGTATCAGCTAGATCATGGATTTCAAGTATTGCTAGATGCTTATCCTATGGCACGCAACTATTTGGACTATACAACTCTTGGCCTGACTAAATTTTTACCTGGAGCAACCCTATTTAAAAATGGAAGGCAAGTCACCCTAGGAGATCCTTTGAGGAATCTTTCACTACTATTACCTACGCTATCTTCTGGTATTGGGACCTTTGGCGATAAATGGAAGATTTTTAAATTGAACCGTGAACTCAAAAATAAGGCTATAGAATCAATTTTTACGGAGACAGAAACAAGCACATTAGACTACTTAAAAGCTAAAGGTTTTAGTAACGGGATAATAAATGATTTTTTTCAACCATTTTTCAGTGGTATTTTTTTAGAACCCAATTTAGATACGTCATCTAGAATGTTCCAGTTTGTGTATAAGATGTTCGGAACGGGTAGTGCTGTGCTTCCAAAAAGTGGTATCGAGGCTATTCCAAAGCAATTAGTATCCAAATTATCCAAAACGAACCTTATATATAATACCAAAATTAAATCTTGTGCTGATGGGAAATTAGTTTTTGATGATGAGACCGAAGTGCTAGCAGATTATACCATCATTGCAACTGAAGCATCGCGCTTGGTGCCTAATCTCAGAAATCAGGAGCAACCTTGGAAATCTTGTGACACGCTATATTTTACAACAAAAACAAAAACCATTCAAAAACCCTTAATTGGCTTAATAACGAATGCTGACGCCTTAATAAATAATATTTTTTATCATTCTTCACTTCCAATGTTCCATAGTGGAGCAGAAAACTTACTTTCTGTAACGGTGGTAAAATCACACCAAATGAGTGAAGAAGAATTGGTTAAAGAAGTAAGCGATGAATTGGCATCTTTATGTACTATAAATGATACTACTTTTCTAAAGCGGTATCATATCAAAAAGGCCTTACCAGAGCTATCTAATATTCAATATGGTATGGCACCCTCAGAAACTAGGTTAACCTCTAAAATATTTCTAGCAGGTGACCAACTTTTAAACGCTTCATTGAATGCTGCAATGCTTAGTGGCGAACGTTCGGCAAATGCAGTTATTGAGGCAATTAATGAGTCTATTGTATCATAATTTTCACTAGTTTAGTCTGGTATTTAGAGGCGTATTCGGATAAACACCTAATTTCATATATCCGGTATTGTAAGCTTACGTTATACACCTGAATAGTTATTGGCGAATTATTTCTACTTGCAAATCAAGCAGCATCTTATTAATTTAAAAAACTCAGAGAGATGAACAGAAGAACCTTTGTTAAAAATTCTGGATTATTGTGGTCCGCTAGCATCTTACCAGTGCCTTTATTTTCATCTG
>JBLIEO010000035.1:0-18879 GCA_047633095.1 Maribacter sp.
CCTTGTTTAAATTGATACAAGAACAGTCGGGTACCGATTGGAAAGAAATGTACCAGGTTTTCAATTGTGGGCATCGATTGGAAATTTATATGAATCCTTCTTTGGCGAACGATATCATAGAAATAGCGGAGTCCTTTGGCGTTGCCGCCCAAGTTATTGGTACAGTTGAGGCTTCCGAAACTAAAAAGTTAACAATTAAAAGTACGTACGGCATCTTTGAATATTAGAGGATACGATTGTACCTATTCCAGCGTTATTTAATATAAATAGCGGTTATGGAACGAAAAGATTTTTTAAGAACTTTAGGTGCAGGTGCTGCATTCGCAATTACTTTTCCGTGTCTTGGAGGCTGCTCTAGCGATGACGGAAACAACGGAAATATCGTTACTCCGCCCACAAATGTAGATTTCACGATAGATTTGACTAGCCCTGAAGCTGTCAAGTTGGCCGATAACGGTGGTTTTATTCGTGAAAATTTAGTTGTTGTTGTTCGAAATTTGGAAGGGAATTTTGTTGCTGCTTCCCAAGTTTGTAGCCATGAACAGTACGATGCTGTACTATTTGATAATCGCAATGGAGGTACGTTTTATTGTGATGTGCACGGTTCACGTTTTGGCCAAGACGGTACACCTTTAAATACCATTCCAAACAGTACGCCAAGAGCCCTTAAAATTTATAATACAGCGCTTAATGGGGATATCTTGCGCGTTTTTGAATAAGCTAAGTATGTTCCTTAGGTAAAGCAGTCTTACCCCTATCCCTAATGCTATGAATTGTTTTTGCTACCTTGTGTTTTCCATTATTGGCGGGTATATTTCTGTAGCAATCAAAGGTATTATAAAAGATAGCCTAGGAGCTTGTACTTCGTTTGTTGTGGTCCTTTGTTTTTTCTTCAGTATTGCATGTGTGCAGAACAAAGATTACGTAATAGTAAAAAAATTGATGACGCTTAGGGGAAGTCGGTTTGATATTACCGTGGTGCCGGTGGGTAGGGAACTGGAATATATGAACATACAAGAAGCCGCTGCTAAAATTAGAAGTATAGCGAAATTTATATCCTCTTAGGATAACGATTCAGAGACTTGTTTGATTAATAAAAACGCTGGTGTTAAGCCTTTAAGAGTACGATTGGATTTTTTTAAATGGATTGAGCGTTTCAAACAGATTTTGGAAATTTCCAGTGGTGCTTTTGATATTACTTTTGCTGGGATGGATACTATCTGGAGGTTTGATGGTTCCATGACCACGATACCTACCAAATCTCTGGTTTCAAAAGCCAAAGCGAATGTAGGATATGAAAAGATACTACTTGATGCTGACAACCAGTCCGTCTTCCCATCCAGAAAAGGAATGAAAATTTCTTTTGGTGCTATTGGTAAAGAATACGCTTCCGATAAGGCAAAGGAATTACTGGTCTCCAAACAAGTAATGGCAGGCGTTATGAATGCAGTAGATGATACAACTGCTTTGGAAGAAAATAAGCGAAGAAAAATGGCTGATAGGTATCGCAAATCCTTTGAGCAAGGACACGATTTTTTCATGCATACCGATTTTGGAATCTTCGATGGCTACAGCAGAAAATGCTCATCGATTTGTAATAATAAACGAAACTAAATATTCAGACCTTGTAAACCCAAAAACCGGTTACCCAGCTTTGTCACGTCCTAAAATACGGCTACAGATTAATATTATTTTTAAGCGGCATATTGATGCACGTAATTAGGTGTTTTATAATCTAAAGATAAATGTAATCGTTTATTGTTGTACAACTTGATTGCATTTTTGGTTGCCTTTTTAGCATGGACCACGCTGGTAAAGGTCTGATCGAGATAAAATTCGTCTTTCAAAATTCCATTGACACGCTCTGCAAGAGCGTTTTCATAGCAATGATTGACTTCTGTCATGCTGATTTCAATTTTCTTTCTTTTTAAGATTTGCGTGTAAATATTGCTACAGTATTGAATACCCCTATCCGAATGATGAATAAGCTGTTTAATGCTTTTAGCATTGTAAATAGCTTTGTTCAATGCCCTTACACATCCTTTAAGTTCCAGACTATCGCTAAGGTCAAAGCCAACGATTTTCCTTGAATACATGTCTGTAATCAATGCCAGGTAGCAGAATCCTTTAATAGTTCTGATATAGGTGATGTCCGATGCCCAAACTTGGTTTGGCCTGTTTATCTTTAGGTCTTTTATGATGTTGTTGTACTTGTAGAATCGGTGATATGAATTGGTGGTTCTAGAAGAATATTTTTTTCTTCTAACGAGCAGTTCGTTCTCTCTTAAGATACGGAATAGCCTATCCCTACCTATTTTCAGGTGCTGTTCTTGAAAGTCTTGATGTAATGATTTCATCAGTTTTCTTGTACCTTCTCTAGGGAGTATTTTTCTGCTTTTTCGAACAAGTCCGACAACAATCTGTTCTACCTCTTTTTTAGCGGTAAAGCGTTTATGGAATTTGTAATAGGCATCTCTTTTTAAGGAGAAAGCATCACAAATGGAATCGATAGTGAACTGTCTGTCCTTTCTGTTTTTTAGTGTCGTTTTCATTAGGGCTTGATGTTTAAGTTTTTTTTTAGTTCTTCAACATCTTTATATCCTAAATTCTCGGCGGCCACTTCAAGATAGCTGTCCGTTACAAGCTTATCAAGGTCCTTCTTAACAAGAAGGTCTTTAAGTTGCTTAAGCTCTTTCTGAAGGGCTTTGATACGGCTTAATTCATCGTCTGTTTGCACGGTTACACGGGTGTTCATTAAATCTTTACGATCATACTTCTTGATCCATACGTTTATAGTACTGGATTGTATCCCGTAAGTTAATGCAATTTGTCTTTTGGAATGGTTTCCTTTGGTAAGTTCTGCTAAGACTTTAAGTTTAAAGCTCTCGCTATAACGTCTTACATATCCATCATTTTTATACATATACATTTGGTTTTTTGTATACATATTTCAGGACGGGTCACTTCTGGAATAAACAGTGTTTCTGTATTTTCTAAAAGTGCAGAACGCTGTGATACCCTAGCTACTGCCATAATGAGAATGGGTCGGGACCAAGGCTTGGCCTTGGTGAATCAGCTGGGCGGTACGACAGTTATTATTGTGGATGCTGATAATAAGCTAGTTAAGAGCACTGGTGTTTTATTGGATGAAATGCGGTAAATTTAAATTTGGAAGCTTATTGTTCTTAAGGCATCTTTCATCAAGGTAGTTTTTACATGACCGCTCTTTTTTTATTTAAACTTCGTAAAATGGAACAGCTATCTTAATAGGATAGTAAAGCACATGCTTATAAAATTAAGTTAAAACTCAAAGCAGTAAGTAAACGTGTATTTGGTGTTGGATAGAACGAATATAAGTGTCTGATTAAGTGCTAAGAAAAGGCTTAAAACGACAAGAATATTGGATTTTTATAACTAAAATCCTTCAGTTTCATTAAAACCACTTACATTATTAAATGCACAAATTTATTGTAAATTTGCAAGACTAGGGAAGTATATATGATAGACAAGTTAAATATTGTAAAGCAGCGTTTTGATGAGGTTTCCGATTTGATTATTCAACCGGACGTCATTACAGATCAAAAACGCTATGTTCAGCTTACAAAGGAATATAGTGATCTTAAGGCTCTGGTGGCCAAAAGAGATTATTATCTGGAGCTAACCAATAATATATCGGAAGCAGAGGAAATTATATCCGAAGGTAGTGATGCCGAAATGGTAGAGATGGCAAAAATGCAATTAGATGACGCCAAATCAGAGTTTCCAAAACTGGAGGAAGAAATAAAGTTAATGCTCATTCCCAAAGACCCCGAGGACGCCAAAGATGTAGTTGTAGAGATCCGCGCCGGAACGGGTGGGGACGAGGCTAGTATTTTTGCAGGAGATTTGTTTCGTATGTATAGCAAATATTGCGAAAGTAAAGGTTGGAAAACCAACGTCATAGATTTAAGTCAGGGTACCAGCGGTGGGTATAAGGAAATTCAGTTTGAAGTATCTGGGACTAATGTTTACGGCACCTTAAAGTTTGAAGCTGGAGTACACCGAGTACAACGTGTTCCACAGACCGAGACCCAAGGTAGGGTGCATACCAGTGCAGCTACAGTAATGGTCTTGCCAGAAGCCGAAGATTTTGACGTTCAAATAGAGCTCAAGGATGTGCGGATAGACTTCTTTTGTTCATCAGGTCCTGGTGGGCAATCTGTAAACACGACCTATTCTGCGGTTCGTTTAACGCACCTTCCTACAGGCCTTGTAGCACAGTGCCAAGATCAAAAATCACAACACAAGAATAAGGATAAGGCGTTTAAAGTACTCCGTTCTAGATTATATGATCTTGAGCTGGCCAAAAAACAGGAAGAGGATGCGGCTAAACGTAATTCTCAAGTAAGCAGTGGTGACCGGTCTGCGAAGATTAGGACCTATAATTACCCACAAGGAAGGGTAACGGATCACCGTATTGGACTTACCTTATATGATTTGTCAAATATTATAGATGGAGATATTCAGAAGATTATAGATGAATTGAGTCTTGTGGAAAATACAGAGAAACTAAAAGAGGCCTCGGAGATATTCTAAAGGATTGCTTTTCTGTAAAAAAAACACCTGTAAATAACGGTGGGTGCGCCTCTTTTTTGTACCAAAACATAAGCCTAGCCAAAGAATAAGTTTTGTATGACTACGAAAAAACTAATAACACAGATTCGTAAAAAAGAATCATTCTTATGTATCGGTTTAGATACTGATTTAGAAAAGATTCCCGAACACCTGCTTACCGAGGAAGATCCTATTTTCGCCTTTAACAAGGCGATTATAGATGCAACGCACCATCTTTGTGTTGCTTACAAGCCTAATACTGCTTTTTATGAGGCTTATGGGATAAAAGGTTGGATGTCCTTGAAGAAAACTGTTACGTATTTAAACAATGCGTATCCAGAGATATTTACGATTGCAGACGCCAAGAGAGGAGACATAGGTAACACGTCTACCCGCTACGCAAAGGCATTCTTTGAAGACTTGAACTTTGATTCCGTAACCATAGCCCCTTACATGGGTAAGGATTCTGTAGAGCCATTTTTGGCTTTTGAGAATAAGCATACCATATTACTGGCCTTGACCTCAAATATTGGCGCGTACGACTTTCAAACTAAGGAGTTAGATGGTTTGGAGCTGTACAAGCAGGTAATAAAGACAGCTACAACGTATAAAGGTTCAGAAAATTTGATGTATGTAGTGGGAGCAACCAAGGCAGAATATTTAGCCGAGATTCGAAAGATTGTGCCAAATAGTTTTCTTTTGGTGCCAGGAGTTGGAGCCCAAGGAGGTAGTCTTTCCGAAGTTTGTAAATACGGAATAACGCCAGATGTTGGCTTGCTGGTAAATTCTTCTAGGGGAATAATCTATGCTTCTAACAGAACAGATTATGCCAAAGCCGCTCAAAAGAAGGCAGAAGAACTACAAGTCCAGATGAAGCAAGAACTTGCTAAACTATAATGAGCTATATCAGTTCCGCTAAAGCTTTTTTAATTTTTCGTGCTTTAAGCTCAAAAAACTCACCTAGTTTCGTGTTAGAAGATTGGATGTTTGAGGCTTTCTCCATAAAATTTTGGTATTGGTATTCCAACATGGTGATGGCATCCGCGTTTGCTGCTATGGGAGTTACTGTTCCTACTCTACAATATTGCTTTTCCATTATAAATTCTTTTTTCTAACAAATGTACGTACGATATCAGGTTTTAGATGTCGGTCCTGCTTGCTATACCGTAAATAATCTGGTAATTTATCTTTTTTTTAACAAAAAGGGTGTCAATACTTTAAAACGGAATAGGCTTTTTGTTATTTTTTAATGAAAAGACCTTCAATTCAAAAAGATTATCTAGATTGCTTATCTACGTTTTCTAAAGACATTCAAGTACACATTGTTAAATTATACAAAATACAATCATAAAGATTCTTCTACGTGGGTCACCTTCGTGCACGGTGCAGGAGGTAGTTCTTCTATTTGGTACA
The DNA here is from genome assembly GCA_047633095.1 of Maribacter sp. Taxonomy (GTDB): domain Bacteria; phylum Bacteroidota; class Bacteroidia; order Flavobacteriales; family Flavobacteriaceae; genus Maribacter. Next base: position 6,007 of record JBLIEO010000035.1, read on the forward strand.
AGCAGGTAAGGGAATTTAGGAAATTCTTTAATATTCTGCTTTTGGATTTACGTGGTCATGGCGATTCTAAGCCTAACCTCAAAAACGCTTTTAGCGATCAATATACTTTTGATTCCATTACAGACGATATACTAGAAGTAATAGATTTTGAAAAAATAGAAAAATCACATTTCATAGGAATTTCTCTAGGCACTATTTTAATACGGAATTTAGCAGAAAAGCATCCGCACCGTGTAGAAAGTATGATTATGGGTGGGGCGATTATGAAATTAAATTTACGTTCCCAGATTCTTATACGTTTGGGCGTGGTCTTTAAATCAGTTGTTCCTTATTTATGGCTTTACAAGTTTTTTGCCTTTGTGATTATGCCCAATAAAAACCACAGAGAGTCAAGATTGTTATTTGTTAGGGAGGCTAAAAAGTTATACCAGAAGGAATTTATTCGATGGTTTAAGCTTACTTCTGAAATTAATCCCTTATTACGTTTTTTTAGATCTGCAGATATAAAGATACCTACGCTATACGTAATGGGAGAGGAAGATTACTTATTTTTGCCTACGATTAAAAAAATTGCAGCGACGCACCAAACCTCCAAGCTATTTATTATTCAAGATTGCGGACATGTGGTAAATATAGAGCGGCCACAGTTGTTCAATAATACGGTGATAGGGTACATTGTAGAAATGGGAAACGGTAAGGTCTAGTTTTGTTTGTATCCCAGTGATCTAGGATACGTAAAAACAAAAAAAACCGGTGCTCCCACCGGTTTTAAACTAACTAACTCAAAAGTTACAAATTCGAAAAATGACATATAATTTTCATTTTAATAACCTGAAACACAATAATTTTAACGCAACTATTTATCAAATATTGTTGTGGATTATGTTTTTTTAGTCTTGTAAGGAAAATACTTTTTTAAGAAGGTCCGTTGTTCTGGAAGAAGTTTTAGATCTTATTTCTTTTTCTTCAACTGCAATCATAGTATAAACCCCTTTTAACGCTTCTTGAGTTACGTAATCCGTCAAATCGGGATTTACGTTCGGTGTTAATGGAATTGCGTTGTATTTGTTTATTAAAGATGCCCAAACCTTGTCTGCACCTACTTTTTCAAAAGAAGATTTTATTACTGGATTAAACTTACTGTATAATTCTGTGGTGGTCTTATTTTCTAGAAAATTGGTAGCGGCTTTGTCATCTCCCAAGAGAATGGCTTTTGCATCGGTGAATGAAATTTCCCTTACTGCATTTACAAATATAGGTGTCGCTACGGAAACTGCATCTTCCGCAGCTCTGTTCAATACTTTCAGTCCTTCGTCTGCCAAATTATCCAAACCAATATCCCGTAGGGTCTTGTCTACTTTTCTAAGCTCTTCCGGTAAAAGGATTTTTACTAGGTCGTTCTTAAAAAAGCCATCGGTTTTGGTAAGCTTACTTACTTGTTTGGATATACCTTTATCTAAAGCCGCACGTAGTCCGCTTCCTATTTCTTCGTTGCCCAAAGCAGTAGTTCCTATCGGAAGTTGATTTACCATCTGTTGTAATTCATTACAGGATCCAAATAAGGTGATGGCAAGAATAAACGTAATTTTTTTCATAGTATTATATATTATTCAGTGCTTGAGGTTTAAGAGAAAATCACTGTTTTATTGTCGTAGACCATCGTTTTTCTCAATACATGGAGTTTAATGGCACGAGAAAGCACGATTTTCTCTAGATCTCTTCCCTTGCTTATAAAGTCTACTATGGTGTGTGAGTGGGAAACAGGGGTAACATCCTGTTCTAAGATAGGGCCTGCATCCAATTCTGCTGTTACATAATGGCTAGTTGCACCAATGATTTTTACGCCACGCTTAAAAGCGGCATGATAAGGTTTAGCTCCAGCGAAGGCAGGTAAAAAGGAGTGGTGTATATTTATGATGCGATTTGGAAAAACTTCTATTAACCTATTGCTTACAATTTGCATGTAGCGAGCAAGAACTACAAAGTCTACTTGATGTTCCTTTAAAAGAGCCAACTGTTTCTCTTCTGCCTCTTGGCGGTTACTTTTTGAGAACGGTATGTGATGAAAAGGGATGTTAAATTGGTCCGCAATAAACTTAAGGTCTGGATGGTTGCTTAGTATAAACGGAATATCCACGGGAAGTTCCCCAGAATTGTGCCTTCCCAAAAGGTCATATAAACAGTGGTTGTATTTAGAGACAAAAAGGGCCATTTTAGGTCGTACGGAATCCAGATAAAGACTCCAGTGCATATCATAAGGTAGTGCAATAGTCTCTTTAAAGGCGTCTTTAAAATTATTGATGTTAACCTGTTCTGGTGCGAACTCAATCTCCAATCGCATAAAGAATACATTTGAGGATTTGTCTACATGTTGGTCTAGATATATAACGTTACCAAAGTGGGAGTGAATGAATTGTGTAACCGAGCTTATAATCCCTGTCTTGTCTTGGCAATTGATAAGAATAATAACTTTCAAAATAACCTGTTTAAGGATCAAAAGTAACTTATTATCGGCAATGGGAAATACACAGAACTATATGTTTAGACGTTTTTTGTGAAAATGAAAATATTAAGAGGTTTAATGAATAGATATTTTCCATTTTTTGTACTGTTTTCTAAAACTTCGTATTTCAGAACGTAAAAGATGAAGGTATTCTGTTTCTTTCACTCCATCCTTTTCGAGACCTAGGCAGTACGAGTTAATATTCCTTATCATGATATTGATAAAGGAAATAGATAGCCTACGTTCGGAGCTAGATTTAGAAAACTCTGCGATTGCGATTTTCTGTGGTATTAGGATGGTATCCGTTAATAGGGAATTGGCAATACTGTCCCTTAAACTGTTCGATTTATAAAGGGTTAATAAATTTTTGTTCAGTGAGACATAGGAGGCGATTTCCCTGCTCATAAAGCAGAGATCCAATGCTTTTTTATAGATAGGTATTTGCAGTATATTTTTAGTTGACATGAGATTATAACATAACTATTACGCAACAAAGTTACTGAGCAATTTGGATAGTATACTTTTTATTAAAAAGCAATTTGCTAAATTTGCTTTACAAACTAAGTATTAAAAGCTAAAATGGACTCGAATATAAAGATAGATACGCTAAACTGGAAAATATTGAATTTGTTGCAGCAAAATGCTAGGGAATCTTTTGCTAATATTGGCCGTTCTATTGGTCTTACGGCACCGGCAGTGGGGGAGCGTGTAAAAAAAATGGAGGACGCAGGAATCCTTATGGGCTATAACGCAACGGTATCACATTCATTAACCGGACATCAGTTAAAAGCAATCATTACATTAAGGGCTTTTATGGGGAAGTTAAAGCCTTTTTTGGTCTTGGTTTCTACCTTTGATGAAGTGATGAATTGTTATCGAATTACGGGTAATGAAAATATTGTAATGGAAGTAGTGTTCAAAGATCAGTTTCATTTAGAAAAGTTCATAGATAAACTTATCCAGTACGGGGAAACCAGAACTAATATTGTGCTGTCCAATGTGATTTCCAACGCTCCTATTCGCGGCGAACCTTCTTAAAATTAATACTTGGGTTTATTTATTATATCGAATGCAGATGTATAAATGAAATTCTTAACTTTATAATTATATTTTGGCTAGATTTTTGCTTACTTTTTAATTATGAACAAAAACTTTATTTTCTTTCTTTTTTTATTGCCTAGCCTGTTGTTGTCCCAAAAGATTAGTCTTATCAAAGGCGCGATAACTGAAAACATTGTCGTAAACGATTCATTACAAGAAACTTTTTCGGTGTATTTACCAACGACTTTCGACATAACTCAAGCCTGGCCTATAGTCTTTGTATTTGATATGGAAGGTAAAGGGAAGCAGTCACTTTCCATGTTTAGAGAGGCTGCGGAGCAAGAGGGTTATATTCTGGCTACGTCTAATAATACCAATGATACGCTATCGCTATCCAAGAATATTCTCATTGCCAATAGATTCTTGAATGCAGCCCATGACTTGTTGCCGTTGCTAAAGGAACGTGCTTACGCCGCAGGTTTTTCAAATGCAGCAAGGTTTGCCTCTATAATTCCTAACTTTATTAAGGGAATTAAAGGGGTGGTTTCTTGCGGGGCAGCTGTTGGGAATCTAGAGATTCTTAGTTCCAAGAATCCGTTTTATTTTGTGGGAATCGTAGGTCGGGAAGATTATAATTTCATCGATATGCTGGAAACTCGTAAGGTGCTCGATAAATTAAAGTTTCCCAATCAATTGCTTTTGTTTGATGGAGGCCATGAATGGCCGTCCAAAGAGATGCTTAGTAATACACTGAATATTTTGACGTTGTCTGCTATGGCTAAGGGAGAAGTGTCGAAAGATGAGCAAATGATGGCGGCTTCCTACAGCACATCACTTACAGCTGCCAATACCCTATTCTCTAATGAAAAGCCTTTGTTAGCCGAGCACAAATTGGCTGAAATGATTCGTATTTACGCCCCATGGACCGAGCTTGACTCAATAATGGATGCTCGCAAACAAGTACGTAAAACCACTGCTTTTAGAACAAAAAGACGAAATCAAAATAGTGTTTTGCTTAAGGAGAGTTTTACTAAAGAGGATTATGTGTACTTTTTGGAAGAGGATGTTATGACCTATAATTATAATAATTTGGGTTGGTGGATTTACCAAATGGACGAGCTAGATAAACTAGGCGAAAGTTCCGATGTTTATAACAAACAAATGTCCCATAGGCTTCGGGGCTATTTGAATGCATTGATTGAGGATACTATAGATATGATTGCGTCAGATGATAAGGTGGTAGATGTGGAAGCTTTGACACTTCTATATATGCTAAAGACCGTCACAGAACCACAAAATTTTTCGTATTACCTTAAGGTTATTTCTAACAGTGCGGAGGTAGAGGATTATGGTGCGGCACTTTTTTATCTAGAGGAATTATTAAAGAAGGGTTATGAAAACAAGGTAGAGTTGTATGCTTTAGAGCACACCGCACTGTTCAGGATTACACCAGAGTTTAATATTTTGGTAGATAAATACCTGAACAGTGCGCGTTATGATATTATGGTGGACTAAGATGCGGTACGGTGTTCAAATCCCAATCTATGACCAATCCTTTGGCTAGGGAAATTGAAACTTCTTTACCATATAAAAGTTTACATAGATATAGTGCAGCCTTGAAACTGTTTGAGCCACCCGCGGGCGGAGGTTATATATTTTTCGTCATACGCGAAAATAACCCTGTCTTTTGCCCTTAAATGAGGAAACATTTTTCTACAGGAGCGAATGTCACTTGGAAAGATGGTGGAAATAATATTATCTAAAACCCCTGTTTTTGCTAATACAAAAGCTCCATCGCAATGGCTTGTCATAAAAAGCACCTTTTCGTCTACTTTTTTTATAAAATTTAATAATAGACTATCCTTTAGGTCGGTATCCAAATAATGTTCTGCGCTTGGCATTACCAAAATAGGGATGTTACGTATGAAATCTTTGTTGTAGTCAAAATCAGGTAAAAAGCGAATTCCCTCAAACGAAGTTACTGGCGCTAGCGTATTTGCTACTGTAAACGTGTTCATAGCTTTGAAATTTTCTCTATACTGGCTGGCTGAAATATATCGTAAGGTGCTGTAAAATATGTATTATAAACGCCTTCCATGATAAGAACGGCGACATTGTATCTATCTGGTTTTAATTCTGGCGTAAAACGGGTTTCAGTGTTTTGAAGGTGTTCCTCCCCTGTGCAACTTATCATTAATACAAATAAGACTAAAAAGGATAAAAAAGCGTTTTCATAAGGGATTGGTTTAATGGTTTGGTAAAGTACAATGAAATTCAAAAAGCACTTCAGCTAAAAGTGTATTTTTGTTTAAAATTCGAAGACATGCGTTTATTTAAGATGACTTTACTGTTTTTACTCGTGACCTTCTTAGGCTGTAAAGAAGGTAAAAAATATCATGATGTAAAAGAGAAAAATGCTCCCGTAGCCAAATCCGATAAAATAGTAGCGATTCTTAAATTTCAGGAGGATTTGAATGCGGAGTTCAAAAACCCCGAAGAATCCCCGTTAGCTGATAGATTTCGCATAGATTTTGAGACACTGGATTTTTTTGCACCAGACATCAATTACGTAATTGTAGCAACTTTGGAGCGGACGCCGGAGGCACTCCCGTTTTTAATGCCCACTAATACAGATAGAAAGTCTCAAGAAAAGGTGTACGGTATTGCAACATTTAGCCTGAACGGCAGCGAACATGCTTTGGAAATCTACCAGAACGCAGAATTGACGCAAGAAAAAGGATATGAGGATTACCTCTTTTTGCCTTTTACCGACCAAACCAATGGAAAGCAGACCTACGGTGGAGGACGCTATCTTGATTTGAGAATTTCACAAGGGAATACGATAGTTTTGGATTTTAACAAGGCCTATAATCCCTATTGTGCCTATAACAAGAAGTATTCCTGTCCTTTAGTGCCGGCAGTTAATAATCTAGCTACGAGTGTGCTTTCAGGAGTAAAGGATTTTAAAAAAAAGTAAAAGAAAGGCCCAGTTTTTAAAACCGGGCCTTCTTGTTTAAACTATAAAAATCAACTATTAATTTATCCTATCCTAGAAGGAGTAAACAGCTGCTAAAACAAACGAGCTCAAGCTGCTAAGTGGTTCTCCGTCACCATTAACGAAAGTTGCATCTTCAGAAGTACTGTCTAAGCGGAACTCTGGCTTTATCATTAGATTGCCAATAGTTGCACTACCTGTTAATGTTACAGCGAATACGCTTGCATCTCCTACTGAATCAACTGCACCAATTGCGCCAAAGAAATCGCTCTCTGCAAAATATTCTCCACGTAATCCTATTGTAAAATTCTCAGAAGTTGCCAACTGTGGGTATAAAGCTACACCTGCAAAACTTCCTATCCCATCATCGGTATCACCACTAAACATTGCAGCGTTTAACCCAAGAAAGAAGTTATCAGAAATATCAACTCCACCTGTATAATCAATTTCAAAAGATCCATTATCAATAAGTAAATTTGCGTATTGTCCACTGTAGCCCAATTGTACACCATAGGCATATTGTCCTGTAGGATTAAACTCGGTTAAATCTGTAGGATTCATTACCGCTAACATCAAGCTTAAATCATCAGATAAGGTAAAATCTGCCTTTATACCTGTATGTGAAAATGGCCCGTAAGAAAAAAGATAAGAAGTACTATAGTTAAAGTTAGCTGCTGGAGAAATAACCTCATATCCTAAAAAGGTATTAAAGTTACCAAAGGTTAATTTCACTTTGTCTGTTACATTCCAATAGGCGTATAACTGATTTACAATATCCCCAGTGGAGGAATACATAGGGGAGGCGAAAATAGCATCAGTACCTCTTGGGCCAAATACTAAATCTGCAACAAAACCTACTTTCTCGCCTTCATAGCTACCTATTACATTTGCCATGCCTAATGCGAAACCAGGAAGATTTGCAAAAGAGCTACCCGGGGCTTGTGAATCTAGTCCATTACCAGCGTTAAGGTTTGCTCTGTAATAAGCATCTATAGAGCCACTTACGGTGAATTTTGGTTTTTCTTCTTCATCCTGCGCAATAACAGAGGTGAAGGAAAAGATAATTAGTGATGATAGAAATATATTTTTCATCAATTTTGTTAATGTAATCGCTTTCATAAGTTTTAGTTTTATAATCCTTTATTGGATTATTTTAATTAAGTAAATTGAATTTGTTGAAAAGGTTATATAACGGAGCGTTCTGCAAAACGCTCCGTTTCTATTTTATATGTATTAATCGTTCGTGAAGTCAGGGTATGCATCCATTCCATGTTCATGAATATCCAAGCCTTCTAGCTCTTCTTCCTTGGAAACACGTAGGCCTAATGTTGCTTTTAACACGCCTAGAATAATACCAGAGGTAATTACACAGAAAGCACCTACAATCAAAACACCATAAAGCTGTGTTAACAATTGATCTCCTCCAGCTTTAGCTCCAAAAATACCTACAGCAAGCGTACCCCAAATACCACAGATAAGGTGAACTGTTACCGCTCCAACTGGATCGTCCAGCTTTAATTTGTCTATTAAAGCGATACCAAGGACTATAATGATACCGGCTATGAAACCAATAGCAACAGCTTCATTTGGAGACATTAAATCTGCACCGGCTGTAATACCGACCAATCCACCAAGTATACCATTAAGGAACATGGTTAAATCAAGGTTTTTGTAAAGGATAGTTGAAAGAATCATAGCACCAAAACCTCCAGCAGCGGCTGCCAAACTTGTAGTAACTAAAACCAAGGAAGTAAGTTCTGGGTCTGCAGAAAGAACGGAGCCACCGTTAAATCCAAACCACCCTAACCAAAGAATTAAAACTCCTGCGGTTGCCATAGGGATGCTATGACCAGGAATTGCTTTTGGTTTACCATCTTCACCAAACCTACCTATTCTTGCTCCTAATAGCGCTATGGCTACTAAGGCAGCCCATCCACCAACAGAGTGCACGAGTGTTGAGCCTGCAAAATCGTAGAATCCCCAAGAATCAAGGAAACCACCGCCCCATTTCCAAGCACCTACTATAGGATATACCAATCCTACATAGATAACGGTAAATATCATGAACGAACCGATTTTAATACGTTCTGCAACCGCTCCAGAAACTATAGTCGCTGCTGTTGCCGCGAACATTCCTTGAAAAAGGAAATCTGTCCACCATGTGTAGCCGCCACTCGCATATTCTACTGTCATACCACCTTCTGGTGCGGCAATTCCAAATCCTGCAAATTTAAGAAGGCCCATATCCCCATCTTCAAAACCTGGGTACATTAAGTTAAATCCAAAAGCGTAATACAGAAGAAGCCCTCCTGTGATTATAAAGATGTTTTTAAATAATATGTTTATGGTGTTCTTTTGCCTAGTAAGGCCTATTTCTAAAAAAGCAAATCCAGTATGCATGAAGAATACCAAAGCGGTAGCCACCATCATCCATACATTATTAGCTGTAAATAATCCTGCGTCCATTTTTAAAAGTTTTAGTTTGTTGTTGTATATTTTCTGGGGAGATCTAGTTAATGCCTGCCTGCCCGTTCTCTTTTGTTCGTATTCGGTAAGCTTCAATCACATCAGTTACAAAGATTTTACCATCTCCAACATTTCCACTGTAAGCAGCTTCTAAAATAGTATCTACTGTTTTTTGTAAAAATTCGTCAGATACAACTACAGACAGATATCTCCGCTGTATGTCTGCGGTACTGTAGGAGATTCCTCTGTATACATGACCTTGTTTTTCATTTCCAACCCCAGTTACATCCCAGTAACTAAAGAAATTAACCTCAATTTGATGCAATGCCTCCTTGACATCGTCAAATTTTGATTTTCTGATAATTGCCTCGATTTTTTTCATTTTAATTTTGGTTTTGTGATGGCCAAATGTATGTTAAAATTTTAACACGCTAATTTTTTAGGGGTGTATTACTTGATTTTTACACTTATATGAATTTATACCCTATAAAATTATGGGTATACTTTAATTATTAATATTTAATTATGGATATAATTATTAGGGATAGTCGGAATAGGACTAATAATAGATATATATCATCAAAATCACTTTTTTGATAAAGAATACGTAGTATATTGGCAAAAAGAAAGAAAACTATTTAAAATTTAAGAAATCTAAGGTAGAATGTTAGTTCTATAACAATTTGGAAATCCATAGGCCTAGGGTAACGGCTATTATCCCTACAAGGATGCTACAAATTGTATAAAGTGAAAAGTGGACCAAGTCTGAGTCCTTTAGGAAGAGATGCCCCTCCAGGGCAAAGGTAGAAAAAGTGGTAAAGCCACCGCAAAACCCAGTGGTAAGTAGTATTGTTTGATTTTGGGAAAGTAAATCGTTTTTCATCGATAAACCTAAAATAAACCCAATAAGAAGGCATCCTAGAATGTTTACGGAGAATGTGCCTAGATAAAAATTAGAAAGATATGGGTTGAGGGTTTTAGATAGCCAAAAGCGCAGCAAACTGCCAATACCTCCTCCTAAAAAAACAAGTAAAAATTGTTTCATACCTGTTAAAGGTAAAAAACTAAACCGCTTTTTTTAGTTCGGAAGTAAGTAAATTAATCGGATAGATAATGGAGCCGGAAGTTTTGGTAACTTTAGGAGCTGTTTTCGTTGCTTTTTTGTTCCGTATTGGCAAGCTAACTAAAACCATAATAACGTTAAGTCCAATTAATATTAAAAAGATAGTAAGAAAACTCATCATAATTATTGCTCTTTGTGATATTAATAACGCAAAATTAGGTCATTTGGTATATTACAAGAGTAAAATCGATATTTTGTTGTGTAAGGTTCAATTTTTATGGTGTAACTAAAAAATAGGTTAATTTTTAAGTAAATACTTAATAAAGAATAGTGTTAGTAAGAAGATTATGAAGAATACACCCACCCATTTGACACCCTTATAGTTTTTTTGGTGCAATTTTAAATCTTTTTTATAGGAGATTACGATAATGATAAGAAATACTATGGCAAAAAGGGCTCCAAAAATTAATTGTCCGCTGCTGAACATATTTTATGTTTTTATGCAAAGCTACTCGAAAACCAGAATAGTTAATGTGAAATGAGCCACAATAATTCTATATTTCAAATGAAAATGCAGTATTGTGATATTATGCCAATACTAAAAACTTAAAAGTACAAGTCCTTCGTAATCGATTGTCCTTAAATTTTTTTAGTAAAAATAAAGATGTCATTTTTTGCTTTACGGATAGGTGTTTAATAAAGTTGAAATTTAATTGGTTTAAAATTAATAATATTTAAATAAATGGAAGATAAAATCAATGGTGTTAAACTATTTCATCAGACTTTTGGAATGGGTGTTTCCAATGAATTACTATCAGACTTAGGTACATCCAAAAACCTTTTGCGATTTAATTTAATGGACGAGGAAAACAAGGAATATCTTGAAGCGGCTACGAACAAGGATATGGTTGAGGTGGCCGATGCCCTTGGAGATATGCTCTACATTCTTTGCGGTACTATTTTAGAACACGGAATGCAGCATAAGATAGAGGAGGTGTTTAATGAAATACAACGCAGTAACATGAGTAAGCTAGGCGAAGATGGTAAACCTATTTACCGCGGGGATGGCAAGGTGTTGAAGGGTCCTAATTACTTTAAGCCAAACATTGAAGCTATATTGGATAAATAACAAAAAGGGCCTAGAGCCCTTTTTGTTATTCTGTTACCTTATAACGCCATCCGTATGAATCAACGGACTTATTGTATTGAATGTTGGTAATGATTTTCTTTATTTTTTCAGCGTATGGGGCATCAAGTTGCGGCAGCTCATAATCGGTATCTTTGAAACCAAAAGCAGAAATAGGAGATATAACCGCCGCTGTTCCGGCTCCGAACATTTCTTTTAAGGTACCTTCTTTAGCTGCGTTTACCACCTCGGTTACTGTTATTTTTCTAACTTCTATGGGTATACCTTCTTTTTTAGCTATAGCTATGATGCTCTTACGTGTAATTCCGGATAAAATTCTATCGCTCGTTGGTCCTGTAATAAGGGTGTCGTTTATCCGAACAAAAATATTCATAGCTCCCGCTTCCTCTATGTATTCATGTTCCGTGTCGTCTGTCCATATGACTTGGTCGTATCCTTTGGCAACGGCCAACTGAGTAGGGTAAAATTGTCCCGCATAGTTCCCTCCTGCTTTGGCAAAACCAACACCTCCATTAGCGGAGCGGGAGTACGTCTGTTCTATTAATACTTTCACCTTACCTGCAAAATAAGCTCCAGAAGGAGCACAAGCAACCATGAATTTGTACTCGTCCGCAGGTGAGGCATGAAATCCTTTACCCGAAGCGAACATAAAAGGACGTATATATAAGGATGACCCCTCTTTTTTGGGTATAAAGGCACTGTCCAACTTTAACAGCGTTGTTAGTCCGTTTATAAAGTAATCCTCTGGAATCTCAGGAATACACATTCGATTTGCGGAAATATTAAATCTTTTGTGATTGTCTAAAGGCCTAAAAAGAAAAATGGCGTCATTCTTGTCCTTGTATGCTTTCATCCCTTCAAAAATAGATTGTCCGTAATGGAAGATTTTTGAAGACGGTTCTAAACTAATGGCTTGGTAGGGTACAATTTTAGGAAGTTCCCATGCACCGTTCTTGTAATCACAAACCAACATATGGTCGGTAAATACCGAACCGAAGGACAAATTATCGAAATCTATTTGGTTAATTTTGGAAGTTTTAATATTTTCTATAGAAATACTTTTTGTTTCGATGTTCATCAATAGATTAATTTAGACACTAAAATTAATCAAATATCCCAAGGGTCACTTCTTTTTTAGTTTAAAAATGACCAGTTTTGTGCACCAATTCTAATTTTTTGAATAATATGAAAAGTTTTAACATTATACTTGTTGTTTTTGCGATGGTATTATCGTGCAAAGGCCAGAACAGAGACAAGAATCAAAACAGTGCTCAAAATATACTTCGTTCCTTTGGAGAGAAAATTGAAGCTGTTGATGCAAAAAACACAAAGAAGATGCTTGCCGATTATAATGCAATGAGTCAAAACGATACGCTTCAAACAAAGTTTATTGCCAAGGTAAAAGAGGTGTGTAAGGCAAAAGGCTGCTGGATGAAATTAGCGTTAGCCCATGGTGAAGAAGCTATGGTTAAGTTTAAGGACTATGGTTTTTTTGTGCCGAAGGACATAGAAGGAAAAGAAGTTGTGGTCAACGGTTTGGCCTTTGTTGAAGCCATGAGCGTAGAAGACCAGAAGCATTATGCGGAAGATGGTGGAGCAACAACGAAAGAATTAGCTAAGATTCTCGCACCCAAAAGAACTTACGGTTTTGAGGCCGA
>JBLIEO010000036.1:0-18812 GCA_047633095.1 Maribacter sp.
CTTTCACCTCTTTTAGAAAATCGATTTCTATAATTTCTATTCGATTTCGTGTTTCTGCATCGACTGAAAGCCGTTCTGCATCCCTAACAGCGCACACTACTTCATGTCCCGCTTCCAGTAATTGTGGGAGCAGTCGCATTCCTATGTAACCGTTGGCACCTGTAAGAAGTATTTTCATTTTTTATAAATCTGGATGTATCTAGTAGTCCGCGACTTTGGTTTTATAGCAATGTGACTTTGTTTTCTAAATAGACTTTTATAATTTGTCTAAGGTCTCAAAGATCTTCTATTGACGTAGGTGCATTGTCCGCCTTATAGCCTAACAGTTTAGAAAAAAACTTCTGAACGGCTTTAGTGTCGGATTCCACCTTAATAAAATAATGATCTCGGTACACTGAGTAAACGGAGGCCTGCCCTTTATAGATGCTAAGTTTATAATATGGAATCACCAGCGCAAAAGTTTCCAATAAAGACCTAAAACGAACGATAATACCCTTGGGTCTTATTTCTATATTACAAGTGTCCCTGTTATTGTCCAGAATAAGTAAATTTCTAATTTCGACACTGGTCTCCGTAATAATAAGTTTAGGAGAACCTATCCCGCCCATATTCCAGCGGTCTTTAAGTATGAACGGTTTCCCAACGGCCTCATCTACCTTTTTGGTAATCGCTTTGTTGTTATAAGATACGTTTACTAGCATTTAACATTTTTCTTTAAAGTTAATAAAAGGGAAAGGGATACTTGAACTAATAGAGCGATAAGTGTAAAAATGATTAGTTTTGCAGCCTTAATTACCTTTGTATGAAGATTCAGGATGTACTGGAGAAGAAAGTGACCGAAGCTATTCACACTATATATAGTGTAACCTTGCCCAATGTTGAGTTTCAACCCACTAGAAAAGATTTTGAAGGGGACATTACGGTGGTTGTTTTTCCTATGCTCAGGCACGTAAAGGGTAATCCTGTTCAGATAGGGGAGCAAGTGGGAGCATACTTGGAAAAGGAGCTAAACATGGTTACCGGTTTCAATGTCGTAAAGGGATTTTTAAACATTATTATCTCTGATGCTTTTTACATTGATTTCTTTAGGGATATTAAGGAAAATAAAACGTTTGGAATCGTACCACAATCAGATGATGCGATACTCGTTGAGTATTCATCCCCAAACACCAATAAGCCTTTGCATCTAGGGCACATCCGAAATAACTTATTAGGGTATTCCGTGGCGGAGATTTTAAAGGCCTCAGGTAAAAAGGTGTATAAGACTCAAATCATTAACGACCGTGGTATTCATATTTGCAAAAGTATGTTGGCTTGGCAGCGTTTTGGTAATGGGGAAACTCCTGAAAGTACTGGAATTAAAGGAGATAAGTTAGTCGGTAATTATTATGTTGCTTTTGATAAGGCCTACAAGGTAGAAGTTGCTGCAATGATTGATGCAGGAACAGATAAGAAGGTAGCTGAAAAGGAAGCTCCTATATTATTAGAGGCACAACAAATGCTCTTAAAGTGGGAGGCAGGAGATGAAGAGGTCGTTGCCCTATGGAAGAAAATGAACGGTTGGGTGTATAAAGGTTTTGAAATCACGTATAAAAACCTCGGTGTAGATTTTGATTCCTACCTATATGAGAGCGATACCTATCTTTTAGGAAAGGATGTGGTTGCGGATGGAATTATAAAGGGAGTTTTTTATAAAAAAGAAGATGGTAGTGTCTGGATCGATTTGACAGCAGAGGGGCTGGATGAGAAAATTGTTTTACGTTCCGATGGTACAGCCGTGTATATGACACAAGACATAGGTACTGCCATACAAAGGGTAAAAGATCATGAAGATATCAATGGAATGGTCTATACTGTAGGTAATGAGCAGGATTATCATTTTAAGGTCCTTTTTCTAATTCTTAAAAAATTAGGATTTACATGGGCCGATAAATTATACCACCTGAGTTATGGGATGGTAGACCTGCCTAGTGGAAAAATGAAGAGTAGGGAAGGTACTGTGGTAGATGCCGATGACCTTATGGAGGATATGACCAAAACTGCTCGTTCCATATCTGAAGAACTAGGCAAATTGGAAAATTATTCAGAACAAGATAAGCAATTGCTTTACAAGATGATTGGTCTAGGAGCTTTAAAATATTACATACTAAAAGTAGATCCTAAAAAGAGAATTTTATTCAATCCAGAGGAATCAGTAGATTTTCAGGGTAATACAGGTCCTTTTATTCAATATACGTACGCCAGAATACAATCTATACTGAGAAAGGCTAAGGACACCAAAATAGAATGGCAGAACGAGGTTAAAATAACAGTGTTGCATCCTAAAGAAAAAGAGTTGATTAAGCAATTACAGTTATTTCCAGATACGATTCAATTGGCAGCTGAGAATTATAATCCTGCTGTAATCTCAAACTATACGTATGATTTGGTGCGAGAATTCAACTCCTTATACCAGCAAGTCTCTATTTTAGGAGAAACGGATGAGGATACAAAAGCGCTTCGGGTGCAATTGTCTGAAAAAGTAGGGGAGGTTATACAATCTGCGTTTAGATTATTGGGTATAGCTGTTCCGGAACGAATGTAATTTGATGCTGTTTGTAATTGTATCGAGACAGTTCATTGGGTAGAAATAAGAAAGACCACCAAAGGCGGTCTTTCATATAGCAACTTGAATTTATAACCAACTAAATAAGGGTTGCTAATGGGCTTATAAGAGTATTTAAATAACAGTTTAAACTGTATTGCTATTACTCTTTAGCTGTATTTCTAGAAGCTACAGCTGCTGCATAAACAACAAGACCGAAACCTATTTTGTTGATTGCATCACCTATGTTATATATAACATCCATGTTTAGTCCTAATTCAGCAATACCATCATACCATCCTGGCGTACCTGCCATGTAACCTAAAGGGTAAATAGCCCATCCGACTAACACGAACCAACATAACGTTTTATGTGCTGTCAAAACTGCACCGCCTGCTTTTTCTGCCAACTTTTTTGCTGTACCAAACCATATTTCGTAGACAATATAGAAGTATGCCAATCCTGAAATTAGACCCCATACTGCTGGTCCACTACCGGTATTGTAAATTGCTTCTCCAAAGTATCCAGTTACTAACATCACTACAGATGCCGCAATCAGTTTCCACATTAAGGATTTTTTTGCTCCCGCTACTTTTAGGATAAGGTAAAACTCAACGCACATTAGTGGAACAGTCAATACCCAGTCCACATATCTGAAGAATGTGGGCGACTCACCTACTGTAGCCCAATAATCCCGCATGTACCAGTAGTGTACGGCCGCAATAAAGGTAATTAATCCCGATACTAAAATAGAGGTTTTCCATTTTCTATCAAAATCGTTCATAGAAAGAAAGAAGAAGGCCGAAGCCGCCATCATGGCCATACATCCTACAAAGAATGTAAAACCAACATAATCATCTGTAGCCATTTTGGTTACAAGTGAATAAGTACTCATTAAATTTTCCATATATTTGGTTTTTAAAATTTTGTTGAGGTAAATTTAAGTATGTTTAAACAATTAATACTCAATAAAAATGTTAAAATATCAATTATATTAAAAAAAAATAGAATCAAAAATATCAATTTAGAAAGTTTCGCTATAGTTACCACCTTTTTTGCTTTGTGGTTAGCTATTTATTTTGAAGAGTCCTTTGAGAATATTCTGGCATATCTATTAATATTGACCTTTGGGATACTTCATGGTGCTAACGATATTAAGTTACTTCAAAAAGGGAATGAAAAAATAAATACAAGGAAGGGCTTTCTTACTACCTTGGTTTATTACACTCTTTTCGTGCTAAGCAGTGGTTTACTGTTTTTATTTATTCCCACAGTAGCATTAGCAGCGTTTGTATTATTTAGCGGCTATCATTTTGGAGAGCAACATTGGGTCTCTAAAATTAGAGTCCCATCAGTTTTAAACTCTATTTTTTTATCGGCCTATGGAATCTTTATTTTATTCTTAATTTTTTCGGCACATGCGACGGAGGTGAGTTTGATTATAGAGCAAATATGTGGATTTAGCATTCCAATTGACTTTTACAGTTATGGCGTTTTGTCTACGGGAATAGTAACTTGCTTGTTTGGTGCAATTAGTTATACTAGGAAAAAAATAAGGTTCAATGTGGTCAAACAGTTGTTTTTTATTTTAGTACTTACTATCGTTTTTAATTCATCTTCATTATTATTAGCGTTCGCCATCTACTTTATTCTTTGGCATTCCTTGCCTTCCATGGTAGATCAAATTAAATACCTATATGGAACCGTAAGTGTTTCAAATATTAAAAAATACGTAGTATCCTCTTTTCTGTATTGGTTGATATCAGTTCTAGGAATGGGTTTTATGTTATTTTTATTTAAGGATAATTTAAGTACTTCTTTGGCATTTTTCTTCTCCTTTTTAGCAGCGATTACCTTTCCCCACGTACTGGTAATAAAAAAGCTTTATAAGGGTTAAAACCGAATTCGAAAACTTGTGTTCGGGGTGACCCCTAAAGAAACGCGTTCCACTCTTTCTACTTCGTTAGCCTCGTCCAATCTAAAAAAAGTGTTTAGATTGTTACGCCT
This sequence comes from Maribacter sp., assembly GCA_047633095.1. Lineage (GTDB taxonomy): Bacteria > Bacteroidota > Bacteroidia > Flavobacteriales > Flavobacteriaceae > Maribacter. The sequence continues at coordinate 4,592 of JBLIEO010000036.1, forward strand.
GTTGGTGAAGTTGAGTATAGATACACCAGCGGATGCTTTAATCTTATCATTAAGTGAAAAGTCGTAGATAGCCGAGAAGTCTGCCCTAAAATACTCTGAAAGTCTACTGTTGTTGGGGTCTTGATAAACGATTTGATTCGGAACAACGCTATCGTCAACTGGGTTTGTTGCGTTGGGTAGTGTAAACGGTCTGCCGGAACGGTAGTTAAGTCCCACACCTAATTTAAGATTACCATAGGTGTAATTACCGGCCAAGGTAACGGCATGTGTTATATCTAGATTATTAGGAAAAGTGCTTGGAATAAGCGTATTAAAATTATAATCGTTTTGATTAAAGGTGTAACTAAGCCATGTACTATAGGTATTGGTTTTTTTGTTCAATAGTAGCTCTATCCCCTTTATCGCATAGCTACCTACTTCCCCGTCAAACTGATTTTGGTTTTGGAAGCCCTGCGTGTTTACATTTATTCCGTCTACCTCTTTAAAAAAGGCCTCGATGCCTGCGTAAAACCTATTTTGGTCATAGTTAAAACCCCATGAACCTTGTTTACTCCTTGTAATAGGTAAACTTGCACCATCTGCCAGTACCCATCTACGTTTTTCGATGCCTAAAAAGTTCTGTTCTAAATCTATGACCTGGTTCGTTGTTTGACTTTTAAACTCTCCCATCACTTCGGTTTTGAAAAATGGTACCAGCTCAAAGCTTATATTAAGTCGAGGTTCTATCACCAGTTCCGCGAAGGTATCGGTGTTTTGTATGTAATTGAATCGTCCGCCACCACTAACCGCTAGTTTGTGGTTGGGCGAACGGTAACGTAGTTCTGAATAAAGACTATGGTTGTAGACTACGCCTTTTATATTACGTATGAATGCTGGCTCGTTGAGGTCTGTTTTGTTCGCTATCCCTGTTTCGGTTATTTGGTACCCGTTGTCCCATTTTAGGTGTTCATTTAGCTCAAGTGAGGTATTGAGTTTAGCGCTTTTTTCGATAACCAGATTGTTTTGTATCAACCGTTGTCTTGCATCGTTGGAAATACTCAAAGCATTCAATTGATAGTTGGTGTAATAGAGATTCAGCTGAGTGGAAAAACTATTGCTCCAATCGCTTTCTAGAATACCGCCAAATGAAAGATTAGTCTGGTCTAAGGAGCTTAGGTTGGTTATGCTTCCGTCTAGTTCTTTTTCCTGATAGTCTAAGTTGTTATTCATATTAATTAGACTCAAACGCACGCGATGATCAGCATTTATGTCATAAAGTATTTTTCCGGTAAAGTCATAAAAGTAAAAATCACTATCCGCTTGCACTTTAGTATCCTGAAAAGCTTTTTGGGAAAAGGTAGAATAGGTAGGCGTGTCAATGAAATCTGTATGGGAGCGTCTTCCAGAGAATTGTATGGCTAGGTTATCTGTAATTGAAATTTGCCCGTATGCGTCTCCACTAATCAGATTAAAACCTGCTCCACCAAAGAAGGAATTCTCGATTGTGTTCTTAGTTTGCATATCCAAGACACCGCTAACACCATCTCCGTATCTAGCACTTGTACCATTTTTAATTACGGTAACCTTATCTGTTAAATAAGGATTAAAAGCCGATATCAAACCAAAGAAGTGTCCCGATTGGTACATTTTGATTCCGTCCCATAAAATGAGGTTCTGGTCATTAGTGCCGCCTCTTATATTGATGTCGGACACCGTTTCGTCCACACTTTTTATGCCTGGAAGCGATTGTATGCTTTGTAGTATATCCGGTTCGCTGAGCCCAGGAAGGATGCCAAATCCAGCGCTGTTGAGTTCTATGCTCCCATCTGTTAGTTTCGTTAGACCTTCCGTCAGGAATTTATACACTATAACCTCTTCCAGTTCTTGATAGCTTTGAGCCATAGCGATAATGCTACACGGTTGAGATATAAGGTTTTCCGCAGGTATGAAAAGTGTTTTAAAGCCGATGTGTTGGATTTGTATCGTGGCGGTTCTTGGAATGTCCGATAGGAAGAAATTACCGTCCAAGTCGGTTATCATAGCCAGAGGACTTCCAAGTACTTGTATAGTAGCGCCCGGTATGGTATTTTGTTCAAAATTATCCAGCACGGTCGCACAGATGGTACGTAATTTACTTTTGGAAATACTGTAATACCTATCGCTTAGTTTTTGGATATCCAATTTTGTACGTTCGCTTATTTGAACTAATACTAAATCGAGAGTACTTCCATTTGGTTTTGCCAGTTCAATTTTGGTAAGATCAGTATCCAAGTAAGAAAATTTTACTTGATAGTTTTTTTCTAATTCCTTAATGAGTTCAATGATACCTATGGAAGTTTTGGGCAGTTCTTGGGCTGCTCCTCTCCCTAATCCAAGTAAAAGACTGATAAAAAAAAGAAATAAAGAAAGTGTACTAAGGTGCGTTTTTCTCATAGAACAGCACGTTATTCCCCTCTAAAGTAAACTTTATTTGTAGAGGAACACTAATACTTTTAAGGGCAAGGTCTGTATCTGTGTTGCTAAAAGATCCTGTAAAAAGAACATTTGTGTCCACACCTTTGCTGTCTACCGTTATATTATGTTGCCTTTGGAATTCAGCCAAAACGTAGTTCAACGGAATACTCTTGAAACTGCTTTCGTTTTGCATCCAAGAGGGTTGTCCGTTTTTTACTGCGCTAGTTTTAGATAGTTTTCCGTTGACGACTATAATAGCGTTTCCGGCAGGAAGTTTGTTCTCTTCTCCGTCATAAAGAACGCTTACTAACCCTTCAAAACAAGTGACTTCAAAAAAGCCATCTCGGTTCTCTACATTAAACTGGGTTCCTAAAACAGTAACCGTTCCTTGATCTGTAGTTACAGTAAAAGTATTTCCTTTGGCTACGTTAAAGAATGCTTCTCCCTGTAAGGAGATATTTCGCTTATTGTTCCAGTCTTTTTCGTTGTAGGATACTTGGGATTCCGCATTCAATAGTACTTCTGAAGTATCGGGTAAAATAATCTCTTTGGTTTCTGCATATTGGGTAGCTACAGATTCGTTTAGCGAATTCAAATAAAAATAGGCACCTCCCATTACTACGGCTACCACTGCGGCAACCTTTAGGAAAGATTTGAATGGAGAGAGGGTCAGTATCTTTGATTCGGCTTGCATGCGCTGTACTTTCAGTTCTTCCCAAGCCTGATTTGTGTCAAAATCTGGAGCTTGCATAGTCGCCGTGGTATCTCTTATTTTTTCGTACGTGGCATACGCATCGGACTTTTTAAACTCTGAAAGTTCTGCTTCCGTAAGTTCATTGTTGAGCCATTTTGCCAAGTGATTTTCTTGCATTAGTTCTAGCTTTATACGTTAATAACAATCGCTTTTAAAAAAACCCTACTTTTTTTTAAATTAAGAAAAGTGTAGTGCTCAAAATATATCAATATGCCTATGTTCTGTGTTTCTTTGAAAAGAAAATTAGAACTAGCTTTTACCACGTTTAAATAATCGATTTTAAACTTTAAACGAACCTCATAGCAACCTACTACTTACTTTTAATCAAATTCCATCAATCTTTTTCCTTAGACTTTTCAGCGCCAAATGCATCCGTTTTTCTATGGCTTTAATACTAACACCTTCCAGTTCTGCAATTTCGGTATATTTTAATCCATCTATTCTGTTCATCAAAAAAGTAGCCCTTTGATTTTCTGGTAAACTTTCTAAGGCCGCATCTAGTTTTTCTTGGAACTGTTTCTCCTCCAGAATAAATTCCGGATTCTCATTCGTGGTTTTTAAACTTTTATCAGCGTACTTTAACCTTACTTTTTCAGCTTTTAGAACATTTAGATACAGGTTATTGGCCACAGTGTATAAAAAGGATTTTGCTTTTTTTGGTGGTACCTTCGTACAGTTTTCCCAGAGTTTTATAAAAGCCTCCTGTACAGCATCATGTGCTTTTTCTTCATTACCGAACTTATAATATATGTAGTTGAAAATCGTTTTAGAGGTATCCTTGAAAATACCATTATACACACTTTCTTGGCAAACGTTAGATTCTTGGCTTGGTTGCACTATAGTTATTTTTGTCAAATATATTTTAAAAAAAATAAAAAAGGAGGTAGGGTTTTTTTAAAGTGTGTTGTTTTAGAAATGTATGAACAATAAATACCGAATCGTTATGAAAAAGTTTTTTAGTTATGCAGTGTATATTAGCCTACTGGTGGCTATGTTAAATTTTACCTCTTGCCAAGATGAGTTTGAAATAATTGTGGGTGAAGCGGAAGAGCAGCCAATTACAGCTAGTTCTTCTGTTGCAAAGTTAATTGAGAATACCTCTACCAAAGATGGTTCTTTTGATAATATAGTCGATGGAGCCAGTTGTTTTGATATTAAATTCCCGTATACCGTTGAGGTAAACGGATTAGAAATCAATATTGATTCTAAGGAAGGTCTTCATTTAATCGAAGAAATTTTTGATGAGGTCGATGATGATATAGACTTCTTAGAAATTCTCTTCCCGATAACCATTACTGCTGGTGATTTTACTGAAATCACTATTAATAGTTTTGAAGACTTAAGAGAATTAGCTGCTAAATGTAAAGAGGGTGGTGGTGATGATGATATTGAATGTATTGATTTTGTGTACCCAATGACGGTATTCACTTTTGATGCAAGTTTAGAACAGACAGGCTCTATAGTTGTTGAAAGCGATAGGGATCTTAGATTGTTTTTTAAGGGACTTGATGATACTGATTTTTTAAGTTTTAATTTTCCAATTTCCTTGAAACTTTATGACGGTACTACTGTTGTTGTAAATAGTAATCAAGAATTAGCAAGGACTATAGAAGGTGCCAGAGAAGCTTGTGATGAAGATGACGACGACGACTATAATGATGACGATTTTGATGAGGAAGACTTCAATGAAGAATTAGTGGAGTGTATCTGGTTTGTAAAGGAATTTAAAAGAAATAATATTAATCAAACTGGGCAATATTTGGACTATGTTTTCAACTTTAAGGAAGATGGAACAGTAATAACTGGTTTTAGAGGAGCTACAACAATAGAAGGTACTTGGAGTACTACTTTTAATGATGATGGCGCTAAACTGAACATGGAGTTTGATATATTAGTTGATTTTAATTTGGAATGGAATGTTTATGATGTAGGTGATGATAGAATTAAATTATACAATGGTGAAGGCAACCGTATCATCATGAGACAAATATGTGAAGACGACCGTCCAGAGTTTAATCCTGATACAATCCGTGAAATATTAAGAGAATGCAACTGGGTAATTAAAAGAGTCAAAAATAATGGCGAGCATATCAATAGATTACTTGGTAGTGAGTTTAAATTTAAAGCTGACGGCATAATCACCTTGACCCATGAGGAAACTGTATCTGAAGGGACGTGGGCCGTCACTACTAACACGGAAGGACGTTTTGTAGTTGCCATTACTATGGGTGATGAGCCAGGTGTTAGCTTTGAGTGGCTGTTGTCTGATTTAAGAGATAGATTCATCAAGTTTAATGTTGAAGGAACAGCTTATGAGCTTGTTATCGTAAGAAACTGTGCAAATGAAGATGACGACAATGATGTGGTTTTCGTCAGAAGTTTATTCAATGATGTGGAGTGGGACATTGCTTACTTTGCTGAGAATGGCGATGAGACTACAGAAGCATATTCCGATGTTAAATTATATATAGATAATGACGGAAGCTTAGAAGTTAGAAACCTTGAGGGAGAAGTCTTCAGCACAGGTAGGTGGTTTGCTTATCGAAATACTTCTAGTGATAAATTAGAGCTAATTATTTCTTTTGCACCAGGTAGTAATTACCTTCCATTAGCTAATGATTATCAAATTGTAGCAATCATGGAGAATAGAATGGAGCTTAAGCATGAAAATCAAAATGAAGGTTATGATACCTTGATTTTAGAAAGAGAATAATAAAAATAAGCCTCTGGGAAGTAGTTCCTAGAGGCTATTATAGTGCCCAAAACCTTGCATAGAATTGCATGAAACTAGAAAAATATTATATCGTTTCTTTTTTATTAGTTAGCGTTATATTCCTCTCATGTGAAACATCGGATGATGAGATGGAAAATACTGGGATAAGCTTAACTGAAATTAAGGCTAATGCTGAATTTGGAACGTGGACTATTTCTCTGTTTGAGGAAGAAGGGATAGATGAGACTTCTGATTTTGCGGATTTTGGTTTTACCTATAGTACTGAGGGTGTTTTGAGGGCAGTCAATGGTGATAATTCAATTACTGGAGCTTGGTCTATTACCTCAGATGAAGATAGCTTAGGTGATGACAGTAAAGAGGATGATATTGATTTCAATATTTTTTTGTGTCTCCATTAAATGTGCAGAGTTATTGGAAGATTGGGGTATTGTCTCTTACAGTGATACGAGAATTGAATTGAAAGATATAAGTAAAGGAGATGATAGTACAGATAGATTCATTTTTGAAAAACTATAGAATGCTATTCAAATAGTAACTAGTGATAAGAATAACATCCAGATATACACCGCCAACAGTAAAGAGTTGGGCCTCGTTGGTGGTGTTGATGGAGTTTTGAAACTAGAAATTGTTATGAAACCGTAATACCTTTTTTACCTCACATCCCAAAAAAGAGCACTCATGTTTCATGAGTGTTCTTTTGTTTTATAGATTTTAGGCTTCATTTTATCTACTTAGCGTTGATATTGTTAAATTTGCATGCCCTCAAAATTGCAAAATATATGTTTGATAATTTAAGCGAAAAGTTAGATAAAGCCCTTCACGTCCTTAAAGGGCACGGGCAGATCACCGAAATTAACGTAGCTGAAACTACAAAGGAAGTCCGCAGGGCGCTTTTGGATGCGGATGTCAACTTTAAAATTGCCAAGGAATTTACCAATAGGGTTAAGGAAAAGGCAATAGGACAAAACGTATTAACTACCCTTCAACCGGGTCAGTTAATGGTCAAAATCGTTAAAGAGGAACTTACAGAGCTAATGGGTGGGGAATCGGAAGGTATTAATCTTTCGGGAAACCCATCAATAATTCTAATGTCTGGGCTTCAAGGTTCGGGTAAGACCACATTCTCTGGGAAACTAGCAAATTTCTTAAAGACGAAAAAGTCTAAAAATCCTTTAATGGTGGCTTGTGATGTATACCGTCCTGCTGCGATTGACCAATTGCATGTGGTTGGAGAACAAATAGGAGTGCCGGTATATTCCGATAGAGAAAATACCGATCCTGTTTCCATTGCCAAAGCGGGTGTTGCCAAGGCAAAGGCAGATGGTCATAACGTTGTCATTATAGATACCGCAGGTCGTTTGGCCGTGGATGAAAAGATGATGGCGGAGATTTCCGATATTCATAAGGCCATACAACCACAAGAAACCTTGTTTGTGGTAGATTCTATGACAGGTCAAGATGCTGTTAATACAGCAAAGGCTTTTAACGATATCCTTAATTTTGATGGGGTTATTCTTACCAAGCTGGATGGTGATACCCGTGGTGGTGCCGCAATTTCCATTAAGTCCGTCGTAGATAAGCCGATAAAGTTTATCGGAACGGGTGAGAAGATGGAAGCTATTGATGTATTCTATCCTTCCCGTATGGCAGACCGTATCCTTGGAATGGGAGATGTTATCTCTTTAGTGGAGCGTGCACAGGAACAGTTCGATGAAGAGGAGGCCCGTAAGATTCAAAAGAAAATAGCGAAGAATAAGTTTGGTTTCGATGATTTTTTAAGCCAAATACAGCAAATCAAGAAAATGGGGAACATGAAGGACCTCATGGGCATGATTCCAGGCGCAGGAAAAGCTTTAAAAGGTTTGGATATAGATGATGATGCCTTTAAACATATAGAGGCTATTATTCATTCCATGACACTGGAGGAACGTTCCAACCCTTCTAAGCTTGATGCAAGTCGTAAAAAGCGAATCGCCAAAGGAAGTGGCAGGGAGGTGCAGGATGTAAACCAATTGCTAAAACAATTTGATCAGATGAGTAAAATGATGAAAATGATGCAAGGCGGTGGAGGTAAAAAGATGATGCAAATGATGCAGAATATGAAGTAAAAGTAGGTTTCATGTTGGTAATAAATAGTAATTAGTTAAGATAAAAAATGGAGATTCTCGACGGTAAAAAAGTATCCAATCAAATAAAGGAGGAAATCGCTACTGAGGTGGCAAAAATGAAGGCAAATGGCGAAAAAGTTCCGCATTTAGCTGCTATAATCGTTGGGAACGATGGGGCGAGTTTGACCTATGTAGGCAGTAAAGTGAGGTCCTGTGAGCGTGTAGGTTTTGAATCTACCCTCATTCAAATGCCTAGTACCACATCTGAACAAGAACTCTTAAAGAAAATAAAGGAGCTAAATGTAAATGAGGATATAGACGGTTTTATCGTGCAATTGCCGCTACCGGAACAAATAGACACCCAAAAAGTGATTATGGCAGTACATCCAGATAAGGATGTAGACGGTTTTCATCCTACAAATTTTGGTAAAATGGCCTTGGATATGAGTACTTTTATTCCGGCTACGCCTTTTGGTATTTTGGAGCTTTTGGAGCGTTACAAAGTAGATACTAAAGGAAAGCATACAGTAGTAATTGGGAGAAGCCATATCGTGGGTAGACCTATGAGTATTTTAATGGGTAGGAAAGGTTGGCCAGGAAATTCCACAGTAACTTTGACCCATAGTCACACTAAAAATATTACCCAGATTATTTCTCAGGCTGATATTGTAATCTCAGCACTGGGCGTACCTAAGTTCCTAAAAGCCGAGATGGTAAAGGATGATGCAGTCGTTATCGATGTGGGTATTACACGGGTTCCGGACGATACACGACCAAAAGGATATTATATCACTGGGGATGTAGATTTTGAAAATGTAAGTAAAAAAGCTTCCTTTATAACTCCCGTTCCAGGTGGCGTTGGTCCAATGACGATAGCTATGTTACTTAAAAATACATTACTGGCTAGGGAAAGACACAGAAACAGAGAATAAGAGCGTCAACTAAAATTCACAAATACGATATACTTTGAAAACTTTCAATCTTTTAGATTGGAAGTTTTTTTGCGTCAAACCTTTTAACTTCATCAAAACCCAAATAAAATTCTTTTTATCGATAGGGTACTACAATGCGTTGTGTGAATTCTTACGCCAATGGAGCAGCAAGCTGTATCTGGGGATAAACTGTTTAATTTAAATCAAAGAGTTGACTCGGAGGAGGAGGGAAAAGGTTTTGGTCTTTACATTGTTCACAATCAGATAACCAGTCTTGGAGGTGAGATTAGCGTAAAAAGTGAACTGAATCAAGGAACTACATTTACTATCAAATTTAAGACGGACTAGGGTTTTCTGTTTTGGTAGCAGATGAGTCGAAAGGCGTCAAGATATCTATATCGTTACTACCATCATAATCGCAACTGTTAAGGACAATAATTCAGGCCATAAGTATCAATGAAAATAGTACTCTTTTTATTGTTTTATTATTTAGGGATTCAACCTAGATTATAACCTTAGAAATCCCTACTTGGTATTTGATGCTAACTAGTAATGCCGTATCTTTTAACAAACAATTCCAACCATGAAAAAACTAATAATTTTACTGCTTTACATTGCGGTATTACAATCCTGTAAAGAGGAATTGAAGTCCACTAATTCGGTAAACGTTTCTTTCGCTTCTGAAGTTAGTGATATGTCCAAAGACGGCAGACTATTGCTCATGTTTTCCAATAATGACGAAAAAGAGCCACGTTTTCAGATTAATGACGGATTAAACGGACAATTGATATTTGGGGTAAATGTGGATGCCATGGCCCCGAGGGCTGCGGTAACTTTTGACGATACCGTTTTTGGATATCCGTTTTCTAGTTTGGCAGATGTGCCACCAGGCGAGTATAATGTCCAGGCGCTATTGAACGTTTACGAAACGTTTGATTTGGCCACTGGACAAACCGTAAAACTTCCAATGGATAACGGTGAAGGACAACAATGGCAGCGATCACCAGGTAATTTATACAGTAAACCTTTTAAAATAAGGGTGGCAGATAACGGGATCGCTAATGTAGACGTGGTCATGGACCAAGTAATTCCACCAATTGAAGAGCCAAAGGATACCAAATGGATAAAGCATATCAAAATTAAATCGGAAAAACTATCTAAGTTTTGGGGTAGGGATATGTATTTAGGCGCTCATATATTATTGCCTAAAGGTTTTAAAGAACATCCTGAGGCTAAATATCCGCTTATGGTATTTCAAGGTCATTTTCCAAGTGATTTCGGTGGGTTTCGAACGACGCCTCCAGACCCAAATATGGAACCAGTGTATTCCGAACGTTTTAGTCTAGAAGGATACAATGTAATCCAACAACAAGAAGCCTATGACTTTTATAAGCGTTGGAACGAGCCAGATTTCCCTAGAATGTTGATTATAGAAATCCAACACCCAACCCCGTATTATGACGATTCATATGCGGTTAATTCAGCCAGCCAAGGTCCGTACGGGGACGCGATTACCTATGAGCTTATTCCGCACATAGAAAAGGAATTTAGAGGATTGGGGCAAGGCTGGTCTAGATTCCTATACGGTGGTTCTACGGGTGGTTGGGAGTCTTTGGCGGTACAGGTAAAATACCCAGAGGAGTATAATGGCTGCTTTGCTGCTTGTCCAGACCCTATTGACTTTAGGGCCTATACCCTTACAAATATTTACGAAGATGATAATGCCTACTACTATGAAAGTGCGAACAAAAAATTAGAGGTTCCAGCACATCGCGATTATTTAGGGAACATACAATCTACCTTACGCCAAGGCAATCATTTAGAACTAGTGTTGGGCGATAAGTCCCGATCAGGACAGCAATGGGATATATGGGAAGCAACGTACTCTCCGCAAGGGGAAGATGGCTATCCTGTTAGGATTTGGGACAAAATGACCGGAGATATAGACCATTCCGTTGCTGACTATTGGAAAGAAAACTATGATTTAAGACATATTTTAGAACGTGATTGGGGTAAACTAGGCGACAACCTAAAAGGAAAAATTCATATCTATTGTGGCGATATGGACAATTACTATTTGAATAACGCCGTATACCTCATGGAGGATTTTTTAGAAAGGACTACCGAGCCTTATTACGATGGAGAAGTATTGTACGGTGACCGAGCCGAGCATTGCTGGAATGGTGATTCAGAATTATCCAATGCCATTACCAGATTGCGCTATAACAGCATGTACGTGCCAAAAATTATGAAACGCATAGCGGAAAGCGCACCAAAAGGGGCAGATTTGACCAGCTGGAGGTATAATTAAATTTGATATTAATCTTAAGAATTTATTTAATAGTATGAAATATAGAAAATTTGGTCGTGCCGGTTGGCTAGTAAGTGAAGTTGGTTATGGTATGTGGGGAATGGCTGGTTGGACAGAAAGTAGCGATATTCAATCTGCAAAAAGTTTAGATTTGGCTGTAGAAAATGGAGTCACTTTCTTCGATACAGCTTGGGGTTATGGCGAAGGACATAGTGAAGAGCTATTGGGAGAACTAGTAAAAAGACATCCTTCAAAAAATTTAGTTACAGCTAGTAAAATTCCACCCAAAAACTTTCAATGGCCCGCAAAACCCGAATATATATTTGAGGATTCTTACCCAACAGAGCACATAATTAAATACACAGAAAAGACTTTGAAGAATTTAGGTTTGGAGCAAATTGATTTAATGCAATTCCATACTTGGGATGATGGTTGGAGCGATAGAGAAGAATGGCAAAGAGCCATAGAGAATCTAAAAGCTTCTGGTAAAATTGCTGCTATGGGTATCAGTGTGAACCGCTGGGAACCTGAAAATGGAATTAAAGCCCTAAAAACAGGTATGTTGGATGCGGTGCAGGTAATTTATAACATCTTTGATCAGAACCCAGAAGATGTGCTATTTCCACTTTGTGAAGAATTGAATATCGGAGTGATTGCAAGAGTACCCTTTGATGAAGGTACCTTAACCGGAAATATAACTAAGGCAACCACTTTTCCTGAAGGAGATTGGCGCGGTACTTATTTTGTCCCTGAGAATTTGAATGCAAGTGTAGAACATGCCGATGCGTTACGACCGTTAGTTCCTGAAGGAATGACTATGGCTGAAATGGCACTTCGTTTCATAACTATGAATAAAATTGTGAGCACGATTATCCCCGGTATGAGAAAAGAAAGAAACGTTCTAGCTAATGTTGCCACCAGTGATGGTAATGGTTTATCTAAAGACGTGTACGAGATGTTATTAAAGCACAGATGGGATAGGGTTCCTACGTCATGGTCGCAATAAAATAGATATTCAAATAAAAAATATAGATTAAAGTTAGATGTCAGGAGAAAAGGATTTAGGTAGGCTCATAAGTGAAATGACTCCTAAACTTAATAAAGGTATCTATGTTTTTGTTTCTATAAAAGACATAAATCAGGTAGAAAGGTCGGTTCCTATTTGTGAATTTAAGGAGCAAGAAGGGTATACCATTGTTTTGGAAAAATAGTTGGCGGATGCGCAACATTTTAAATACGACTACATTGCTTCATGGATTACCTTAAAGATTCATTCCTCTTTGGAAGCTGCTGGATTAACAGCGGTATTTGCCTCTGTATTAGCAGAGCATAATATTAGTTGTAACGTTATTTCCGCTTATTACCATGATCATATTTTTGTAGCTGTGAAGGATGCTGATAATGCTATGAAAGTTTTACAGGGCTAATCTAGCTAAGGAAAGCAGTACTAAAATCGCAGAATAATGGGTGTGAATTTACTTAAAGGAGTGGAAGCATATTATTTTTATGAAACAGTCTGTTTTATCTTACCTAGTTCTTTTTCAAAAATTATGGCGTAGTTTCCATTTGTTTTAACTCCAGTCAACCATTGATCTACAAAGGTTTTGAACGCTACATCTTTTTTGAAAATAAAGCCCATTTGAAAGCTATTGAAAGGCGTCTCTGGATTTACAGCATCTAACTCAGGATGAATACGTTCTTGCACTAAAGTCTCTGTAGCGTCTGTTACCATAAGGTCCGCTTCTCCATCAACTATTTTTTGAAAAATAGTAATGTTTTCATCATTTTCAACCAAGGTAGCATTAGGAAAATGGGCCCTGGCAAAAGCCTCATTGGTCCCTCCTGGGTTTACTATGACTTTGACTCCTTTCTTGTTAATCTCTTCAAGAGAAGTGAAACGTGATACATTTTCATCTCTAGTAATGGCTGCTTTCCCGCTTGTAAGTGCAGGAATACTAAATGCAGCTAACGTAGTTCTTTCAGGTGTAATTGTAATGCCGCTCATTCCAATATCATACGCTCCAGATTTTAAATCTTCCATTAAATTTGGCCAACTTGTCTTTACAAACACCACGTGTGCCCCTAAAGCTTTACCTAGGTCTTTGGCAAGTTCAATATCAATTCCATGAAAATTTATTGAATCTTGTGGCGTTTGATAAGAAAAAGGTTTGAAATCCCCTGTGGTGCCAACTCTCAGAACACCAAATTTTCTAACCTTTTCCAAAACATTTGGGAGGGTTTTCTCAATAGATGCTTTGGCCTGTTTGGCGCTTGTTTTGTTGCTACAACCGTTGGTTATCTGTATAGAAATGAGGATGAGACTAAAACCTAAAAATAACCGACAATATTTTTTAAGTAGTGGTATTAATGGTTGTGGTTTCATTATCGTTTTACTTTGCAAACAGCTGTTTCATGTCTTTAAATGCTTTGAACTCCAGTGCGTTACCAGCAGGATCTAAGAAGAACATGGTCGCTTGTTCCCCAACTTGGCCCTTAAATCGTACGTAGGGTTCAATGATAAATTCTACACCTTTTTCACGCAACTCCGAAGAGAAGCTTTCAAAAGTTTCCCAAGGGAGTACCACACCGTAATGTGGAACAGGAACATCGTGGCCATCAACAGGGTTGCTATGCAGGTTGGTTTGTTCCGATTTTGGTTTGTAATGGATTACCAATTGATGACCAAATAAATTAAAATCTACCCAATGATTGCTACTGCGGCCTTCTTCGCAGTTTAATACGTTCCTATAGAAGATTCTGCATGCTGCGAGGTTATGTACTGGTATAGCAATGTGAAAAGGAGTGACGTTGGACATAAGGCATTTATTTTATATAAAATTACATCATTTTAAGATGCTAAAAATGTAATTATTTGTTCGTTTACTTCATCTTGGTGCATGGAGTGTCCAAGGCCCTCTGTGCTAATTAGCCTGCTTCCTTTCCATGCCT
>JBLIEO010000037.1:0-18678 GCA_047633095.1 Maribacter sp.
TAACATATGATTGTAAACCAGTTTATTCTTGATAAGAAATCCTCAGAAAGTAAGTATGCTACTGATAAAAAATCAGAGCGGCCAATTCGGAGTATTGCTAAAGCGATAAGCTGGCGCGTGATTGGAACTTTAGATACGCTGTTAATCTCCTATCTATTAACTGGAAAAGCTGCTTTAGCAGCTTCAATAGCATCTATAGATTTCGTGACAAAAATGTTTTTATACTTTTTTCATGAGCGCATATGGAATAACATTAATTGGGGTAAATAAAAGGTGCTATGAGATTTACACAAGAGGAAATCAATCGACTAAATATTCAATTTAAAGGAATACCTCCAGTAGAAATTATTTCTTGGGCAGTAGAGTATTCCATAAAGGCATTGGTGACAACGAACTTCCGACCATACGAAGTTGCGATTTTACACGCGGTCTCTCAAGTGAAAAGCGATATACCTGTAGTTTGGTGTGATACAGGATATAATACACCTAATACATATAAACATGCGGAAGAGCTTATTGAACGATTGGACTTGAATATAGACCTATACGTGCCTAAACAAACAACAGCACATAGGGATGCAGTTATGGGAATACCTCCAATTGATGATGTTAGTCATATCCTGTTTACAGAACAAGTAAAATTGGAGCCTTTTAGAAGGGCAATGACTATTCATCAACCAGATGTTTGGTTTACGAACCTGAGAAAAGGGCAGACTGCTCACAGAGACAGTTTGAATATTTTGAGTTTAAGTATAGATGGGGTGCTAAAAGTAAGTCCTTTTTATCATTGGAACGAAACGCATTTGGATGCCTATCTGAAAGAACGGAATTTACCAAACGAACATGCTTATTTTGACCCAACAAAGGTCTTAGAGAATAGAGAATGTGGTTTACATACTTAAATAGAATTTAGATATAGTATATATGGAAATTAGCAGTATAGAATTAGAGTTGTCTCAGGTGACTGAGGTAGCACTGTTAAATAACACTTCGCAAATTAATACGCTCGAAAATGAAGCTATTTATATTTTTCGTGAAGTTGCAGCACAGTTTGAAAAGCCAGTGTTATTATTTTCTGGAGGTAAAGATTCGATTACCCTAGTGCGATTGGCTCAAAAGGCATTTTGGCCGGCTAAAATACCGTTTCCTTTGATGCATATTGATACGGGACATAATTTTCCAGAGACGATAGTATTTCGCGATAAGTTGGTTGCCGAACTAGGGCTAGAATTAATCGTTAGAAATGTCCAGGACTCCATAGATCAAGGAAAGGTAAAAGAGGAGTCGGGTATATATGCTAGCAGAAATTCTTTGCAAACCACAACACTATTGGATGCGATTGCTGAGTTTAAATTCGATGCCTGTATTGGTGGTGCGCGTAGAGATGAAGAAAAAGCACGAGCTAAAGAACGGATTTTTTCTGTTCGGGATGACTTTGGGCAGTGGGATGAACGTAATCAGCGTCCAGAGTTGTTTGACATGCTGAACGGACAGATAGAACTTGGACAGAACGTACGCGTATTTCCTATTTCTAACTGGACAGAATTAGATGTTTGGTCCTATATAAAGGAAGAGGCGATGGAAATTCCATCTATCTATTTTGCACATAAAAGAAAGATATTCTTACGTGACGGATTAATATGGTCACATTCAGATTACGTCTATCAGAAAGAAGATGAGGAAGTATTGGAGAAAATGGTGCGTTTTAGAACGGTTGGTGATATGAGCTGCACAGCTGCTGTGTATTCAGAAGCAATTGATATTGATGCTGTTGTGCAGGAAATTAGGGATTCAACTATTTCTGAAAGAGGCGCACGTATAGATGATAAGCGTTCAGAAGCGGCCATGGAAAAAAGAAAACAACAAGGATATTTCTAGAAAACAATCGGGTAGATACAATATCTAGTTGTAATTCTTACTAATTACTTTTCACTTATTACTAAAATATGGAAGTACTAAAAATAGCAACAGCAGGAAGTGTAGACGATGGTAAAAGTACCTTAATCGGTCGGTTACTATACGATACTAAATCCTTAACAACAGATAAGCTGGAGGCCATAGAAAAAACAAGTAAGCAAAAGGGGTATGATTACCTTGATTTCTCTTTAGCTACCGATGGTTTAGTAGCAGAAAGAGAACAGGGAATTACGATTGATGTCGCCCATATCTATTTTTCAACTCAGAAAAAAAGCTATATCATCGCAGATACCCCAGGGCATCTGGAATATACGCGTAATATGGTAACTGGGGCTTCTACGTCTCAAGCTGCTATTATTTTGATTGATGCTAGAAAAGGAGTGATAGAGCAAACGAACCGTCACTTTTTTATCAATAATTTACTCAGAGTCAAAGAAGTGGTTGTAGCCATCAATAAGATGGATCTCGTGGATTTTTCTGAAGAGCGATACAATGAGATAAAAACAGATTTTGAAGAATTGATGCGTAAACGCGATTATGAGGACCAAAGTATTACTTTTATTCCCGTAAGTGCCCTGAAAGGTGACAACGTAGTGAACAAATCCAAAAATACTGCTTGGTACAAAGGAGATACGCTATTGGAGCATTTGGAAGGGCTGGATTTAGTAGCAGTATCCAATACGGGAACACCAAGGTTTCCTGTTCAGTACGTTATCAGACCTAAAACCGATGAATTTCACGATTTTAGAGGATTTGCAGGAAAAGTTTATGGTGGAGAATTAAGTGTGGGAGATGCTGTAGTGGCTTTGCCTTCCCAAACTACATCTAAAATCAAGGCCATTTATTTTCACGATAAGCAGTATAAAACAGCTTCAAGAAGATCATCGGTTACGATTACTTTAGAAGATGAAATTAATGTAAGTAGGGGAGATATGTTGGTTAAGATTAATGATTTACCAACAATAGACAAGCAATTTACGGCAACCCTGTCATGGATGGATTCTCAAAAACTCACTGCAGGTAATAAATATATCGTACAACATGGGGTCAATAAAGTGTTAGCGAAGGTAGCCACTGTGGAGCACAAAATAGCACCCGATTACTCAGGTATAGACACAGAAACTGAGTCGTTAGGAATGAACGATATTGCCCAGGTAAGTTTTAGATTGAACAAGCCTATTTTTTATGATACATTCAAAAATCATAGAACCAATGGGTCGTTTATTTTAATTGATACCCAAACAAATAGTACGGTAGGAGCTGGGTTCATCAATTAAGGTGGATTAAAGATATTCTCGGGCAGATTTAAATATTAAAAAGGAGTACATTTTATATATCTATTAAATCTATAGGATAAATAGATAAAAAATCTAATGAGATAACTCATTAATTAAAACGTACTACACATTACAAGTAGACATATGCAAAGCTTTAGAACAGAAATAGAGAATTCGGTTGTTGACAAAGATATCTTGGAACTGGAACGAAAGATTCATGAGTTTCATGATGGAAAACTTGATGAGGAAAAATTCAGAAGTCTTCGTTTAGCTCGTGGGGTGTATGGTCAGCGACAGCCGGGCGTTCAGATGATACGTATAAAACTTCCCTATGGGAAAGTTTCGTCAAAGCAGTTAAAGCGTATATGTGATGTTTCCGATGAGTATTCTACGGGACGTTTACATATTACTACCCGTCAGGATATTCAAATTCATTATGTAGATTTAAATCGTACTCCTGCCTTATGGGCAGAGTTGGAAAAGGACGAGATAACACTTAGAGAAGCTTGTGGTAATACTGTTCGTAATGTTACCGCCAGTGAAACTGCGGGTATAGATATAGATGAACCATTTGATGTTTCTCCTTATGCAGATGCTTTATTTAGCTATTTTTTAAGAAACCCAATCAGCCAGGAAATGGGACGAAAGTTTAAGGTTTCCTTCTCTGCTAGTGATGCGGATACAGGTCTGTCTTATATGCATGATTTAGGCTTTATAGCTAAAATAAAAGATGGGATTAAAGGTTTCAAAGTAATGCTTGGTGGGGGATTAGGTTCACAACCGAGACATGCCGACGTACTTTTTAATTTTTTAACTGCGGACAAGATTATTCCATTAATGGATGGCGTTATCCGTGTTTTTGATAGATATGGTGAACGGAAAAGTAGGGCCAAAGCTAGACTAAAATTTTTATTGAAGGATTTAGGACTAGACGGATTTAAAAAATTATTAGAAGAAGAACAAAAAGCGGTTCCAATCAACACATTTCATATTGACGTGCTTGCCTTTCCTAAGATAGTTTTAGCTCAGGGGAGTGTTCCAAACGTAAAGATAGAGAATAGCAAAGCTTTTGAAAAATGGAAGTCGACCAATATTGTTCGACAAAAGCAGCGCGGTTTTGTTGCCATTGGTATTAAGGTGCTTCTTGGAGATTTTTATACGGATAAGGCACGTTTGTTGGCAGACTTAGTTCAGAATTATGCGGCTGGGGAATTCCGATTATCACTTCGGCAAAATATTTTAATTCCGTATGTGAAGGAGGAACATGTTCCGTTTTTCTATACCGAATTAGAAAAGTTAGGCTTTGTAGAAAGTGGTTATAATAAAGCGTTGGATATAACAGCTTGCCCCGGTACAGATACCTGTAATTTAGGCATTGCAAGTAGCACAGGAATTGCGGTGGAGTTAGAACGAATTATAAAGGAGGAATACCCACAGTATAGTAGTAATTCAGATATCGTGATTAAAATAAGTGGTTGTATGAATGCGTGCGGACAGCATAATATGGCCAATATAGGGTTTCAAGGAATGTCCGTGAGAACAAAAGATAAATTGGTAGCCCCAGCCTTACAAGTATTATTAGGTGGCGGAAATATAGGGAATGGCGAAGGACGTTTTGCAGATAAGGTCGTAAAAGTACCTAGTAAAAGAGGCCCAGATGCATTGCGCCTTATTTTAGACGATTTTGATGCCAATGGAAATGACTTGTCCTATGCGGATTATTATCTAAAAAAAGGGCAGATGTATTTCTATGATTTTCTTAAACCCTTAACGAATATAGAAAATCTTACCCAACAAGATTTTATCGATTGGGGAAATTCAGAACGATATGAGAAAGCAATTGGAATAGGAGAATGTGCAGGTGTTGTTATCGATTTAATAGCCACATTACTTTTTGAAAGCGAGGATAAAATACAAAAGGCAGAAGAAACTTTTGAAGAAGGGAAATGGGCGGCAAGTATTTATCATGGCTATTCCAGTATGGTGAATTCTGCTAAAGCACTACTTACTGCAGAAAAAACCAAAGTAAATACCCACAACAGTATCATTGCTGATTTTGACGAAAAGTTCGTGGCAACAGGTAGGTTTACTATAGAAGGAGGTTTTGAGGCTTTGGTACTTCAATTAAATAAAAACGAACCATCAGAAGGCTTTGCTAAAAGGTATTTAGCGGATACAAAATCATTTTTAAATCAAGTTAAAAAATTTAGAAAATTAGAATTGACAAATGCTTAGGAAAGGAAAATTAACCGTTGTGGGCGCTGGCCCTGGAGATGCAGAACTGATAACATTGAAAGCAATAAAAACCTTGCAAGGGGCAGCTGTTGTTTTGTATGATGCTTTGGTAAATATTGATCTTTTAGATTATGCCCCAAATGCAGAACTGATTTTTGTGGGTAAACGAAAAGGATGCTATGCCTATCAGCAAGAGCAGATAAATGATTTAATTGTGAGCAGGGCTAAATCTCATGGTCATGTTGTTAGACTCAAAGGTGGTGACCCTTTTGTTTTTGGTAGAGGCGCTGAAGAAATGGAATTTGCTGCCCAACAAGGTATCGATGTTGCAATTGTACCAGGTATTTCATCTTCCCTATCAGTGCCTGCAAATCAAAATATACCCGCAACCAAAAGAGGATTGTCCGAGAGTTTTTGGGTAATAACGGGAACTACAAAAGAGCATAAATTGTCTAAGGATATAGCCCTTGCGGCAAAGTCGAGTGCTACGGTCATTATTCTTATGGGAATGTCAAAATTAAAAGAGGTTATAGCTTTGTTTATGGCAGAGGGAAAATCAGAAATTGCAGTAGCTATTATTCAAGATGGTACAACGAAACGAGAGAAAATTGGAATAGGCACTGTAAGCACAATAGAAGCTAAAGTACTGGAGCTACGGTTGACGAACCCCGCCATTATTATAATAGGTGAAGTGGTAAGACATAGAGAGAAAATTAATGAATTGATTGTCCAGTCTCATGAGTTGGAGACCTTAGAAATTTAATTATTTAAGGATTAAAAAATAAAAGCCTACTGATGGAAAGAAATAATCTGTATCCCGTTTTTTTAAAGACCTCCAATCTCCATGTACTTATAATTGGTGGAGGTAATGTAGCAGAGGAGAAACTTACCTTTTTAACCAAGTCCAGTCCAGATGCGACAGTTACTATGGTTTCACCCATGTTTAGAGAAGCAACGGTAGCTTTGGCCGCTAAGCATCAAGTCGAGTTGATAACGGATGTCTATAAACAAACCTATTTAAAGGGAAAGCATATCGTAATTGCTACTACAGATGTTCCAGAAGTCAATGTACTGGTGTATGAGGATTGCAGAAGACTTGATAAGTTAGTTAATGTTGCCGATAACCCACCATATTGCGATTTTTATATGGGCGGAATTGTAACTAAAGGGAATGTGAAAATAGCGATTTCTACGAACGGTAAATCGCCTACCACGGCAAAACGTTTGCGTCAATTCTTTGAAGAAGTTATCCCAGAAGATATTAGTAAAATGGTTCAAAATCTTAATGATTATAGGAAAACTATAAAGGGCGATTTTGAAGTAAAAGTGGATAAGATGAATGAAATAACTCAAAAGCTGGTTGAAAAAATGTAAACACAGTAAAAAGTGCGAAGTATAAAACTTAAATACTCAATACGCTTAACATTATGATAAAAACAGATATACTCATTATCGGAGCTGGACCAACAGGATTGTTTACAGTCTTTGAAGCGGGCTTATTGAAATTGAAATGTCATTTAATAGATGCTTTACCACAACCTGGAGGACAATGCTCAGAAATCTATCCTAAAAAACCCATTTATGATATTCCTGCATTTCCAGAGATTTTAGCTGGAGATCTGGTGGACAATCTAATGGAGCAAATAAAACCATTTGAACCAGGGTTTACATTTGGAGAGCGAGCAGAAACTTTAGAGAAACAAGAAGACGGTTCCTACGTAGTAACTACCAACAAGGGAACCGAACATCATGCACCGGTAGTTGTTATAGCAGGTGGTTTGGGTTCTTTTGAGCCACGCAAACCTCCAATAGAAAATATTGCTGATTTTGAAGAGAAGGGCGTAGCTTATATAGTGAAAGACCCAGAGGTGTACCGCAATAAAAAAGTAGTTATTGCTGGTGGTGGAGATTCGGCATTGGATTGGGCTATCTTCTTAGCTGATGTTGCTGCAGAAGTTTCTTTAGTACATCGCCGAAACGAATTTCGTGGCGCTTTAGATTCGGTAGAAAAAGCATCAGAATTGGCCAAGTTGGGTAAAATTAAATTATTTGCAGAAGCCCAAGTCAAAAAATTATATGGTGATGCGCACTTAGAAGCAGTCGTTATTAAACACAATGATGACAAAAAGGGCGAAACGTATCTGGAAGTAGATAATTTTATTCCATTATTCGGACTTTCACCAAAACTAGGCCCTATTGGTAACTGGGGCTTAGAGATACATAAAAATGCGATTAAAGTAAATAATGCAAAAGATTATCAAACGAATATTCCTGGCGTTTTTGCCATTGGAGATGTGAACACCTACGAAGGGAAACTAAAGTTGATTCTTTCTGGTTTTCACGAAGCTGCTGTGATGTGTCAATATGCTTATCAGCTCATCAATCCCGGAAAACGATATATCATGAAATATACCACTGTTGGTGGTGTAGAAGGTTTCGATGGCACTAAAAAAGAAGGAAAGAAAGAGGTGATTCAAAGTATTTCTTAAAACATTGCCTTTATTTGTGTTAGCTATTAACCCTCTGATTTTAAAACATAACAGAGGGTTTTTGAGTTAAAACTACGGTGAGAAATAGCTGTTTTAATTTGGTTAAGAGGTAACTGTAGTCTTTCTTTGTCAGTAGTTCATTAATAAACTGAAATTGTTATCAAGAAAGGCGGAGGGATTAGACCCATTGAAGCCTTAGCAACCCTTTTGCTAAATTAATTTAGATAAAGAAGGTGCTACATTCTACCCCTGCTAAAACGGGAATAGATAACCAGCCAAAAGAAGATAATTCGTTCTACTTTTTCCTTACTTGATACATACGATTTTATGAATACGCCAAAGGCGTAAAAATTGGTATATGATTAAGGATTTACTACGTACAAGGATATTAATATTAGACGGTGCTATGGGCACGATGCTCCAGCGATATAAATTTACAGAGAAAGACTTTCGCGGTGAACGTTTTAAGGATTGGGAACATCCCTTACAAGGGAATAATGATTTATTATCATTAACCCAACCAGAAGCCATTGCAGAAGTCCATCGTAAGTATTTTGCTGCTGGAGCCGATATTGTCGAGACCAATACTTTTTCAGGCACTGCCATTGCTATGGCAGATTATCACATGGAGGAACTGGTGTATGAGCTTAACTTTGAATCAGCCCGTATCGCCAAGGAGGTGGCCCAAGAATTCACGTTAAAAGAACCGCATAAACCCCGACTTGTAGCAGGTAGTATAGGCCCTACAAATAAAACAGCGAGCATGTCCCCAGACGTAAATGATCCTGGCTTTAGGGCAATCTCTTTTGATGCGCTTCGTATTGCTTACAAACAACAAGTAGAAGCTTTGTTGGATGGTGGTGCCGATTTGCTTTTAGTTGAAACTATTTTTGACACCTTAAATGCCAAGGCTGCCTTATTTGCCATTGAAGAAGTAAAGGAGGAGCGGAATATTGATGTTCCCATTATGGTAAGTGGCACCATTACAGATGCCTCTGGAAGAACCCTTTCCGGACAAACAGCTGAAGCTTTCCTTATATCCATTTCCCACATTCCAATTTTAACCGTAGGATTTAACTGCGCCTTGGGTGCCAGTCAACTTGTACCACATTTAGAGGTATTAGCTAGCAGAACCTCTTTTGGAGTTTCTGCACACCCTAATGCCGGTCTGCCCAATGCATTTGGAGCGTATGATGAAACACCGGAACAGATGGCGGAACAAATAAAAGAATATGTAGAAAAAGGTTTGGTGAATATTGTTGGGGGATGTTGTGGAACTACCCCGGAACATATTGCTGCAATTACCAAGTTAGTGGAGAAATATGAGCCTAGAAATTTTAAGGCGGAAAAGGTATGATGATAGAATCAAAACCAAAATACTTAAAGCTAAGTGGTCTTGAACCACTTGTGGTAACCCCAGAAACAAATTTTGTTAATATTGGGGAACGTACCAACGTGGCAGGCTCTAAAAAATTTCTTCGACTGATTAAAGAAGAAAAATTTGAGGAGGCTTTAACTGTCGCTAGAGATCAAGTAGAAGGAGGGGCACAAATCATCGATATTAATATGGATGACGGTCTTATTGATGGTAAAGAGGCTATGGTCAAATTTTTAAACCTTGTCATTGCAGAGCCGGATATTTCGCGAGTTCCTATTATGATTGATAGTTCTAAATGGGAAATAATAGAAGCTGGTTTACAGGTAGTACAAGGTAAATGCGTGGTCAACTCCATTAGTTTAAAAGAAGGGGAAGCCGAGTTTATACATCATGCAAAACTAGTTAAGCGCTATGGTGCAGCGGTTATTGTGATGGCTTTTGACGAAGTAGGACAGGCAGATAATTATGATAGACGAATAGAAATAGCCAAGCGTTCCTATGACGTGCTAGTACAAAAAGTTGGCTTTGCTCCAGAGGACATCATTTTTGACCTTAATATTTTTCCTGTTGCTACAGGTATGGATGAGCACAAGTTAAATGCGCTCGATTTTATACGAGCCACCAAATGGGTTCGGAAAAATCTTCCATATTGCAGTGTCAGTGGCGGCGTGAGTAATGTTTCCTTTTCGTTTCGAGGCAATAACCCAGTACGCGAGGCAATGCATTCTGTCTTTTTGTATCATGCTATTAAAGCTGGTATGAATATGGGTATCGTTAATCCGACTATGTTGGAGATTTATGATGATATCCCCAAAGATTTGTTAGCGCATGTAGAAGATGTAATGCTCAACCGCCGTGATGATGCTACTGAAAGACTACTGGATTTTGCAGAATCTGTTGTTGGTAAAACTAAAGAAAATAAGAAAGACCTATCCTGGAGGGAAGAACCGCTTCAAAGTAGGATTACAAGGGCCTTAGTTAAAGGAATAGACCAGTATATTGTTGAAGATGTAGAGGAAGCAAGACAAGCCGCAAAGAAGCCCATTGAGGTTATTGAGGTGAATTTGATGACAGGAATGAATGTAGTGGGAGATCTTTTTGGAAGTGGAAAAATGTTTTTACCACAAGTGGTGAAATCTGCTCGTGTGATGAAAAAGGCGGTTGCATATCTGTTGCCTTATATTGAAGAAGAGAAATTACTTAATCCTCAAGAAGGAGATGCCGACGGTGCCGGAAAAATTTTGATGGCTACTGTAAAGGGTGATGTGCACGATATAGGAAAAAATATTGTGAGTGTGGTCTTAGCTTGTAACAACTATGAGATAGTTGACCTTGGCGTGATGGTACCACCAGAAAAAATAATAGATGCCGCCATAAAACATAACGTTGATATCATTGGGTTAAGTGGTTTGATTACACCTTCCTTGGACGAAATGGTACATTTAGCGAAGGAGATGGAACGTAAAAATTTCAAGGTGCCATTGTTAATAGGTGGAGCAACCACAAGTAAAGCACATACTGCTGTAAAAATAGACCCACAATACAGTCAGGCTGTAGTGCATGTCAACGATGCTTCTCGAGCGGTTACCGTAGTTGGTGACTTACTCAAAAAAGAGACTTCCGATGGATATAAGAAAGCCATAAAGGAGGATTATGATATTTTTCGAGATAAATTTTTGAAACGTTCTGTCAAGAAAGTATATAAATCCATAGAAAAAGCTAGGCAAAACAAGTTTAAAGTAGATTGGGCTACTTCAGAAATAGTAAAACCAAATAAGCTTGGGATTCAAGTCATAGAAGATATGGATTTAGAAAAATTGGTCCCATTTATAGACTGGACACCCTTTTTTCGAAGCTGGGAGCTCCATGGTAAATATCCTGATATTTTAACGGATAATGTGGTTGGGGAACAGGCTACAGATTTGTTTGCAGACGCCCAGAAAATGTTAATGGAAATAGTAACTGTGAAAAAATTGAAGGCGAAAGCTGTTTTTGGACTATTCTCTGCGAATACAATCGATTCTGATGATATTACGCTCAGCACATCCAAGAACTCGCAGGAAAGGGGTGCTGCTAAAAAAGGTAAATCTGAAACCTACACCTTCCGAACTCTTCGTCAACAATTACAAAGGCGTGAAGGTGTTCCCGACTACGCCTTGGCAGATTTTATTGCCCCTAAGGAAAGCGGTAAACAAGATTACATGGGATGTTTTTGTGTATCCACCGGTTTTGGAACTGCAGAAGCAGCAGCGCAATACGAGAAGGATTTGGATGATTATAGTTCTATAATGATTAAGGCCTTGGCTGACCGTTTGGCGGAAGCTTTCGCGGAGTATTTACACAAAGAAGTGCGAACCAAACATTGGGGTTATGCTTACAACGAAAAATTAGCTAATGAAGAATTAATCAGCGAAAAGTATAAGGGCATACGCCCTGCACCTGGTTACCCTGCATGCCCAGACCACTTGGAGAAATTAACTATTTGGAACATATTACAAGTAGAAGAAAATATTGGCGTAAAGCTGACGGAAAGTTTGGCGATGTGGCCAGCGGCATCTGTTAGTGGATATTATTTTGGAAACCCTGAGGCCAGATATTTTGGTCTGGGTAAGATAAAGGGAGATCAAGTAGAAGATTTTGCTAAGAGAAAACAGATAGAATTGGAGAAAGCGAAAAAATGGCTGGCACCTAATATTGCAGATGAATAAGGGGTTGCTGTTTTAGAAAGCAATGGTAATGGAAGCGTGGATGAGGTGAATAGAAATCAACCCGTACTAACCTATTCAAGTTTTCTTAAGTAGCACCAAGATAAAATGATGCGTTAGGGATTGAAGCAAAATCTTTTCTGAGTCTTTTCACTCAAAACAATATAGCGAAAGGCCCGCCCGCCATTAGGTGGAAACGCCCAATTAAAGTGAGTAATCAAGTATTAATTAAAAGGGCCCGAGCAAGAGTTGCCTCTATCAAAAAGAGGTCGGGAGTAAATAAGATCTTGAAACAAGTTCAGCATAAATGAAAGTAACAGACCACATTAAAGAAGCGAAAGGGAAAACATTGTTTTCGTTTGAAATTATTCCACCGGTAAAAGGACGTAATATTCAAGAGTTATATGGCAATATTGACCCGTTGATGGAGTTTAAGCCTCCCTTTATTGATGTGACGACTTCTCGTGAGGAATTCATCTACATTAATAGGGACGGACTTTTGGATAAGAAACTCACGCGTATGCGTCCGGGTACTGTTGGGATATGCGCATCCATTAAGCATAAGTATGATGTAGATACTGTGCCACATGTGCTTTGTGGTGGATTCACCAAGGAGGAAACGGAGTACTTATTGGTAGATTGTCATTACTTGGGTATAGATAATGTAATGGCGCTCCGTGGCGATGCTATGCGAGAGGAAAAGTATTTTGAGGCAACAAAAGGAGGGCACCCTTACGCTACAGGTTTGATAAAACAGATTCAGGATTTGAACTGTGGAAAGTACCTACACGAGGTTATTGAAACGGATGACTGTGCGGATTTCTGCATTGGCGTTGCCGGGTATCCCGAAAAGCATTTGGAAGCTCCTTCTTTAACATCAGATTTAAAACGTTTAAAAGAAAAGGTGGAAGCCGGTGCCGATTATGTGGTTACCCAAATGTTTTTTGATAATCAAAAGTATTTCGAGTTTGTAGAAGCTGCCAAAGCCATGGGAATAAATGTACCTATTGTTCCCGGAATTAAACCACTTGCCGTAAAACGACATTTGCAATTATTGCCACAGGTTTTTAAAATAGATTTACCACAAGATTTGATTGAGGCGGTGGATGATTGTAAAAATAATAAAGAAGTTAGACAAGTAGGGATTGAATGGGCTATTCAACAGTCTAAGGAACTTAAAGAAGCTGGCGTACCAGTTTTACATTACTACTCT
Source organism: Maribacter sp. (assembly GCA_047633095.1). GTDB lineage: Bacteria > Bacteroidota > Bacteroidia > Flavobacteriales > Flavobacteriaceae > Maribacter. The sequence goes on from JBLIEO010000037.1 coordinate 13,215, forward strand.
ATGGGAAAATCGGACAATATTAAATCAATAGCGAAGGCTGTTTTTTAGTTATTAGTTTATAGACGGTTGACGCTAATTGTTATCAAAGTAAAAATGAATAACAGAATAGTGATAAAGTATACTAGTTTTTGCGGGGAGCTAATTAAAGGTTGAATGGGTAAACGATAGTTGACATAAGGTTGCAAACTGTTGAATAAGGAGGCCAGTTTCATAGTTCTATGGTCTTAGGTTTTATTAGTTGGTCGTTAGTAGAGGGTATTAAATTTTGTTATTTTATATGAGCAGCATTTAATTTCATAAAACGTATAACGGTATTTGATTATGATTTTTAAAAATAGGTTAGTATAGTTTTTAAGCAGAAGTATAGGCCTGCATATCATATTTTGGGCATCGCGCGCATAGCATTCGGTTATCCCATAACTTGTATTTGAGCTTGAGCTTATATTTGTGTTTGAAACATCGTGCATACAGCGAATATTTTCCCATTTAGAGTTTCCCGCCTCTTAGGTTCAACTTCGTACTTCCCATTTCCCACTTGCATTACAGAACTCCTTACCTTTGCGCCCCATGAGGCAGATTTTTCTTTTTTGTGCTTTATTATCCTTTGCTATTTGTGTAGGTCAAAATGGCGAGGAAATAAAAAAATACACCATAGATGTGAGTCCCTTTTATGGTTCCGTGTTGCTACACAATCCGGATATATCGCATTTGGTTTCCAATCACCCTGCTGGTTTTATTCTAAGCTATAACAGAAAAACCTATGGCTCACGGGAATGGGAAGCTTTGTACAAGTATCCTGATTATGGTGCGTCGTTCATCTATCAAAACATGAATAACGAGACTTTAGGGAATAACTTTGGGATGTATGCCCATTATAATTTTTACTTTTTTAAGCGTAATATACAGTTTAGAATAGGTCAAGGACTTGCCTATAATACCAATCCATACGACAAGAACACCAATTTTAGGAACAATGCCTATGGCTCGGATTTTATGAGTTCTACCTACTTAATGCTTAACTATCACAAAGAGAACATCTTTAAAGGTTTGGGGTTTAAAGCAGGTGTGTCGGTGATACATTACTCTAATGCTAATGTTCGCGCACCAAATACCTCTACCAATACCTTTGCGTTCAATGCTGGATTGGTTTATGACCTGGACGGCGGAACTGAGTTGGCTTATATTCCTGCGGGGCCTAAGGAAAAAGTTACCGAGCCGGTACGTTACAATTTAGTCTTGCGGAGTGGTATTAACGAGAGTGATATTATAGGTTCAGGACAGTATGGTTTTGTTGTTTTATCAGGGTATGCGGACAAACGCTTGGGTAGAAAAAGCGCCATTCAGCTAGGGGCTGATGTGTTTTTCTCAAATTTTTTAAAGGAATTGACACGTTTTCAAGGCACCTCTTTTCCTGAAATGGATGTAAATATTGACGATGATTACAGAAGGGTAGGCCTTTTTGTGGGTCATGAATTGTTCATAAATAAAACGAGTATTGTAACGCAGTTAGGCTATTATGTATATTATCCTTTTGATTTTGAAGGTAGAGTGTATAATCGTGTAGGTATGAAACGCTATTTTGGTGATACGGTTTTTGGTGCTGTAACCCTTAAATCGCACGGAGCTGCGGCCGAAGGGGTTGAGTTTGGAATAGGGATTAGATTTTAAAAAATAGAGTTTAGATATAAGAATTTAGATGTTAGACCTTGGAGTAATAATACGGAGAAAATCATTTAGTTTCGGGATGCAGCGCTATACTTTAGGGCTTCTCGTTAGCTGTTTCTTATTTTCCTGTAATTCTGAAAATGCACCAGATTGTCTTCAGAATGAGGGTGAACTGGTGAGACAGGAAGTTGTGTTACCTCGTTTTGATAAGATTACTGTTTTTGAGAAAGTAGCTCTTGTCCTAAAAGAAGGGCCTGTTCAGAAAGTAGAAATTGAGACAGGTGAATTTTTAATGAACGAAGTAACTGCAACCATAGATGGAGATAGATTGATAGTAAGAAATGAGAACGGCTGTAATCTTTTTAGGGACTACGGGCTTACCACGGTTTATGTTACTTCGCCAAATATAACCACCATTCGTAGTAGTACTGGCTTGTTGATTAGTAGTGATGGTGTATTGACTTATCCAAATCTCAGTTTGATATCTGAAAGTTTTAATAATCCGGAGACAGAAACTACCGATGGTTCCTTTGACCTAACTTTGGCTACCGATACCGTATCTATAGTAGCAAACGGCATTGCTTATTTTAAGTTGTCGGGAACCACTATGGATTTTAATGTAACCATTGCAGCTGGCGATTCTAGGATTGAAGCTGAAAATTTAATGGCCCAGAATGTGGAGCTGAACCATAGGGGTACCAACGATATTTTGACAAATCCGCAAGAATCGGTACGGGGTATTATTCGTGGCACTGGAGATGTGATCTGTTTCAATCGTCCACCAACTGTTGAAGTGGAAGAAATCTTTAATGGTCGCCTTTTGTTTAATTAATATTTTTTAAATGGCCAATCCCATCCTCACATCTTTAAAAAGTCTATTTGCTTTTAAAAGGATTTTAGGGAATGACAACAACTTGAATGCTTTAGTGAAGGCAGATAGTTTATTGTATGGCTTGGTGAATGAAAAGCGTGTACCAGGAATTTCTATAACGGTGCTAAAAGGCGGAAACCCTTTAGTACAAAAAGGATATGGATATGCTGATTTGGAGGAAAAACGTAGGATTAATCCCAAAAAAACCATCTTCCGTACCGCTAGTATATCTAAACCTATTGCTGCCACCGCCTTAGCCTATGCGGTTGCTAAATGTGATATTAATTTGGATGCACCATTCCGTGATTATGTTCCTTATTTTCCTAAAAAGGAATGGGATTTTACGATTCGTCAATTGGCCAGCCATACCGCTGGAATCCGAAGCTATAGAGGGAAGGAATTTGCATCAAATAAACCATACTCCATAAAAGAAAGTATTGATATGTTCAAGGACGATGCCTTACTTTTTGAACCTGGAAAAGGATATGAATACAACAGTTTTGACTGGGTATTGATATCCTTGGCCATACAGGAGGCTACAGGTGTCCCGTTTCAGGATTATGTAACCGAACAGGTGTTGATGCCTTTGGGTTTGCAGCATACCATAGCTCCACAGCAGTTCCCAGGGGATGAGGCATTAGTTGGCAATCTTACTCTTAATGCGCAGAACAAATTGGAATATGCGACATGGTATACTAAAATTCGATTGGGGTTCCGTGAAGCGATTCCGGTAAATAATTTTTATAAATTGGCCGGAGGTGGTTATTTGAGCACCTCAGACGATATTGCCAAATTTGGTCATGCTTTCTTAGATAATACGGTTTTGAATACGGAATTACGTTCCGAGTTTCTGACTTCTGTAATGGTCAATGGGAAACAAACATATTATGGTTTGGGCTGGGAAGTAAGTGAAGATAAAAAGGGGAGACGGTATTTTGGGCACGTTGGGAGTAGTGTTGGGGTTTATTCCAGCCTCTTTGTGTATCCGGAACAGCAAATGGTATTTTCAATCCTCATAAACTGTACCGACCCTAAGGTGCAGGAAACTTTAGATGAAGCTATAAACCAGTTACTTACTTTATCGGATAGCATAGTCTAAATAAAGCCCAAACGCTATTTTGTTCTGGATTGGCGGTATTTAAAAGCGAACTCCTTAAATCTGTTGAGACCAAAACTACTGTAAAGGATTGAGTGGAGTAGCTACAAAGCTTTCAATTTATTGGATCGTGATAGCGCGAATAAAGTTGTAAGTGCTATTTTTAGTATTCAATATCAATTTCGTACTATGTTTAATACTATCCGTAACTTATTATTTTCTTTTTTTTTATTGCTGTTATATTTTAATTGTTCTGCGCAAAGAGGAGTAGATTTAAATGAATTGTCGAGAACCTATGCCGATGCTAGTTTGCCTTTATTAAAGCAGCTTTTGAGTATTCCTAATGATGCTTTTTATCCAGAGGATATTGAGCAAAATGTGTTGTGGTGTGAAAAAGAGTTCGGTGGTCGGGGCTTTTCTACACAACGCATTAACACAACCCATGCGCCACTATTGTTAGCTGAAAGAAAACACCCTAAAGCGAAGAAGACGGTTTTGATTTACCTTCAACTGGATGGTCAGCCTGTGGATAGTACCCAGTGGTTCCAAAAGAGTCCCTATAGACCGGTTATAAAAAAGAAAAATCAAAATAATGAATGGGAGGAAGCGGTCTGGGAATCACCCAGTAGTATGGATAATGAATGGCGCATTTTTGCCAGATCAGCCAGTGATGCCAAAGGTCCTGTAGTTATGTTTTTGGCAGCCTTAGACGCCGCCGCTTCAAAAAATATAATTCCTAATTATAATATCAAGGTCATTATGGATTTTGAAGAGGAATTGGGTTCGCCAAGATTACCAGATGCGGTCACCCAAAACGCCGAATTGTTAATCGCGGATATGTTAATTATTTTTGACGGTCCACGGCATATAAGTAATAAACCAACATTGACTTTTGGGGCGAGAGGAATTGCCACCGTCACTTTAACGACGTATGGTCCTGTTGTTCCCCAACATAGTGGTCATTTTGGAAATTATGCACCTAACCCTGCTTTACGCCTTTCCAAACTTTTGGCTTCTATGAAGGATGATGACGGACGCGTAACGATACCAGGGTTTTATGATGGGATTAATATCGACACTGAAACAGCACAAATTTTAAGAAATGTCCCTGATAATGAGGAAGAAATTAAAAAGAGACTTCAAATTGCAAGACCCGATAAAGTTGGTGGCTCTTATCAAGAAGCTATTCAGTACCCATCTTTGAATATTAGGGGAATGCAGTCGGGTTGGATAAACGAAAAAGTACGCACGATTATACCAGGTTGGGCTAGAGCGGAGCTTGATGTCCGGTTGGTCCTGGAATCTGACCCGGAGCGTTTGATACGGCTAATAAAAGAGCACGTAGCAGACCAAGGTTATTATTTAACGATGTTGGAACCGACTGAAGAAGAGCGACTAACCTATGATAAGATTGCTGCTTTTACTTCTGAAATTTCGTATCAATCCTTTCGAACGGATTTCGATTCCGAAGTTGGTAAGTGGCTTACAAGAGCCTTAAAAAATGGGTTTGGGGAAGACCCAATACGCATACGTATGAGTGGTGGTTCTATTCCTATATCACCTTTTGTGAACACTTTGGGTATTCCGGCCGTTACGGTACCCACGGTCAATAGGGACAATAATCAGCATAGTCCAAATGAAAATCTAAGAATAGGAAATTATAGGGATGGGGTAAAGACAATGATTGCAATTTTGAAGGAGAAGTTGTGATTATATGTTTCATCAATTCAATAATTAATTTAGCTGCAGTGAAGTAACTCTAATCTGTAAAAGCTTGTCAATGAAATCAACATGCCTTTTTTCTATCGTTCTACTATTCTTTTTTACTGTAA
>JBLIEO010000038.1:0-18640 GCA_047633095.1 Maribacter sp.
GCCTATATTTGCCCAAATACCAGCACCATTCTGAATGAAAGACGATTTAATTAAAGAAGGAAAATTCAGGTATATAGAAAAAGGAGAAGGCATCCCCATCATTATCCTTCACGGTTTAATGGGAGGCTTAAGCAATTTTCACGGTGTAACCGACTATTTTCCTAAAAAAGGATATAAGGTCTTGGTTCCCGAGTTACCCATTTATGATATGCCAATGCTCCAAACCAACGTCAAGAATTTTGCAAAGTATGTTGAGCAGTTTATAAAATTCAAAAAATTAAAAGATGTAATCCTCTTGGGCAATTCTTTGGGGGGACATATAGGTCTACTGCACACCAAGATGTATCCAGACCTTGTTAAGGCTCTTGTAATTACCGGAAGCTCTGGTCTATACGAAAGCGCTATGGGAGATGGGTATCCTAAAAGGGGTGATTACGAATTTATAAAGAAAAAGGCTCAGGACGTTTTTTATGACCCCGAAGTAGCCACAAAAGAAATAGTAGACGAGGTTTTTGCCACGGTAAACGATAGAATAAAACTTGTAAAAACCTTAGCTATTGCTAAAAGTGCCATTCGACATAATATGGCTCAGGACCTGCCTAGCATGACTACCCCAACCTGTATTATATGGGGCGAAAACGATGCCGTTACCCCACCGGATGTGGCTAAACTTTTTCACGAACTACTACCCGACTCTGACTTGCATTGGATTAAAGAATGTGGCCACGCACCCATGATGGAGCATCCACAGCAATTCAATGATCTTTTGGATGCCTGGTTTCAAAAAAGAAAGTTTTAGACCCTGTTGATGCTTTTTATAAGGTACTGCTTAAAAATATAGCACCAGAAAATTACTATGTACTGCAGAGGCCATAAATTATCTCTTGTGCTTTTATTGAATCACCAATGTCATAATACTTACCACCTTGAAAATTAAGTCTGCTGAATTTGTAATGAGCAACACTAATGTTGCCAAATGCCCAAAAGAGCCTATTCCAGAATATGCATTCATTGGCCGTTCAAACGTCGGAAAATCATCCTTGATAAATATGCTTACGGATCGTAAAAGCCTCGCAAAAACATCCGGCAGGCCAGGGAAGACGCAACTCATAAATCACTTTAAGATAAATGAAAATTGGTTCTTGGTAGATTTACCGGGATACGGTTACGCCAAGGTATCCAGAAGAGACAAAAATATATTTCAAAAATATATTACTAACTATTTTCAGCAACGCGAACAACTTGTATGCTCATTTATCCTTATTGATATACGCCACGAGCCACAAAAAGTGGATATGGATTTTATGGAATGGATGGGTGGAAATGGCATACCTTTTGTAATAATCTTCACAAAAGCCGATAAATTGAAACCTAAGGTAATTGAGCGCAATGCTACCCTCTATATAGACCAAATGCTCCGAGGTATTTGGGCTGAAGCTCCTCAATTCTTTATAACCTCCTCTAGTAAAACCATTGGCCGAGACGAAGTTTTGGGCTATATAGATTCTATTAATAATAATTTTTTTGAGGCTACAAAAAAGAAAGGGTGACACTAGACATCGGTAGAAAATACAAATGTTAAATTCAAATATAAGTCACTTTTATGAATCTTTTGGTTTACTCCCTAAGGCAGGCGGGCAGGTTTTTAAAACATGAAAATTACTGCCTTAATTGAATATATTGGATAGTCTCTTCTACTCGCAACGATATCTTTTTTCTTAGTAATTACTGGTTACTATAGACTTTTGCTTTTAAGTAAAACTATCGCAAACCTTACTAACCGTGTCTTGTACTAAAAAAAGTATCTGGTTTACTTTCTAGTTTTTATATAGAACTTTTAACTGATTGCCAAACATAGAACCCTTAAACCCGACTCTTAACCAAATCAATAAGTGATTCGGGTGCCATAAAGGAATTCAATTCGTGCGTATGTATCAGTATCTCAAGGCCATTATCACCGGCTACGAGTACAATAGGAAAGGTAAATTTATGACTGAATTTGGAACGGTATATCTTTCCAAATTCATTTTTGTGCAGAAATTCCAGCTTTACCCCCAGCGCTTCCAATTCTTTACGAAATTGTGTCCATATCTTCTTCTCGGATAGCGCCCCATGAGTAAGTTTACATAAACTACAATTGTAAGTAGCCGGGCTTAAAATCTTATGAGCACCAGCTATGATACTATTTCGTAGTCCGGAGTCTGCATTATAAATAAATAAGAGTTTTTGAGACATATAGCACTTAGGATTAAAATCTAGATTTAAATAGAAAATATTACATCGCCCTTCGACTCTAAACGGCATTAAAAAGATTTACTTTAAACTACGTGTTAAGCTTTAACCTTATGAACGACCTAAGAGCAAACCTCATCATAAGTTGTAAACAACTCTAAACGTCAAGAATCTAGGCTGGATGAAAGTTTCCGAAGCAAAAACAGATAAGTCATTAGCACTGTTTCTCACCTGAGAGTCAATATCCAAAATATTGGTTGCATTTATCTCGTATTCCCATTTTGCGTCCCTATCCTTTCTATAAGCTATCGAGGCATCCCAATTTTGAAACGACTGTGAATCACCATTACCAAGGTCTTGATTAGTATAGGTGTAGTTGGTACGCACCGTAACAGATTTCCAAAGGTACGCATCAAAATCGACCGAGGGTGCGTTGGTAACAAAAGTAGTCTCACGACTCCCTTGATTGTTATTGGTTACGCTATACCGGTACCTTAAGTTAATGTTTGGTGCTACTTTAAAGTTAGTGCGTATTCCAGGAGTGTAGGTCTGCGTGAAGCCCTCATTAAGGGATTGTTCTCCTTGGATGAACTGATTGATTTTACTATAATTAAAATTAGCGTTTAAACTTGTCCTAACCTTTCCAAAGGTGCGCTGTACACGCCCTACCACACTCACGTTTTCATCGGCAAAATTAGAGTTGAAAAACGTACTGGTTCGGATAACGTTCTCGAAATTTGTTAAGCCTCGTACTTGGTCAATATTACTTGTGTATGCAGCTCTGGCAAATACATTGGTATAATTAAATAGGTTGAAGCTACTATACAACAAACTCAGATTGTGAGATAACGCATTCTGCAAATCGGGTGTACCAAACTGAATACTATTAAAATCATTAAGCACCAAGCCTTGTGCCAATCGGGTAACGTCTGTAAATTGATTTTGCATCGCATAGTTCACTGTTAAGGATTCACTTTTCTTGAACTGTATCCTTGTTTCAAAATCTGGTAATAATCGGAAAAAATTATCCTCAAAAGTTTCGCCAAATTGAATGTTTTTGTTGCCATATGCATGTACCGAAAATCCTGGTGTAATCGTGAACATACCTGTTTTGAGTCTATAGTGTAGCCCCAGATAAATATCGCTGAAATTATACTCCGTATCGTTGATTGCTAGACCTTCATTAATTGTAGGGGTTATCTCGAATTGAGACCCATCCGTCAAAAACTGAAAAATATTGGAATTAAATTCTTGTCTACTTAAAATGGTACCAAGAGTAAAGTTAAGGTTGCTCTTAGCGTTTAAGATTTTATAGTAATCCAATTTCGCATCTAGTTGATTTGAGGCTATACGTCTGTTCTGACCAAGATTATAATTGGTCAGCGAAGTATCCAGTCCTATGGCATCTGCAGTAGTGTCAAAAGCATCTTCACCATTAGGGTCGTTGACCAAAAGACCATTGTAAAAAGGGTCTTCGTTCTTTATCAAATGTTGTGCTTCAAAGGCGAATATATTGGTCTCCCCAAGCGTATAATAATAATTGACATTTTGATTGATACTGTAGGGTGTCACTTCTTCCAATTGACTGGTATTTCCAAGAACTGACGAAAAATTATTCTGTGTTTGTGAATCATTGGATGTTCGCCCTAGGACATCATAATTCAACTGATTATTAAGATTAGGTTGATATGCGGCACTAAGCTTTAACAAGACTTGGTTAGAGCGCTCCCTGCCTGATTGCTCGGTTGCTTCGTTCGGAATACCTAAATCAGGATTCGTATATTGTACAAAACTTGTTTCTCTGGAAAGGATGCGGCTACTATTATAAATTAGAAAACCGCTCAAGTCTACACCTTTATTTGGTGAATAACTAAAATTACCTGTCGCCAACTTATTCTCTACCTCTAAGGCATTCTCTTGGGTTGTTAGAAAATTAAGACTGTTATCTCCCAAATTTATGTTTGTTCCACTACTACTACTAGGAGCTCTAAAACCACCACCAAAACCTCTAATATCCCGTCGAGTTAATGCCGCTTCACCCGTATTATTCAAATCCCCAATAAAATTGAGCGTATATTTTGGACTGTAATAAAAAAGCTTAGGCTGCAGGATATAAAGTTCATTTTCTGGTGCAGCACCTGCCCCTGCCGTCACATTACCGAACCAAAAATTCTCCTTCCCATCTTTGAGTTTTATATTCAAGGCCACATTGTCTTGGTTATTTCGAACACCGCTCAATTGACCAACTTCTGAATAATTACGCAATACCTGAATCTTATCTACCGCATTAGATGGAATGTTCTTGGTTGCTAATTTGGTGTCCCCGTCAAAAAAATCCTTACCGTTTACCATGAGCTTGTTCACTACTTTACCCTCTACCTCTATTTGACCATCTTCATTGATTTCTACGCCTGGTAAGTTTTCAAGTATGTCTTCCAATTTTCGCTCGGTTCCTGTGGTAAAGGAGTCGGCATTGTAGACCACGGTATCCCCTCGGATACTTACCGGCATTTCATAAATCAGTTCCACCTCGTCCAAAGCATTTTCTGGCTGGAGGATATAATCCTTTACGATATCGCTTTCTTTGGTTGAAAGAATCTCCTTAAAGGTGGTCATTCCTACATAGCTAACCTGAATTTCATACGTGCCATTTTTGCTAAGCTCTAGCTTAAATTTTCCTTGGGGATTTGTAATTCCATACGATTCCAAACCACTTGTTTCTTGATTGATAGCAATAACATTGGCTAGTTCAAAAGCCACTTTTAAGCTATCGGTGACCACACCCTCAAATTTCACCTGACCATAAGAGGTACTGACTGCCATGAGCAGCACTGCACAATATAATTTTTTCATTCGTATGTATTAGGTGATGGTTCGTTAGGATTACACAGTCTCTCCAATATCAATTTCTCCTTCTCCCTCTGTTATTTCGCATTTCTAACATTTTACTTTGAATGGTCTTTTGATACTCGCTTTTTGTGATTTCCTTTCCTTTATTTGGGGCCTCGATTTTAATTTCTTCCTTAGGATTCATTACAATCTTAGCGCAAAGCATAGTCGTACCTCCTGCACTTACTTCCAAAATAAGACCTGGAAGGCCCCAATATTCAGCAGGCCCATGCCCAACGGGTATTTGAGGTGTATACCACGCTTCTATTTCTGTCATGTTCACCTCAGGCTCCAGGGCCTCAACAGCTGTAGAATCTGTTTTCGTTGTTTCAGGTGTTCTCAAGTCACCCCAAGAAAAATCGTACCAAGCAAGTTCGCTTGTTGGTACCAAAGCGGTAGCCCTAAAACACAAGTATTGACCTATTTGTTTGGATTCCTTACCCATATTCCATGAGATCGCTTGTAACTTATCCTTTACCAAAAACCGCTTGCCATAAAACTCCTGGCTTTGCACCAACACATCTTCTTTTACATTTTTGTACTGCTCTCCACGAGCGAAGTTATTTCCCCAAGAATCCGTAGCACCGGAAATGGCATCTAACTTGTCCTCTTCATTAAACACGGATTCTTCCTTATTAAAGCTTAGAACGTAAGTCTTTTCTAGCCTATTCTTCAAACGTGCCTGTACCTGTTTTTTTTGTGCCTCATTCATTCTTGCTCCCCAGCTACCCAACTCCATCTTCGATTTAGAAAAATAAAAAGCTTGCCCTTGAAATTCTGCAACATTAGGTTTAAAGGAAAATAGAAAAACAAAGGAGATAAAAGCAAACGTAACGACTAATGATTTCATGGTAGGTTTTTGAACTAATTATGTTAATCGAATATAATTAAAGATTAAACAATGTGAGATTGTTTATAAGAACATTAACATTGATGCCACTTTATATCGCATTTAGCACTCAATTATTTCTGTGTAGTAAATGAGAGCAAAAAGCCTATTTTGTTATCCTAAGTATTACTCCAGTTAGTTTTCGAAGTAATTAAACACCAACCTGTCTCTAATAAGAACTTACGAAATTTACCATCGCTATTTAGCTAAAAAGCACTCCGATTATCTAGTTCTATTCCTTCAATTCCATCTTTTCAGCAAAATAATCACAAAAGTCCTTCATGGTCGCTGTCATCTTTTCATCTTGGGTCGCTTTCATAAACGTTTCTGATAACGATACCAATGTCTGATGAAAAAAAGTTTTCATTTCATCAACAGGCATATCTTTCGTCCATAAGTCTATCTTCAATGATTCTTGATTTTTACTATCCCAAACAGAAAGTAGCATAGCCTTGGCCTCCTCATTATCTATACCACCATCTTGTGCGGACCATGATAGTTTTTCCGGGACACGGTTATCATCTAATCCCACGCGTAAATTAATTTCCGATATATGTAATTCTGCCATCTAATTTCTAGGTTTATAGTTCGATTTTTTAAATATTTCCTCTCCCGGCATTGTCAGCATCTGTTTGAGACCTAAGGAGTTATTATCCATAAATGCCTTAATGATTTGCCAACCTATGTACCTCCCTAATCTGCCTGGAGATTCATTATCCAGTTCCAAGCCAAATTTTGAAAATGGTGCTGGATCTAGAAAACGTGGATTTAACTCGTTGTCCGTACTATACAAATGTTCTTGCTCAACAAAATTACGCCAAATAGGCTCTTCGCTTCCTATGGCCCAATCCAGCTCCTCTTTCGTGTACCCTATTTTTTGCATATCGGTAGCTGCTGGCATAAGCTTATCTTTTAAATACAGTTCTTTTCCAAAATAAATCATCCGGGCCAAAAAAGTTCTGTCTCTTGGTTTTGGTACTACTTTTTTTGCAAAGGCACTAGCTACATCGCTTACCATATAGGTGCGGTCCAAGGATTTGGCAATATAACGTTGAAAACCCTCGTAATACTTATGCTCAGAACCTAAATAATTATCAAGTCCTATAAACAAAAGAGAATCGGCAAGAATTATACGGTTATTGTAATCTACATCATTAGTGACCGTAACAACTCTTGGAGTATACTGTTCGGGAAAGTAATACTTTATATGTTTAAACAATTGTTTAAGTCCGGCTTCCTCATCCATAAAACTATTGAAGGTATTCCCAACTTCTTGGAAGAGCTCTCTTTGTAAGGAATCGTTCAATTTAGCTACCCAAATACTATCGGGCGCAGGAAAGAGGTAGGGGTATTTCATACGCAAGACTGATATCTTATCTGCTGTCGCTGAAGCAAACTCTCGATCGAATCTTGAAACCTGAAGCTCCAAAGGAATTTTCTCTATGTCCTGAGCTACCTTATTACTATCATTACACCCCGTAAGAAACAGTGAAATTGATAATATCGTAAAAATCAAATTTTTTACACCAAGTATTTCGGAATTCATCTTATTATTCTCCAAGGACAACTTATTTTTAAGGCAAAGTTAATCGATTTCTAAATATTGACGCTCTTATGCAAACGGAAAAAGTAATAGATCATATTGTAACCTGGTTAAAGGACTATGCAACCAATGCAAATCAAAAAGGATTTGTCATCGGAATTTCTGGTGGAATAGATTCTGCGGTTACGTCTACCCTTTGTGCAAAAACAGGTCTAGACCTACTTTGTTTAGAAATGCCCATTCACCAAGCTCCAAACCAATCAGATCGTGCATCTAGACATATCAAATGGCTTCAGGAACATTTTAAAGGCGTAAAAAGGCAACCCATTGAACTTACTCCTGTTTTCGATAGTTTGGTAGCGGCTTTACCTCCTGTAGCTAACGAAGAAGAACATTTTATGTCTTTGGCCAATACCCGTGCGCGCTTGCGCATGACAAGCCTGTACTACTTTGCGGCACTTAAACGCTATCTAGTAGCAGGCACAGGAAACAAAGTTGAGGATTTTGGAGTAGGATTTTATACTAAATATGGAGATGGTGGTGTCGACTTAAGTCCCATTGCAGATCTTATGAAATCTGAAGTGTATAAAATTGCAAAGGCACTTGGGGTAAATGAAGAAATCATAAAAGCTGCACCTACGGATGGACTTTGGGGAGATGACCGAACGGACGAGGACCAAATCGGGGCTTCCTACCCAGAACTGGAATGGGCAATGAAAATGAAGGATCAAGGAAAAACGATAGATGACTTCTCTGATAGAAAAAAAGAGGTGTTTTCCATCTTTATGCGTTTCAACGGAATAAACAAACACAAGATGGTAGCCATTCCTGTTTGCCAAATTCCAGAAATGTTAAAATAAACCGCTCACCTAACAATCAGGTAGATAAATCGATTAAATTATGTCAAATTATTAAATTTATCCAAAATGACAGAAATTTGATTTCGAAATTGGATTTATAAAGCTTACATTGCATGTGCGTATTTATGCACAAGTTTGCAAGTTAAGGCAGTCTAGAAAACCCTACATAATGATTAAAGTTTTAATTGCGGATAATCACCCTATCGTTAGAATGGGTGTACGCCAAGTTCTTGAATCCGCAGCAGGATTTGAAATGGTAGACGATGTTTCCACTACCGACGAACTTTTTAAAAAACTAGAAAATGCTACCCCCGATGTTGTGATGCTAGAAATGGATATTCCGAAAATAAACGGAATAGCTGCACTAAGAAAAATCAAAAAAGAATATCCAAATGTAAAAGTGCTGATGTACAGCGGACAGTCTGAGGACGTATACGCCCTTAGTGCTATTCGTGCTGGAGCATTTGGTTACTTATCCAAATCGTCGAATACAGAGTACATTATAGCGGCTGTTAAAAAAGTCAGTGAAGGCAGTATGTTCATTACGAATGAGCTAGCACAAAGGTTAGCTTTTGACGAAGGAACAAAAAAACCGAGAAGATTCTTTAGAAAATTATCTACAAGAGAGGTAGAGGTTTTAAAACTCTTAGCGAGCGGAAAACGTAATAAAGAGGTCGCTCAAGGGTTAAATCTTAATGAAAAGACAGTAAGTACCTATAAAGCGCGTTTAATGAAAAAATTAAATGTCAACAATATGGTAGATTTGTTGCAGCAAGCCAAGGCTCTGGAACTATACTAACACAAAAAATACGCATGAAAAAAATACGCAAAAGCGGTTTTTTTTATTTTAAGAATTGTCCCTCGCTAAGATAAGACCCTGTTCAGTTTTTTATTTAACAAGGTGTTCAATTGTAAGTAATTCATGATTTCCTCTAATACTTCCTTATTGTCCTCCTGTTTATCTTGGGTTTCGTTTTGTAAGGTTAACATTCTTTTTTTTATCAAAAAACAACGTAAGGTTAAAATAGTTTCACTCACCAATTGGGCTATACTGGTTTCCTTAGCTTTAGGATAAATATCTTTTCGTTCCCAATCATGCAAGGCATATTTTTCGTCTTCCATTAGCAAGGAAGAAATGTTATTTGCCATTTCTTGCTCAAGACCCGTCATAAACCCTAGAATAGCGAATTCCTCTGCCTGATTCAATGCTGCTATCAGTAAATAATAAATATCCCTAAATTGGGAATTTGTAAATTCTATTTCATCTTCCTGCAGGTCTAAAAATATTTTTTCAAATACGGTACTCTCTACAGATTCAGGCTCCATAACAAGGACTCCTTCCTCATTCTCCTTTAGCACCAGATCTTCAAATTTTTCCTTTTTGTCACCGTACACCAAAAGAAGCTCAATAATTTTTCGTTCCAGCTCAAATTGTACATCTACTTTCTCCTCTATCTCTTCATTCCGAACCACATTAAATGCTTGTGGTTGCGATTTTTCTTGTTTTTGGGTATCGGTTATATCCTTCTTGTCTATTTGTGCCAAGGTATTGAACAAGACTGCCTCGGAGATATTCATAATTTGGGCACACTCCTGAATATAAATTTCTTTTTTTATACGATCTGGAATCTTAGCAATACTATTAACGATATCCCGCACCGTGTCGGCTCTCTTGATAGGATCGTTTGAAGCCTCCATGACCAGTAAGGAAGCTTTAAACTGAATAAAATCCTTTGAATTTTCCTGCAAGTATAATTGCAACTCTTCCAACTCGTTATTCTTTGCAAAACTATCAGGGTCTTCCCCTTCTGGGAAAGTGCATATTTTCACGTTCATGCCCTGCTCCAAAATCAGATCTATCCCTCGCAATGAAGCACGCAACCCTGCCGCATCCCCATCGAACAGGACGGTAATGTTTTTGGTAAGCCTGTTAATGAGTCTAATCTGTTCTGGCGTCAACGCCGTTCCACTAGAAGAAACTACATTATGAATCCCTCGTTGATGAAACTGAATAACATCTGTGTAGCCTTCCACCAAATAACAGGTATCTTCTTTGGCAATCGCCTGTTTCGCATAATAAATACCGTAAAGCACCTTGCTCTTATGATAAATATCACTTTCAGGAGAGTTTAGGTATTTAGCTGCTTTCTTCTCATTGGTCAGGATTCTACCACCAAAGCCCAGGACCCTGCCACTTAGGGAATGTATAGGAAACATTACTCTTGCTTTGAACCGGTCAAAAGTTCTTGGATTATTGGGGTTATTCGCGTCTTCCTTAACAATGGTAAGACCCGTCTTACTTAAATAATCTAGTTTGTAGCCTTTGTCCAATGCTGCTTTTGTAAAACCGTCCCACTGATCCAAGCAGTAGCCCAATTCAAACTTTTTTATAGTCGCCAGCGTAAATCCACGCTCTTTAAAATAACTAAGACCAATTGCCTTTCCAAGTTCTGTTTCTAATAACATTTCCTGAAAATGGTCGCGAGCAAACTCCGAAACCAAGTACATACTTTCGCGCTCACTCGCCTGTTCTTTCTGCTCGTTGGACTGCTCCGTTTCCTCTACCTCTATATTGTACTTTTTGGCTAAATATTTTATAGCCTCCGGATAGGTGAAATGTTCGTGCTCCATTAGGAAAGCTACTACATTCCCACCTTTACCGCTACTAAAATCCTTCCATATCTGTTTTACGGGAGACACCATAAAACTTGGCGAGCGCTCATCGGTAAACGGACTCAGCCCCTTAAAGTTAGATCCAGATTTTTTGAGCTGCACAAAATCACCAATAACCTCCTCTAAACGGGCGGTTTCATATACTTGGTCTATAGTAGTTTTTCCTATCAATTTTAAATTTTAATAAGTAGCTAAAGATAATCAAAAATGAAAATTCAATATAGTAAACTAAAGCGTTCTTACACGTATGTTGTGAAAATAAACCCATAAACCAAACCTACTTAGGCCTAATTGAGTTCCCTGCGGTAGATATATACTATACCTACAGAAATAATGGTCGCATCAACCTAAGATTAGCAGTCACTCATTTTTATTTAGAATCATACGAATACACTTAAAATAGCTAACTTAAATTTTATAGGTCAAAGCGAAAGCCTAAGGAAATATTTCGCTGCTCTACCATAGCCTTTTGAAAAATAGGATTTAAGTCATACTTTACATAGAAAAGCACCCCGTCAAATCCTGCATAGGCACTTAATCCATAAATAAAATCACTTGTATTGTACCCCCTTTTTAACTCGTCATTAACGTTCTTACCATTACGTTCATATTTTAACTTTTGACGAGTTCCAAGATTAAAACCACCATAGCCACCAATTCCTATCCTAAATTGATTTCGCAAAGAGTATCTAATGGTATTTTCAGTTTTCTTTAATTTTGAAGGTCCAAATTCTAAATGCAATGGAAATACGAGATTATCCATTCTAAGTTTTGACTTATCAAGATCAAATTCGAATTCCTCTAATTGCACCTGCCCGATACGATCAGGCACAAAGTACTGGTTATCCTTTGGTTTTAAACCATTGAACTGGAAAGAAACCCCATAATTAAACCTAAGAAAATTGGAGTTTTGAAAAACCCTAGTACGCCATTGCCACCCAAATTCAAAAAATCGGCTACCACCTACTTTATACGGAGAATCTTCTAGAGCTTGGCCATCTATGATAGCATTATTCAATCCTACCGCCAAAATAAAATCCGAATGTGTACGGCGATCATACTTAATCTCTTTATTCCTAATATTCCTATTAAAGATAAACTCCTCAGCCGGTTTACCGTCAAGATCAATACCAACACGGATTTGTGTTGCCCTTGCAGATTCGGTTTTTATATCAGGCATAAGAACACCTTCGTTTCGCTCCAAGAGTGCGATTTTATTATCAATAATAGCTGTTCTATCGGCAATGTTCAAGGCTCGCTTTTCTGCTGCTCGCTTTTTTAAATTATCGCCCTCTTTAGTAGTTATTTGGCTTTTGTCCAATCTTTTGTTGATTTCCTCCACTTCAAACTTCAAAGCTTCTTTTTCTTGTTTAATAATTTTATCCTTCTGCAGCTGCAACTCTGTTACTATCTGCTTATAATCTTCCTGTGCTACCGTTCGCTGTACTATAAATAAGGTAGCCAATGCCAATAGATAAATACTAATTGTTCTCATGTTGATTAATTTTTGATTGATTTTGATTGATTGATGAATAAACTCCTCCCTGCCTCATCTGTCTTAGATGACGTTTAGGGATATGGAAAATTTATGGTTAATTAATTGTTTCGGTCCGCAACGGCAGTCCTCACTTTAAGGAAGCCCGTCTTAAGGGACTGGAATATCTGGTCTCGGAAGGATTGATCAAGTTCCTCCTCAACCTGTGTTAACAGAGCCATGGCGTCAACGCTTTGGTCCGGTTTAAAAAGCTGTTCCTTTAAAATCGTACGCTGCGCATTACGCAACAACGAATCTACTTCCGCATCGGTTACTTTTGAAGTGCTTTCCAATAACCTTACTTGAGCTACTACCTCTGTTATTTTTTCTTTTAATATTGCTTCGAAAAGTTGGGTGGGTATTTGAACATCTTCCCATTGTTGTTGATTTACCTCAACGACTATGGCATCTTCTTGCTTATCCTTTCTAAAAGCTGGCTTTAAAATCTTACCCAAAGGAATAATCACTGGCTTTATTCCTTTGGTCCGCTCTACGTTCTCCTCTTCCAGTACAAGACCATTAGAATTTTCTATAGCCTTTGTTCCCATAACTTCTTTTACTGTTTCAACGCTTGTTTTGGATGGTGTATCTACCAGTTCCTGTGCCGGTAGCTCTTTGTCCCCGATATTAAAGTAAAAAATAGCCACTCCTAGTAACACTGTTACACTGGCAGCAATGCCTAACCAAAAATAAAGCGGTTTCTTAGCAATTGGCTCCGATTTCAATTCCTCAGAGATCTTGTCCCAAGCCCCTTGTGAGGGCACTATCTCTCGTGCATCTAATTTTGATTTTATATATGTTTCGAACTTACCTGTTTCCATACCCTGTAATATTTTGTTTCTTTAATTGTTCTTGTAATAGTCTCCGCCCCTTTAGTAATTGCGTTTTGGAAGTACTCTCCGTAATATCCAGCATTTTTGCTATTTCCTGGTGCTTATAACCTTCAACCGTGTACAGCACAAATACCATTTTATACCCCTGTGGAAGTGCGTCTATCAATCGCTGTATATGTTCGGTATCTAAATCCGTAGTTTGAACATTCGTTTGATGCTCTTGCTTTTCATATACGGCATCGTCATAGACCACAAATTGTTGTTTTCTTAAGTACGATATACTCTCTCGTATCATAATCCGACGTATCCAACCTTCAAAACTACCCTTAAATTTAAAGGTATGCAGGTGAGTAAAAACCTTTAGAAATCCGCATACCATAACATCTTCGGCAAAATGGATATCGGTTATATACTGCCTGCAAACACCCAGCATTTTTGCCGAATGTGTTCCGTACAAACGTTGCTGCGCATCTGCATTACCAGCTATTACTTTTTTTATAAGCTGCTTTTCGTTAGTATAAAAAGGTATGATTTTCACAATCTTTAATGGTCTTCTATTGGTATAGACGCTGAACTTGGAAAGATAGTTGCCTAAAAAAAATTAAAAAATTAAATTTTTTATTAAGTTACTGATTTAGATATAGTTAAAACACACAAAATCAACTTTAGCGCTATGGACATAACACAAAGTTCTTTACACATAACTTAAGTCAAAACCTTGTAAGACCTTGGCGATACCACTTTATTGGTTCATTTTCACAAGCCGTAAGACTAGAATATTGATTTACTTATCACGCTCCACGACGTAGTTGACCATCAATTCCAAGGCACTCCTATATTCAGACTCCGGATAGGTTTTCAAAAGGTCCAAGGCCTCATCCCTATAGGATAACATTTTAGCAACGGCATACGCCAAGCCACCTTTATCCTTTACAAAGGCAATAACCTCCTTTACCCTAGTTTTGTCCTTATTATGGTTTTTAATAGAATTGATTACCCAACTTTTTTCCTTTTTGGAACAATGGTTTAATACATAAATGAGGGGAAGCGTCATTTTCTGCTCCTTAATATCGATTCCCGTTGGTTTCCCTATACGTTGGTTCCCATAATCAAATAAATCATCCTTTATTTGGAAGGCCATACCACAAAGCTCTCCGAATTTTCGAAAGGTTTCCACATCATCACTTTCCGGCTTTACGGAACAGGCACCCAAGCCACAGCAAGCAGCTATCAAGGTTGCGGTTTTCTGGCGGATGATATCATAGTACACCGCTTCGGTAATATCCAAGCGTCGTGCTTTTTCAATCTGCAAAAGCTCTCCCTCACTCATTTCACGCACAGCAACCGAAATAATGCGCAGTAAATCAAAATCGCTGTTATCAATCGAAAGCAGTAAGCCTTTTGATAATAGATAATCCCCTACAAGGACTGCAATCTTATTTTTCCACAAGGCATTTATAGAAAAGAAGCCCCTTCGTTTATTACTTTCGTCCACCACATCATCATGGACTAGTGTGGCCGTATGAATCAACTCGATTACGGCGGCACCACGATAGGTACGTTCGTTCACCTTTCCATTGTTAAGGAGTTTGGCTGTTAAGAACACAAACATAGGCCGCATTTGCTTGCCTTTTCTATTAACGATATAATATGTAATACGGTTGAGCAAGGCTACTTTTGAAGTCATGGATTCCCGAAATTTGGACTCGAAAAGTTCCATTTCTTTGGCAACGGGTTCCTTTATTTGCGCTACTATTTTCAGCCTGTTTTTATTTACATCAAAATTAATGAAAAGCGAGGATTAAACAGTATTCTCTGAGCGGTAATCAGTCTAAAGGATATCGAGGAAAGACAGATTACAATATATTGTCTTTCCGACCAAAGGAGTCTGTCTACTGCGATGACCGGGAATCTCACTAAGTCTCATTTAATCATTACCTATTTTCCCTTATGAAGAACCCTGTGAACATAGCATCCCTAAATCTACATGGCACTTAGCCCCCTCCTTCATAGGAGAGAAACTCATGTATTGGTTCAATCTTTAGGACCAAGTGCTCTCCGATTTTTTTCTAAATCCGGATGATTCAACTGTTGTTCTCCACTTTAAGACTTATTCGCTAATTGCCCACAAGCAGCATCAATATCCTTTCCTCTGGATCTCCTTACGGTAACCGTAATGCCATTTTTCTCCAAGGTTTCCACATACATATCTATTGCGGCATTAGAGGCCTGTTGAAACTCGCCGTCGTCTATTGGATTGTATTCAATGAGATTTACTTTTGACGGAGCAAACCTGCAGAAATCTACAAGGGCATCTACATCTTTTTTCTTATCGTTGATCCCTTCCCAAACTACATACTCATACGTGATTCGACTTTTAGTTTTTTCGTACCAATACATCAACGATTCCCGTAAATCTGCCAAGGTAAACGTAGCATTAAAAGGCATAATTGAAGTGCGTATCTCATCTATGGCTGAATGTAACGATACAGCTAGTTTAAAACGGACTTCCTCATCTGCCATGCGCTTTATCAGTTTAGGTACACCTGATGTAGAAACGATAATACGTTTAGGAGACATCCCCAAACCCTCTGCAGAGGTAATCATATCTATGGCTTTAATCACATTTTTATAATTCATGAGTGGTTCTCCCATGCCCATAAATACAATGTTGCTCAAAGGCCTATCAAAATACAAACGGCTTTCATTATCTATAGCAACTACTTGATCATAGATTTCATCAGGGTTCAGGTTACGCATACGCTTTAAGCGCGAAGTTGCACAGAACCTACAATCTAAACTACAACCCACTTGGCTGGATACACAGGCTGTAGTTCTGGTTTTCGTTGGAATCAAAACAGATTCGACAACCAAGTCGTCATGCAAGCGTACTGCATTTTTTATGGTACCATCCGAACTTCGCTGCATCAAATCTACCTTGATGTGGTTAATTACAAAGTTAGCCTCCAACATATCGCGGGTGGTCTTAGAAAGATTGGTCATAACATCAAAGGAGTGTGCCCCTTTTTGCCACAGCCATTCGTACACTTGATTACCGCGGAAAGGCTTGTCTCCCTGACCTTCAAAAAAGTCTCGGAGTTGCTCCTTAGTCAGTGCTCTAACATCTTTCTTTTTTATCTCCACAAGTACGCAATAAAAAATCCCTCTTGTATCAACTTTTGTATAAGAGGGATTAAGTTTTTAAAATTATATAAGTTTCTGCGGGTACTAAAACAAGTTCAGCACAAGCGCAGAAATGAAAATCAGACTATTAAATAATTAACATGGCATCACCATAAGAATAGAATTTATACTGCTCCAAAATAGCTTCCTTGTAACATTTCTTCATTAAATCATGTCCCATAAATGCTGAAATCATCATCAATAAGGTAGATTTAGGTAAGTGAAAATTGGTGATCATCGCATTAGCAATACTAAACTCGTAGGGTGGAAAAACAAACTTGTTCGTCCATCCTTCATAGGTATTCAAAGTATGGTTAGAAGACACGGCGCTTTCCAAACCTCGCATTGCCGTGGTTCCAACTGCACACACTCTTCTTTTCTTCGTTTTAGCATTATTAATAATTTCAGTAGCTTTTTCATCAATGAACAACTCTTCGCTATCCATTTTGTGTTTAGACAAATCCTCTACTTCTACAGGATTAAAAGTACCCAACCCTACGTGTAACGTTAATTCTGCAAAATCAATCCCTTTTATCTCCAAACGCTTGAGCAGGTGTTTTGAAAAATGCATCCCTGCTGTTGGTGCTGCCACGGCACCTTCATGCTTGGCATAAATAGTCTGGTAACGCTCTGCATCCTCTGGCTCTACGTCCCTTTTTATATATTTTGGCAATGGGGTTTCTCCCAATTCTTTCAGCTTTCTTCTAAAATCTACATACGCACCATCATATAAGAAACGTAACGTACGTCCTCTCGAGGTAGTATTGTCAATAACCTCGGCTACCAAGGTTTCGTCCTCCCCAAAATAGAGTTTGTTACCAATACGAATTTTACGTGCTGGGTCAACTAAAACATCCCACAAGCGTTGTTCTTCATTAAGTTCACGTAAAAGAAATACTTCGATACGCGCTCCAGTTTTTTCTTTATTTCCATAAAGTCTTGCCGGAAAAACTTTGGTATTGTTCAACACCATAACATCACCTTCATCAAAATAATCGATCATGTCCTTAAACATTTTATGCTCAATTTTTCCAGTTTCCCTATGAACGACCATTAATCTAGACTCATCCCTATTTTCAGACGGGTGCTCTGCCAATAATTCGTCTGGAAGTTCAAAACCAAAGTGTGATAATTTCATTTCTTGTATGTTTATGTTTTAGTGAAAGCGATTCCAGTGCAAAAATCCATAACAAAGGCAAATCTATCGTCCTTACCTTATCTATGAACTTATTTTTTCTGTACGGAATTGCGGCTGCAAATATACAATCTGGAAAGGGGGGTTGTCAAGTAAATACGGGATTATAATTCTTTGGCATCGAATTGAAGGTCTTTTAAGTCCTTCCAAAAATCTGGATAGGATTTAGAGACTACCTCTGCATCATTTATATACAGGGGTATTTTTAGTGACAGTGGCGCAAAAGCCATTGCCATTCTATGATCATTATAGGTATCTATGGCTACGTCCTTATTTAAGGTTTTTGATGGTTTAATAGTAAGGGATTTGTCCGTTACCGAGATATCGGCTCCTAATTTGGTTAGTTCCGTGTACAGGGCTTCCAATCTATCGGTCTCCTTTATTTTTAAGGTATGCAGGCCCACCAAATGACATCCCATACCTAGACCAAAAGTAGTAACGGCGATGGTCTGCGCAATATCAGGTGCATTTGCAAGATCAAACGCTACCGTTTTTTCTTTTGGCGTGTTTAATTTTTTTAAGGTTATGCTGTGTTCCCTAAATAGCGTTTCCACTCCAAAACCTCTATATAGCTCAACCAAAACACTGTCGCCTTGTAGGCTGTTTTTTTTATAGGCCGATAACCTAATTTCCGAACCAACCTCAGCCAAGGCAACCATACTGTAATAGTAGGAAGCGGAACTCCAATCAGATTCTACGATCAATCTTGTAGGGGCAACGGAAGTTTTAGGGCTTACTTTGATAAGATTACCCTCAAAAGAATTAGGTATGCCTAATTCATCCAAAAGGCCCAAGGTCATTTTTATATA
>JBLIEO010000039.1:0-17795 GCA_047633095.1 Maribacter sp.
TTTTAGAATTATACAGTGATGGAAACGCCATCGGTAACAATACGTTCAGAATCAAAATAAAAGTCGATACGCCCTAAACGAACACCAAAACAACCTACTTGGTTAACAAGGATATCCCTACCATCTGCATTAGCAACAACAGTGGGTTTGTCTAAAAACGTATGCGTATGACCTCCGATAATCAAATCGGTATGTTTGGTTTTGGTAGCCAAGGTCATGTCATCTGGGCGCTGATTATTCTTATATTTATACCCTAGGTGTGACAAACAAATGACCAAATCGCAGTGCTCCTCTTTTTTTAACTGACGCTCCAAATCTGTTGCAATCTCATAAGGCTCTAAATAAGTGGTTTCTTTATAAAGGTCTTTAGAGACAAGTCCGCCCAACTTAATGCCTAGGCCATACACCCCAATTTTTATCCCGTCTTGGAAATAGGTTTGGTAGGGCTTTGTAAACCCGTCCAGAATGGTATTGCTAAAGTCGTAGTTGGAGGATACAAAATCGAACTTTCCATAGGGCAGTTGCGCTAGGAGTCCGTCTATACCGTTGTCAAAATCATGATTTCCAAGTGTGGCGGCATCATAGTTAAGCATGGTCATTAGCTTCATTTCTAGCTCACCTCCATAAAAATTAAAATAAGGGGTGCCTTGAAAAATATCGCCTGCATCGAATAATAAGGTATTAGGATTTTCTTCCCGGATACTACTTACAAGTCCTGCTCTCCTGGCCAAGCCACCAAGACCTGGAAAACTGGAATGTCCCTGAGGAAAAGCATCGATATGACTGTGAACATCATTGGTATGCAAAATGGTAATATGCTTTTTTTGGGTTCTGGCACAGGAATTCAGGCTTAATCCGCCTGCACCAATAAACGATGCAGAAGCAAGGGTATTATGTATAAAATTTCTTCGTTTCATCTCTATAAAAATTAAATACCTAAATGGGTTTTGATAGCTTAATCTAGCTTATAGTAACGATTATCGATTTTAGGCGAAAGCGTATCCACCTTAGAAAAGTAATCGATTATGGCGTTTCTTATTTTATACTCTAGTGTGGTAAAAGACACCCCATTTTTAAAAAAAACCATATCATCTCCGCCACTTACCAGATAGTCGGAAGTAGCTACATAATACAAGGTGTTTTCGTCCAAAGGTTTTCCCTGTATACTGACGCTGTGCAGCGTATCGTTTGTATTTAATATAATCTGAATACCGGCCACGGGATGTGCCCGTTTCGATTTTACAAGATAATCAACCAATTCCAAAACCGATGTACTGTTTAGCGCTACTACCGAAATGTTATTTTCAAAAGGCATCACTTCATAAGCTGTTCTGGCAGATACATTGCCTTTAGAAATACTCGCGCGTATACCGCCATGGTTTATTAATACAAAATCAATATCCTTACCCGTGCGTATTTTAAAGATAGGATTAGCTTCGGATAGTATAAGATCCGCCATAAGGTTTCCGGCAGAGCTATTGTATGTTCCGTCTGTTTTGGAAATACTGTAAGGCGCATAGGCCAAAGTACTGTCCAGAATAACATTTACACGTTCCCGGTAAGGGCGCACAAATTCTTCTATGCTTACTACCTCAGCAGCTGTCGAATCTATAGATAGCTCCTTTGCGTCTACGTTTTTTAAGCTAGCTGTACCTTGTCTGCAGGAAGTAATATTTATGATTGTTACAAATACAACAAAATGTTGAATATTTAAAATCCTAAAGTGTTTTAACTTCGGCATAGAGTTGCAGGGATATTATTTACATTTGTATAAATGTAAAAATACATGTTTTTAAAAGGAATTAAGGACAAGTTTAAACAGAAATCCGGACGTAAGTTCATAAAGCGGGCCCTGCAAAAACCCACTCTTGCGAGCACTCGAAAAGGGGGTATAAGTAAAGTGGGTTTTATTGTAGATGTAGACAAGTTTGATAAAGTAGATCTGTTTTATGAGTTTTTGGAGGCGTTTAAATTACAGCCGAATGCTGTAAAAATAATTGGATATAAAAACTATTATGACAAGAACTCGCCCTACGCGACTCCTGTATTCTCTGACAAGGATTTAGGTTGGAACGGAGACATTGAAAATAGTTATGCATTGGAGTTTTTAAACAGGGAATATGACGTGTTGGTGAACTATTATGACGAGAGTAATCTGTTGTTAAATTTGATGTCAATTAAAACAAAAGCTCGTTTAAAGGTAGGTTTTAAGAAAGTGGGGCCAGAGTTCAATGATTTAATGTTGGATACACCCATCTCAAATTTTAACACCTTTAAAACCGAATTGAAAAAATATTTAAGCGCAATTAAAGAAGTATAGGTATGGAACAATTGAGGGGTACAGGTGTTGCTTTAGTTACACCGTTCAAAGAAGATGGCACTATTGATGTGCAAGCCCTATCCGCTATTGTTATGCATTGTAAAAAAGGCAGGGTAGATTATCTAGTTGCGTTGGGAACCACTGCGGAGTCCGTGACCCTATCCAAGGAGGAGAAACAAACGGTTTTGGATACTATTGTAGTAGCTAATAATGGAGAATTGCCCTTAGTGATAGGTTTGGGCGGAAACCATACCATGGCGGTAGTGAACGAATTTAAAACCCTTGACCTTTCCGATTTTTGTGCTGTACTCTCTGTGTCACCATATTACAATAGGCCTACCCAAGAGGGTATCTATCAACATTTTAAGGCACTATCTCATGCTTCTCCTTTACCAATAATCTTATACAATGTTCCCGGAAGAACCGGCAGTAATATGCTGCCCGCCACTACGCTGAGGTTGGCAAAGGATTTTAAAAATATTATCGCAGTAAAGGAAGCTTGTGGGAATATGGTGCAGGTATTTGAACTACTTCAAAACAAACCCTCTAATTTTATGGTGCTTTCTGGTGATGATCTTACTGCTTTGCCTACAATTTTAGCAGGAGGTGATGGGGTAATTAGCGTGATTGGACAGGGATTGCCACAAGAATTTTCAGAAATGGTGCGGTTGGGGCTAGATAGCAATGCTAAAGAAGCCTATCGGTATCATTATTTAATTCAAGAGGGAATGCATCTTATTTTTGAGGAAGGTAACCCAGCTGGAATCAAGGCAATTTTAGAGCTTTTGAACTTATGTAGTGCCGAAGTTAGATTGCCGCTTATAGCAGCATCGACGGAGCTTAAAAAGAAAATAGGATTGTTCATGTACTCGGTTTCTAAAATTTTGGCTTAACTTATTACGTTAAAACTTACCCAAAAACCTCGCTTTAGCAGCAGAATGAAGTTATTTTTGATGGATTAAAAATGTTTTTTAAATCCATTGAGAATCACTAATTTTGCAGAATGTTTTTTAGAATGAAGCGATTTTTTATTTTTCTGGTTTTAGTAGCGGCCTTTCAATCCTGTAGCGAGTACCAGAAGGTGCTCAAAAAAGAGGATGTAAAGCCAAAGTACGACATGGCCGAAAAATTATACGAAGAGGGTAACTTTAAGAAAGCCAACAGATTGTTGGAGCAGATTGCTCCAAAGTACATTGGTAAACCGCAAGGAGAGCGGGTAATGTTCTTTTTGGCGAACAGTTATTATCAGATGCAAGATTACAATACAGCAGGATATCAGTTCGAGCGGTTTATAAAATCCTATCCCAAAAGCGATAAAAGCACCGAGGCCGCTTATTTAGGTGCCAAAAGTTATTACGAGTTATCTCCAAATTATTCTTTGGACCAGTCAGATACTGATAAAGCATTGCTCAAATTACAAAACTTTATCAATGCCTTTTCGGAGTCAGAGTTTTTTGCAGAATCAAATACCATGGCTCAGGAATTGACAACAAAAAAAGAGCGTAAGGCTTATGAAATCCTAAAGCAGTACAATAAGCTTGGGGAGTTCAACTATGATATGATAAAATCGGCAGTAGCCGCAAGTAATAACTTTGTTTCTGGTTTTCCAGGTTCGATTTATCGCGAGGAAGCCTTGTTTGTGAAAGCAGATGCCCTCACGTACATGGCAATGAACAGTTTTAGAAGTTTACAAAAAGAACGATTAGAGAGCGCTAAAGAGTCTATAATGTCGTTTAAGAAGCAGTATCCGAATTCGAGCTTTGAGAAAGAGATAACTGATTTGGCGGAGAAGGTAGAAAACGGATTAGGACAATACACAGCAGAATTAAAATAAATAGTTTCCATTATGAACATGAACGATTTAAAAAACTCGAAAGCTGCCGTATCTACGGTAACCATCAATAAAAACGAGTTCGATAGTAAAACCGACAACATTTACGAAGCGATTTCCATTGCCGCAAAGCGTGCTGTGCAAATCAATTCAGAAATCAAAAAAGAGTTGTTGGAGAAGTTAGAAGAGTTCGCAACGTACAGCGACAGTCTAGAAGAAGTTTTTGAGAACAAGGAGCAGATAGAGGTTTCTAAATTCTACGAAAAATTACCAAAACCACACGCCATGGCAGTAGAGGAGTGGTTGATGGATAGAATATACCACAGAAATACAGAGAAAGACGCATAAGGATTATGTTGGGCGGTAAAAACATCCTTTTAGGCATTACCGGTGGGATTGCCGCATATAAAACTACATTCCTTGTTCGTTTACTTATAAAAGCTGGCGCTAACGTTAAGATTGTTCTTACGGATAGCGCCAGCTCTTTTGTTTCTCCGCTAACCTTAGCAACACTTTCTAAGAATCCAGTAATATCCGATTTTGAAAAGTCTGAAGCAAACAGCACGGACTGGAACAACCATGTAGCATTAGGGTTATGGGCAAACCTGATGGTTATTGCTCCTGCAACAGCCAATACCATGTCCAAAATGGTAACTGGAAATTGTGACAATCTATTACTAGCCACATACTTGTCAGCCAAGTGTCCTGTCTTTTTTGCTCCAGCAATGGACTTGGATATGTACAAACATCCAAGTACCCAAGTTACTTTAAAAACCTTAGTATCTTATGGTAATTATATGGTGCCGGCAACCTCTGGCGAATTAGCTAGTGGCTTGCATGGCGAAGGCCGTATGGCAGAACCGGAGGATATAATTATTTTTATAAAACAGCAACTTAGGGTTGGGCTTCCATTACAGAATAAAAAAGTATTGATTACCGCAGGGCCAACCTATGAAGCTATAGACCCTGTACGTTTTATTGGAAATCATTCTTCGGGACTTATGGGTTTTGAGCTTGCCAAATGTGCTGCGCAGCTGGGAGCCAATGTAGTTCTTGTTTCCGGACCAACCAAATACACCGTTGAACACGACAACATCACTTTGATAAGTGTAGTTTCTGCCCAAGACATGTACGAAAGTACGCATGAGCATTATGCAAATGCGGATATAGTCATCTGTGCTGCTGCGGTTGCAGATTATACACCAAAAGTTATCGCATCCCAAAAAATTAAAAAGTCAAAAGGTACCTTACAAATCGATTTGGTGAAGACAAAGGATATCCTTTTCTCCCTAGGGCAGGCCAAGAAAGACCAATATCTTGTTGGTTTTGCTTTGGAGACCGAAAATGAAATGGAAAACGCGAAAGGAAAGCTCAAAAGAAAGAACTTGGACGCAATTGTTCTTAATTCGCTAAATGATAAAGGAGCAGGTTTTGGCGGAAACACCAATAAAATAAGTTTTTTAGATACCAATTTTACAATACAAACGTTTGAATTAAAAACCAAGGCAGCTGTTGCCGAGGATATTTTTAATGAAATCATCAAAAGACGCTATGCGTAAGCTTTTATTTTTCTTTGGTCTTTGTGTAGTTTGTGTTTCCTTGAATGGCCAGGAATTGAATGCAACCATTACCGTTAATGCCGATCAGGTTTCTCAAACCAACCAACAGATTTTTCAAACCTTAGAACGTTCCTTGACCGATTTTGTGAACAAAACGAAATGGACAAATAGGGTGTATAAGGACAATGAGCGGGTAAACACCCAAATGTTCATTACCATAACGGAGTACGAGTCTGATCGTTTTAGCGGGACTATTCAAATTCAGTCTTCCCGACCGGTTTTTAATACCTCCTATGAAAGTACGGTGTTTAACTATAAGGATAACCAATTCAATTTTCAATATATAGAATTTCAACCCTTGGTGTTCAACGAGAATGTTTTTGAATCTAATCTTGTGGCAGTCGTTGCGTATTATGCCTATATTATTTTAGGATTGGATGCAGATACCTTTGCTTTGGAAGGCGGTACCAATCAGTTTAGAAAAGCACAACAGATAACAATGCAAGCACAGGGAAGTAATTTTGCAGGTTGGAATCAGTCTACTTCCGACAATAGAACCCGATTCGATTTTATAAGCGATATACTATCCAACACGTACAAGGAATATCGTATAGCCATGTACAATTACCATCGCAAAGGCTTAGATATCTTAGGGGATAATAATAGTACTGGTAAACAGGTAATTGCAGGTACAATCAATCTGTTTCAAATCATGGTCAATAGAAGGCCTAATGCCTTTTTGGTTCAGACATTTTTTGATGCTAAAGCAGAGGAAATCCGGAATATATTTTCAGATGGACCTAAAGTAGATATCGTTAAGTTAAAGGAAACCTTGAACAAGGTAGCGCCTTTTTACTCCGGTACCTGGAATGATATTAGTTACTAGCCCCTTTTTTCACTTCAGAATATAGAGTACCTTTACGCTATTAAAGTATTAAAGTGTGCTAGCTAACCTTTCAATTGAAAATTACGCATTAATAGACAGCTTAGAAGTTGATCTAGCTACCGGTTTTACGGTAATTACCGGAGAAACCGGAGCAGGGAAATCTATCTTGCTAGGCGGCCTTTCTTTAGTGCTTGGTAAGCGTGCAGATCTTTCTTCTTTGCGTAACAAGGCACAAAAATGTATCATAGAAGCATACTTTTTAATAAAGGATTATGGTCTTCAGCCTTTCTTTGATATGAATGATCTTGATTATGAAGAAACAACGATAATACGCAGAGAAATCTTGCCTAGTGGTAAATCGCGAGCTTTTATCAACGATACGCCCGTAACGTTGGATATTCTTTCTAGGTTGGGATCCCAGCTCATAGATGTGCACTCTCAGCACCAGACGATGCGATTGACAGAGAACGATTTTCAGTTTAAATTGATTGATGCCCTCGCGAACAATAAGACCCGACTTTCGCAGTATGCAAAGACCCTTCGGTCTTATTCTGGTTTACAAAAAGAGTTGAACGATTTAATAGAATTTCAGCATAACGCTACCAAAGAACAGGATTATAATGCTTTTTTGTTGACAGAATTGGAATCCGCTCCGTTAAAGGCAGGAATCCTGGAAGAGCTGGAAACCCAATACGAACAGTTGAACAATGTAGAGTTAATCAAGGAGGGGCTGTCCAAAGGGGATCAGCTTTTTAATGATGATGAGATTGGGGTACTTTCCTTAATGGCTGAGGCCCGATCGGTACTTTCAAAATTAGCTGGTTTTGGAATCCAATATGCAGGTCTTTATGAAAGAATACAATCGGTTTTAATAGAATTAGATGATGTAAATACTGAATTACAGGCTTTCCAGGAGGCTGTTGAGTCTGACCCTGCATTATTGGAAGAGGTAAATACAAAATTACAACTGCTTTATAATTTACAGAAAAAGCATGGGGTTTCAGAAATTGCCGAGTTGATTACTATTAAGAACCAACTTTCCGACAGCCTTTTCGAAACCGCGAATGTGGACCAGAAAATAGCCTTGAAGACCAAGGAACTTCAGGAGCTGGAATCTTCGTTAGAAGAACAAAGCGTGCTGCTACGCGAAAAAAGAAACGAGGTAATTCCTCAATTAAAAAAACAATTGGAAGCTGACCTGTCCCTTTTGGGAATGCCAAGTGCTTCCTTTCAAATAACCTTAAACCCTACGGATAGCTTTAAGGGGAACGGGATGGATGAACTCTCTTTTTTGTTTACAGCAAATAAAGGTAGTTCGTATGGCTTGCTTAAAAAAGTGGCTTCCGGTGGGGAACTGTCACGTATTATGCTGGTTATAAAAGCGATTTTGGCTAAGTACGAAAAGTTACCTACCATCATGTTCGACGAAATCGACACCGGAGTGTCTGGAGAGATTTCTAATCGTATGGCAGATATTATGCGAGATATGAGTGCAGAAATGCAGGTTTTCTCTATTACCCACCTTCCGCAAGTGGCATCAAAAGGGCATCATCACTTTAAGGTGTATAAAACAGAAGAAAACGAAGGAACACGTACCAATATGAAAAAACTGGTCCATGACCAGCGTGTGGTAGAAATAGCCCAAATGCTTGGAGGTAAAGAACTATCAGATTCCGCAATGGCCCATGCCAAGGAGCTATTGAGCTAAATATACATATTTTAAATACCTTTGAATCAGAAATCTAAAATTTTAGTAGTATCAACATGGCATATAATTTATTAAAGGGTAAAAAAGGAATCATATTTGGCGCATTGGATGAAAACTCTATCGCTTGGAAAACAGCAATGAGTGTGCACGAAGAAGGGGGTGCTTTTGTATTAACCAATGCACCTATTGCCATGAGAATGGGACAAATAAAAGTACTGGCAGAAAAAACAGGTTCTCAAATTATTCCTGCGGATGCTACCAGTGTTGAAGATTTGGATAATTTGGTATCCCAAGCTCAGGAGATTCTTGGTGGTAAGCTAGATTTCGTATTGCATTCTATTGGAATGTCCGTAAACGTAAGAAAAGGAAGGGCGTACACTGATGAAAAATATGATTTCACGGCAAAAGGTTGGGATGTTTCCGCATTGTCTTTTCATAAGGTAATGCAATCGCTTTACAAGGCAGATGCCATGAACGAGTGGGGTAGTATTGTAGCGCTTACTTATATGGCGGCACAACGTGTATTCCCTGATTATAATGACATGGCCGATAATAAGGCGTATTTAGAGTCGGTAGCTCGTAGTTTTGGATATTTCTTTGGAAAAGAAAAAAGTGTTCGAGTGAATACTATTTCTCAATCCCCAACACCAACTACAGCAGGACAAGGTGTAAAAGGATTTGACAGTTTTATTAATTATGCTGAAAAGATGTCTCCCCTTGGGAATGCCTCTGCGCAAGATTGTGCCGACTACACGATTACCTTATTTTCTGACTTAACACGCAAAGTAACCATGCAAAACCTTTTCCATGACGGTGGTTTTTCCAATACAGGAGTGAGTCAAGAAGTGATAGAGAAGTTTTAGTAGTTTCTAGTGCGTAAAACATAAGAATTAGGGGCTTCAATAATTGATATAAAAGTAAGAATGAAACTATCTTTTTCTTTTATCATACCTGTTTATAATAGGCCAAGCGAAATAAGGGAGCTGTTAGAGAGTCTTTTAAGTCAGACCTATATAAGAGATTTTGAAGTGGTTATCGTAGAGGATGGCTCTACGATTTCTTCTGTGGATGTGGTTACTGAGTACAAAGACACTTTGGATATTTCTTATTATAAAAAACCCAATTCTGGTCCAGGAGATTCCAGAAATTATGGTATGCGTTTGGCAAAAGGTAATTATTTTATCGTATTGGATTCCGACTGTATTTTACCTCCTCAATATTTGGAACTGGCGGTGAAAAGTCTAGAAAAGGATTTTGTGCATTGTTATGGTGGTCCGGATGCTGCGCACGATTCTTTCTCTGATATTCAAAAGGCTATTAATTATGCCATGACCTCCTTTTTAACGACAGGAGGCATACGTGGAGGAAAAAAAGCAGTGGATAAATTTCAACCCAGAAGCTTTAATATGGGAATATCTAAAGAAGCTTTTGAGACTGTTGGCGGGTACGGAAATATCCATCCAGGTGAAGACCCGGATTTAACTATTCGTATTTGGAACGAAGGGTATAACACCAAATTAATTCCTGAAGCGTTTGTATATCATAAGAGACGTATTAATTGGTATACCTTTTATGTGCAAGTAAATAAATTTGGAATGGTACGGCCCATTTTGAACAAATGGCATCCTGAAACGGTAAAGCTTACCTATTGGTTTCCAAGTATATTTTGTTTGGGACTAATTACAGCTATTGTGCTTTCGGTTTTTGGTATTTTCTGGCCTATTGCTTGCTATAGCCTTTATTGTTTGCTACTTTTTGTGGATGCCTTATTGAAAACTAAAAGTCTAAAGGTTGCGCTATTGGCTCTATTTGCTGCGGGAGTTCAGTTTGTAGGTTATGGCTATGGTTTTTTTAAATCCACTATATTCACTACATTTAAAAAGAGTGCACCGCAAGATATTTTTCCTAACTTATTTTTTAAAACTAATTCTTGATTTTGATTATAGAGCGCATAAAAACTGGATTAAAGAAGCGAAAAGTAAAGGTATTCTTGCTTTTTCTCGTTATATCTAGCTTTGCGTGGTTCATTAATAATTTATCACAATCATTTGTAAGTAATACAACGTTTATGTTGGAGTATGTAAATACACCACAGGAGCTTTTGCTGAATAAAAAACCAAGGGAAACTATAGATGTTAGACTAAAAGCCATGGGCTTTCAATTCGTAGGTTTTGAAATACGAAAACGCAAGGTGCAAATAGATCTTTCAAAGGTCAACGTAAAGGATGATCGGTATTATGTCTTACCAAAGGTATACAGGAGGCAAATTGAAAACCAACTGCCTAATAGTATGGAAGTATTAGAGCTGGAGAATGACACCTTGTTTATAGATTTTATAGTACTGGTGGTGAAAAAAGTTCCTGTAATTCCAAGAAATACTATTGATTTAGCCAAAAACTATATGTTAGATGGACCCATAAATGTTGCTCCATCAATGGTTACTATTAGAGGCCCTAAAAGTGAAGTCGATAGTATTACGTCTCTAAGGACTTCTTTTTTGGACATAGAGAATATTACGGATGATTTTTCGCAGGAGCATGCTTTGGTACTACATAATGAATTGACAATGACAAGGGTAACACCTTCTTCGGTAACTATTTCGGGAAAGGTGTTTCGTTTTTCGGAAAAGGTGGTTTCGGTACCCGTAACGATGATTAATGTTCCGGATAGCATTAAGGTTCGTATGTTTCCTGATCATGTAAAAGTACTGTGCCAAGGCACTATTAAGGCTTTGAAATCCTTGAACACATCAGATTTTAAGATTATTTCCGATTATGGACAAATAGAAAAAGTAGCAAACAACAGATTGCCATTGCGCATGGATGATTTCCCAGAAAACCTTAGCAACGCTACGTTGTTGATAAAAGAAGTGGAATTTATATTGAGAAGGGAATGATTATCGTAGGACTTACAGGGGGTATAGGTAGCGGCAAATCAATGGTAGGGAAACTATTGGAAGATTTGGGTGTGCCGGTCTATAATTCAGACATAGAGGCGAAACGGTTAATGCATACTTCTAAGGTGTTGCGAAAAAAAATAGTACAATTGTTGGGAGCGGAATCTTTTTTGGATGGCGCACTTAATAGGTCTTTTATTGCTGAGAAAGTATTTAACGACAAAAAGCTTTTGCAAAAGCTGAACGGCATCGTGCATCCGGCGGTTAAGAAGCATTTTTTAGGATGGGCAAAAAAACAAGAACATCCTTATGTAGTCCAGGAGACCGCTTTATTGTTCGAGAATGGTATGCAGGAATTTTACAACAAGATTATTTTGGTTACCGCACCCAAGGATATTCGTATAGAACGGATAATTTCAAGAGATGGTAGTACCAAACAACAAGTTTTGGAACGAATGGGCAATCAGATGGGCGATAATATCAAAGTACCCTTGGCCGACTACGTGGTAGCGAATATAGATTTCGATGAAACCATAAAAAAAGTAACCGAACTCAACATGGCTCTCCTTGCATATTACTAGCCTCCCAACGATTTTAACATTTATGTTAAGCTTAGGTTAAACCCGCTATTTCCCTTATACTAAATCTGTAATTTTAACATCTAATGAATAAAAAGTTATTTGTGCTCTTGGTGGTACTAATGAGCTCATCACTAATAGGACTGATAGTTGTTCAAAGTTTTTGGATTAACAAATCTGTTGAAGACAAGGAAGAACAGTTTTCAAATATGGTATCTGAGACACTAAATAGTGTAACCGATAAAATTAGCGAACGAGAGACTAAGAATTATTTTGACAGGTATCTTCATGCAAGGGATAGTGTTGGAGAATTGGTAGATACACAGTTCACCAATTTCTTTTTTATTGACAGGGATGTAAATTCGAATGAAATATTACTTTACGAGCACGGCATACTAGAGGAGGATTATAGCATTTCCTCAACGTTCTTTGATAATCCGGATGGTAGCGATACCATAATAAGAAATTTTACTAGTAAGCGAAGAACTTCAATTTTTAAGGAGGATTTTGCTTTAGATGGTAAAGGATTTAGATTGACGCCACAACAACGCGTTGAAAAAATTGGAGGGCTATCCGAATTCGATAAGTTGGCGCTAAAGGACCTTTTTAGTTCCCGTGCTGGAACAGTTCCTATTCACGTTCGGGTTTCAAAGCAGGAGATAGAGCTATTGATTCAACGAGAGCTTGAAAATAGGGGCATAGCAATTAGTTTTGAATATGGTGTTTATAGCAACGGTTTGCCAACCAAGGTAAAGTCCAAGAAATTTAAATATTCCGAAAAGAATATTTATAAGGCACACATGTTTACAGATATGGAAGGGAGTTCCAATTTTGACCTTTTGGTTTCTTTTCCGCAAAAAAAGCGTTTTTTGGTTAGCTCTATTCTAGGCATGGCTTTATTGAGCTTGTTGTTTACCCTAATTATAGTGATTGCTTATTCAGGAGCCATTTATCAGTTGATAAAACAAAAGCAGATATCTGAAATAAAAACGGATTTCATAAACAATATGACGCATGAATTCAAAACTCCGATAGCAACCATAAATTTGGCTGTAGAGGCTATAAGAAACCCTAAAATTATAGGGGATCATGAAAAGGTACATCGATACCTTACTATGATTAGGGAAGAGAACAAAAGAATGCACGCGCAAGTAGAAAATGTTTTGCGAATTTCTAAACTAGAAAAGAATCAGTTAGATATAAGTAAGGATAGGGTAGATGTTCATGACTTAATTGAAGACGCCATTACGCATGTAG
The DNA here is from genome assembly GCA_047633095.1 of Maribacter sp. GTDB lineage: Bacteria > Bacteroidota > Bacteroidia > Flavobacteriales > Flavobacteriaceae > Maribacter. The sequence goes on from JBLIEO010000039.1 coordinate 13,036, forward strand.
ATTTAATTGCTAAAGATAGGGGAGGATACATTCATACGCATTTGGAATCTGAACGTTCCGAAGTATTGGCAAATGAAATGCACTTTACTAATGTTATCGTTAACATGTTGGACAATGCGATAAAATATTCCGAGGAGGCACCAAAAATAGATGTGTATACGGAAAAAGTAAAAAATTACATTATTATTAAGGTAGAAGACCAAGGGTCTGGAATGAGCAAACCGGTGCTGAAAAAAGTTTTTGAAAAGTTTTACAGAGAACACACCGGAGATGTACACAACGTAAAAGGTCACGGCCTTGGCTTGGCTTATGTAAAGAAAATAGTAGACGATCACCAAGGGGAGGTCCATGTGGAAAGTGAAAAAGGAAAAGGAAGCACTTTCTTTGTTAAACTGCCTTTAATTTAAAAATAGTATGGAAACAATAAACAAGAAAATACTTTTAGTAGAGGACGATCCAAATTTTGGAATAGTGCTTAAAGATTATTTGTCCATGAACGACTTTGACGTTACATTAGCAAAGAACGGGATGGAAGGTTTTGAAAAGTTCAAAAAGGATAATTATGACATCTGTATCTTAGATGTAATGATGCCCTATAAAGATGGATTTACCTTGGCTAGGGAGATTCGCGAAAAGAATGAGAACGTTCCCATCGTATTTCTTACGGCCAAAACCATGAAGGAGGACGTGCTTAAAGGCTACAAAGCAGGCGCTGATGATTATTTGAATAAACCTTTTGATTCTGAAGTGCTCTTAATGAAACTTAAAGCCATTCTGCAGCGGAAGGCATCCAATAGTTTAGCAGATAGCAAAAAGTTTGAATTTACCATAGGAGGCTTCCACTTAAATTCTAAATTAAGATTTCTTAAATACAAAGACACCGATTCTATTAAGTTATCTCCAAAAGAGAACGAACTATTGCGTATGTTGGCGTTGCACGAAAATGATTTGATGCCAAGGGAGTTGGCCTTGACTAAAATTTGGAGAGACGACAATTATTTTACGTCAAGAAGTATGGATGTTTATATAGCAAAGCTACGTAAGTATTTAAAGGTAGATGATACGGTAGAGATATTAAATATTCACGGAGAAGGTTTCCGTTTGGTCATAAAGACAGAAGGAGAGTAGGTCTTTGTTAAGTGCGTTTGGTCTATGGCTTCAGGTATATATAGGAAGACCTGTTTTTGAAATCTAAATGAAACAAAGATTTCTTTGGGCAATGAATTAAAAAGGGTATTTTTTTGCGAAGCAATTATTGCTTTTAGAAAGATACCTTTTTAATAAACTCAGTTATAATTTCTACAGGAGTTTTTATAATGCTGATGCAAATTGCGTTTTTAGGTTCTTCCAAGGCATCAAATTGTGATTGAAGAAGCGCTGTAGGCATAAAATGTGCTTTCCTCTTTGAAAGACGTTCGCTAATAGCTTTCACACTTCCCTGCAAATATAAAAACTCAGAATTGTTCTCTAGGTTCTTTTGTAGCTGAATCCTGTATTTCTCCTTTAATGCAGAACATACAATTACAGCGCCCTTTTCCTGATTTTCTTTTGCAATTTTGTTTAGAAGATTTAGCCAATCTATGCGATCCGAATCGTTTAGTGCTTTTCCCCCAGACATTTTGCTTAGGTTTGACTCGGGATGGTAATGGTCACCGTCAAAGAACTGATACCCTAAGCGTTTTGCCAGTAAACTACCAACAGTAGATTTGCCACTGCCTGAAACGCCCATTACGTATATAATTCTAGGTTTATTCACTTCTAAGTTTCTGTGTAGCTACCGCAACGGTTTCTAATTTCTGTTCAAGACTACTTTTGGCATCTATCCAAATGGTAGCATCATTTCTTTTGAACCAAGTTAGTTGTCTTTTAGCAAACCGTCTCGTATTTTTTTTGATTTCGGATATCGCTGTTTCCAAGCTCCAGTTGCCCTCTAAATAATTAAAGAGTTCTTTGTAGCCTACAGTTTGTAATGCATTTAAGTCTTTATAGGGTAATAAGGAAGCTATCTCTTCCAAAAGGTCCTCTGACATCATTATATCCACTCTACGGTTGATATTGTCATATATCTGTTCCCGTTCTGCCTGTAAACCGAAGGTTAGGGTGGTAAAGTTTCTTTCTTTCTTTGGTTTTCCTAAAAAGCTGCTGTACGGCTTCCCTGTACTCATACAAATTTCCAAGGCCCTTATCAACCTATGTGGATTGTTTAAATCAACTGTTTTGTAATAGGTTTCGTCCAGATTTTGTAGTTTTTTTTGAAGCTGTTCCAAACCTTTTACTCGAAGCTCTAGGTTAAGCTGTTCTCGTATCTGTGGGTCTACAGCTGGAAATTCATTTAAGCCTTTTGTTACGGCATCAACATATAAGCCGCTACCGCCCACCATGATGACAACTTCATGATTATCGAAAAGAGTATCGAGGAGCTGAATGACTTCCTTTTCAAAATCACCCACAGAATAGGGATCGGAAATGCTCTTATGTTGTATGAAGTGATGTTTTGTAGCGGCCAGTTCCTTTTCGCTAGGGACTGCCGTACCAATGGACATTTCCTTGAAAAATTGTCGCGAATCTGCAGATATGATTACCGTTCGGTAGTGTTGAGCTACCGAAATTGCTAATTTTGTCTTCCCTATGGCCGTGGGCCCTACTATGGAAATAAGTACCCTACTCATTTAAAATATTACCGCAGTTATAACAATGGCTTGCATCATCCCTATGTCCGTCTGTCGAGCAATAAGGACAGTGTTGAGTATTTAGATGTATCGCTTGATTGTTTGGTGAAGTTGTGCTTTTCTTTATCTTTTCTTCATCCTTGCCTTGCCCCGCTGCAAATTCTGCGGTAACGATACCTGTAGGAACCGCAATAATGCCATAACCCATAATCATAATAATTGTGGCAATAAACTGGCCTAGATTGGTTTGTGGGGCAATATCCCCATAACCTACAGTAGTCAGGGTCACAATAGTCCAGTAGATACTTCTTGGTATACTGGTAAAGCCAGCTTCTTTACTTTCTACCAAATACATAATAGTACCCATCATTACGGATAGAATGAGCACCACATAAATAAACACGACAATCTTTGTTTTACTAGCTTTCATTGCCTGTTGTAACTGGGAAGCTTCACCAATAAACTTCACTAATTTTAAAATTCTAAAAACACGAAGCATCCTAAATATTCTAAACGTGAGTAATACTTGTGAACCGGCGAATAGATAAGATAAATAGAGCGGAACGGTAGAGATGAAATCGATAATACCATAAAAACTAAATATGTATTTAAATGGTCTTTTAATAGAAATGATACGTGCAATATATTCTACCGTAAAAAATATAGTCACTATCCATTCTAAAAATAGGAGTTCCTTGTGATATTTTAAATCGATATACTCAACACTCTCCAACATAATTAGGATAACACTGAGAATGATAAGAATGATGAGTATTAAATCAAACCACTTACCAGTAACGGTGTCCGCTTCATAAATAATTTCATGAAGTTTATTTTTCCAATTGGATTTTGATTTTCCCCCTTTTGAATTCACGTGTTGATAGGAATTGTTTTTAATATGCGTTTCTTTCTGAGATAGGCTTCTATGATGAAATTAGCATTTACCGTACCGTTCATAGGTGTTATCAAAGTTTCTAAGATAGGCATATTATTTATTTGATAGTTAAGGTCGTAATAGCCTAAACCTACTAGGGAACCTTTTTTAATCAAAATAACACTGTTTTCGCCTATTTCCCTTCCTTTATCTATTAAGAGGACATCTTTTCCATTCAAGGTGTATTTTGATAATGCTTCTAACAAGCGTTTATTGTAAGTCTCTGGTGCTTCTTTTTGGATGCAAGCTCCATTGCATTCACCATCTGAATAAGCTGCGCAGTTGGTTCTGGCTTCGCTAATCCCATTAAGTTTATTGCAGAGCTTATATTCCTTGGTTATTTTATGTAAATGATTTTTGGCACTAAAAACCCCATTAAAAACTCCATTGGGTTGTTTGCAATCGGATACCGGTACTGCTCTTAACACTATATAACCAGACTCGTTGATTGTGGAGCAAAGAGTATGGGAAAACATACGCTTTTTAGGGGAGGAATTATATTTAGGTTTATTCTTAAGCAATTCTTGGTGTTCTTTCAAAAGTGCTACTAATTCGCTTCCGGTACGTTCAAAAGTTACTTTTTTGGTTTCTTTTATCAGTTTTCTCGAACGGTCCCCACTTTTGGTAAATAACTGATTTACTCGCTTTTTGATATCCGTGCTTCTACTCAAATAAATGATGTCCCCATCCTTATTATGCGTGTAAAATAATCCAGTTTCGCCTGGCATGTTCTTAACGATATCCAATTGTTTTTCGGAAAGCTCGCCATGTGCCTCTTTACGAATAACGTCTTGTATGATAGTTTTTTCACTATCCTTAGCTAGCAGTAATTTAAAAAGCTTTACGGTAGCAAGTGCATCGCCATTGGCCCTGTGCCGATCAGTAACCGGAATACCCAAGGAACGCACTAATTTGCCTAAACTATAGGATTCAGCGTCGGGAAGTAAGTTTTTCGATAGGTCTACGGTGCATAAGGTCTTTCTTTCAAAATTGTACCCTAATCGTCTAAATTCTGTTCTTAGAATACGATAATCAAACTGGGCATTATGCGCTACGATAACAGTGTCTTGCGTAATTTCTATAATACGTTTTGCTACTTCATGGAATTTTGGTGCAGTACGCAGCATTTTATTATTGATGCCCGTAAGGTTAACTAC
>JBLIEO010000040.1:0-17746 GCA_047633095.1 Maribacter sp.
ATCTGTCTTCTCACACAGACCTTTGCGGAGAGACAGGGATTCGAACCCTGGGTACCCTTTTGGGGTACGACGATTTAGCAAACCGTTCCTTTCGGCCACTCAGGCACCTCTCCTAGTTAATTATATGAACTTCGCTTGTTAGCGGTTGCAAATGTACATTTTTACTATACAATAAAGCAACTATTTTAATCGATTTTTTATAAATTTTTGACTCTCTTATTCAAACCTATTAACTTAGAACTTAAATAGACTTGAAAATCAGGATGCTATGCAATTATTCAAATAAAAAGACACGTATTTTATGTTAGATTTTATTTCAAAATTCATCCATTGCTATAGATAATGGGCTAAATTAAATCTAAAAATTTAAAAAAATCCAACATACAAAGCTTCTAATTAATAATCTTACTCCGGATATTCTACCCTTAGATGATAGATATTTGTAAGTTTAAGCTTAAATATTTTTTTTATAGTCTCTATCTCCCTAAACGTGATATCTGCGTTTACAAATTGATCAGATTTCATTTGACCTGCAATAATTTTTTCCACAAACTCATCGATAATTAAAAATGTAGGATTCTTTAAACTCTTTGAAGCTGCCTCTACCGAGTCGGCCATCATGAGTATAGCTGTTTCTTTAGAAAATGGTAACGGGCCAGCATATCTAAAATCACTTTCATTTGCATCACTATCTAGCTCCAATTGTCTCTTATAAAAGTAGTAAACCAAGGAGGTACCATGGTGCGAGCGAATAAAATCTACAACCCTATCAGGCATGTTATTTTTTCTAGCTAATTCGATACCTTTAATTACATGATCTAGTATTATACGCGCACTTTCCTTCGGGGATATTTCATCATGGGGGTTTACATTGGTAATTTGATTTTCGGTAAAATAGGTAGGGTTTTCCATTTTTCCAATATCGTGATAGAGCGCACCTACTCTAACGAGCATAGCATTGGCACCAATTCCGTTAGCAGCGGCTTCTGCCAGATTAGCAACCTGTAAGGAGTGATTAAACGTTCCTGGAGCCTTATTGGATAGTTCTTTCAATAATTTTGAATTAGTATCGGACAGCTCCAATAAAGAAACATCGGAAACCAAACCGAAAATCTTTTCATAAATGTAGATTAACGGCTGAACAAAAAGTGTAATCATCCCGTTCAACAAAAACAAACTGAGGGTGAACCACTGGATATTGTTCAAGTTACCCTCATGAATGGTATGAAAGGCTAAATATGCTACAATGTAAATCAACGTAATCTGCCCAACCGATACAAACAGATTCGCTCTCTTATATAGCTCGGAAACTGTAAGAATAGTTACGATACCTGTTATAATTTGTAAAAAAATATATTCGAAACTATTGGGAACCACAAAACCCAGAATTAATACAGTTAATACATGTACAAAGAGTCCCAAACGTGCATCAAAAAAGGTTTTTAAAATTAACGGGAGAATACATAAAGGAACTACAAATACCAAGGCTTCATTATAGTTAATAACCAAGGTCGTTACAAATACCAACAGTAAGATATTGAAAAAAACAAAGGTTACTTTCGTGTTATTATCATACACTTCTTTTCGGTACTTTTTAAGGAATAGAAATAACATTAAAAGCACTAGTGCAACCAACACCGTATAGCCAACAAGTATGTAATAGGAATTGGAGTCGGTCCAGAGGTCGGATTCATATTCAGATTTTAATGACTCTAGTATCTTTAAATTATCTACCTCAACCACTTCACCCTTAGCAATAATTAACTTTCCTTCGTCTACGGTTCCCCTAGTATATGATATTTTTGAAAGTGCATCCTCTAAGGTTTTTCTAGTCAGTTCTTTATCCAGGGTAACATTCGGTGTCACCAAGTCAAAAAACAATGCCTTAAATTCATCATTAAACATCGATAATCTGCGTTCGGAAAGTATCTTTTCTATTACTTCCTCCACTTCGTTAATCCGATAAAAATCAGAACCAGACACTTTTCTTGCCTCGTTGTTAACTACTAGAAAAATAGAATTCCCCTTAGGCCTAGTTTCCAAAGGATCAAGAATACCATTTTTATAAACAAGATCTAGAATAGCTGTTGCAGACCTTTTTAATTTATTCTTCTGATTTTGTTTTAATCTACTTTCCTGCCACTGTGAACTAAACTTTGAATCGAACGAATTGTAAACATTCTGGACTGTTTGTTCATTATACCTAAAGTAGGAAGTTTGATTATCTATAATTTTTTGCTTTTCCTTAGCTAGGTCATCTTCTGTTTTTTGGATGGAAAAATCAAACGGTGCATATAAATTTTCGAATTGCCAGGGCTTTCCTTTTTGGAACTCGTATTTGAATTTACCACCTTTCGGAAAGAAGAAAACAATAAAGCCCACAGATACTATATAAAGAAAGAACTTATATATGTGAGACTGTTTTTTATATAGATTGTCCAAAAGGTCTAGATTTCATTTATATAGTTCAAAAATAGAAAATTATAACCTTATAATAAGGAATCAATGGTATTACCATAAGTTTGCCTAAGAATTTACTAATTTCGCAACACATAAACGTGTTCAAAATGAAAGAGGTTGTCATTGTTTCTGCGGTACGTACACCTATAGGTAGTTTCATGGGATCTTTATCCACTGTGCCTGCCCCAAGATTAGGCGCTGCTGCCATTAGCGGGTCTTTAGAAAAAATTGGGTTGGATCCAAAACTGGTCGATGAAGTACTTATGGGTAATGTGGTACAGGCCGGAACCGGACAGGCTCCAGCTAGGCAAGCAGCGCTCTTTGCAGGCATACCAGATACCGTTCCATGTACAACCGTCAATAAAGTATGTGCCTCTGGAATGAAGGCTGTAATCCAAGCTGCACAAGCTATTGCTCTTGGAGACGCTTCTGTAGTAGTAGCAGGTGGTATGGAAAACATGAGCCTGATTCCTCACTATGTTCATATGCGTATTGGCAATAAGTTTGGACCTACTACCATGGTAGACGGTATGCAAAAAGACGGCTTAGTAGATGTTTATGACGAACAAGCCATGGGTGTTAGTGCGGATGCCTGTGCAGAAAAATATAAATTCTCAAGGGAAGATCAGGACCAGTATGCAATTCAATCTTATCAGAGAGCTGCGCAAGCATGGGAAAATGGAAGTTTTAAAAATGAAATTGTTCCTGTTTCTGTTCCACAAAGACGAGGAGAACCCATTTTGGTATCAGAGGACGAAGAGTATAAAAATGTAGTACTAGAAAAAATTCCAAAATTAAGAGCTGCATTCACCAAAGAAGGTACTGTTACAGCTGCCAACGCTTCTACCATAAATGATGGTGCAGCGGCACTTGTGCTTATGAGCCTAGACAGGGCCAAGGAACTCAACATTACACCTTTGGCCAAAATAACTGGTTATGCAGATGCTGCCCAAGAACCTAAATGGTTTACCACGGCTCCTGCAAAGGCACTTCCCAAGGCCCTAAGCAAAGCAGGAAAAACATTAGAAGAAATAGACTTCCTAGAATTTAACGAAGCCTTTTCGGTCGTTGGCCTAGCGAATATGAAACTTCTGGGATTGACTGATAAAAACGTGAATGTAAACGGTGGGGCTGTTTCTTTGGGACATCCTTTGGGATGCTCAGGAGCCAGAATCATAGTTACCCTGTTGAACGTGCTAGAGCAGAAAAACGCAAAATTAGGGGCTGCGGCAATTTGTAATGGTGGTGGTGGAGCTTCTGCCATAGTTATAGAACGAATATAATTACTGGAAAACAAGCCATGCAGTACGGTATTTGTCCCATAAGCATAGTCCCAGTTAGAGCCGTTACGGAAGAGGCAGGTGAAATGGTTACCCAGTTACTTTATGGGGAGCATTTCAAGGTTTTGGAATCTAGAAAACACTGGTCAAAAATCAGAATAGCTTTTGATGAGCACGAAGGATGGGTTCTTAATAGACAATTAGATTTTATTACAAAAGAAGAATATAACACCATTGAGGACACTCCCAAGCAGTATGCAGCAGACTTGATTTCTTACATAGAACAAGAAAACTCAATGCTTATGCCCGTAGTCTTAGGTTCTTCTATTAATCAAAAAAAAGATATACTAAAATTTGAAGGGAATTTGATAGCTTCCCAACAGCACAAGGAGAATTTGATTAAAACGGCACTACTCTATTTAAACGCTCCCGAACTTTGGGGAGGAAAAACTCCGTTTGGAATTGATGCTCCTGGGTTTGCCCAAATCGTGTACAAGATAAACGGTCATCATTTATTAAGAAGTGCAGAAAAACAAGCAACGCAAGGTACTCCTTTAAGCTTTGTGGAAGAAAGTGAAGCCGGAGACTTGGCCTTTTTTGATAATTCCAATGGCACCATAAACCACGTTGGCATCATCATGGAAAACAACTACATAATTCATGTTAACGGTGTTGTAAGAATAGACAGGCTGGACCATACTGGCATTTTCAATAATGACCTACGAAACTATACCCATACCCTTAGGGTCATTAAAAAAGTGATATAAAAAAAGGCTTCCAATGGAAGCCTTTTTTATACAATTTATACTTGACTATTATTCTCCTAACAACTTCTTTACTCTCATATAGTTATCATTATCTCCCATAGCACCGTATATATTTCTCAACTGCGATAGTATTCCTTGGTTATCGGGATTCGTTTTTAAGGCATCCTCCAAAGTCTGAGCACCTATTTGAAATAGCTCGTCTTTCTTTGCTTTGAGCTCTTCATACTTGGCGATATCCGCACGAGAATTCCCTAAGGAATTCATTTCGTCAATAAAGCTATTACCCTCGTTAACATAAGTAGTTGAAAGGTTTAAGAACGCATTCGTATATCCTGGATTTTTTTCAAGAGCTTTTTTATAATTCTCTCGTGCTTCTTCAATATTTCCTTCTTCACTACTTATCACGCCAACATTATAATAAAGATCAGCATTATCAGGCGCAATAGCTATAGCTTCTGCCATCAGTGACTTAAACTTGGCCTTATCTCCCTGCTTAAAGTAAAGGTTAGCTTCGTTTAAAATAAGATTAACATCTTCTGGATCGCTTTCCCTTGCTGCTTGGTAAGCCCCCAATGCCTTATCGTCCTGCCCTAATTGCGAATAAATCAAAGCTATATTTTTAACAATTTCTCCTTTTTTAGAAGGTTCTTTCTCATCTAAAGGATCGGAATAGGTTCCTGACTTTACCATCAGATCCCTTTGACTTTTTTGCATTGGCTCCATTTCGCCAGTAGCAATGTTCTTAGCCTTATACACTACAGCACTGCCATCATACCCGATTTCCTCTAACTCGATATAATACTTTAACGCATCATCATACAAACCTCCATTTACTGCACTACTGGCTGCATAGTAAAGATAAATAGTATCCTGAGGGCTAATTTTATAGCTCATATACAACTTATCGGCTCCTTCTTTATATTTCTTATTATTGTTATCGGACACAGCTCCGTTCACCAAATCGGCAATAATACCTACTACGTATTGGTTAGTTTCAGTTGTGTACTTCTGTTTCCCCGTCGCAGTTTCTATGTCCAAAACCTTCTTGAATGAATCTACCGCTTGCTCAAAAGCGCTTTCATCACCTTTCTTGGCCAAGTCGTTGTATATTTTACCTTTAGTAAAGTAATATTGCGCTTGTATCTTTTCATCAGCTCCAGAAACTGTCCCTTCTGCAGCCTCTAATGCAGTTTTAGCAGATGCAACATCACCCCCTTTTAAAGCTTTTTCAGCTGCCTTTATCTCATTTTTTTGGGCCATTCCCACAATTGTAAAGGAGAAGACCGCTGCGATTAAAATCTTACGTTTCATTTATATTGAGTTAAAAATTAGTGTTTAAAAATTTATAATTCGGTACCATCGGTATCAGTATTATCAATCGCCGTGCCATCTTCTTCGGGCTTTACTTCCAGCTCATTTATTACGGCCTCATCTAGGTCTTCATCATCCTTCATAACCTTTGCAACTGCTGCAATGGAATCGTTACCCTTTATATTAATAAGTTTAACCCCTTGTGTTGCTCTTCCCATAACCCGCAAATCTTCGACACTCATACGAATCGCTATCCCCGATTTATTGATAATCATTAAGTCATCGGAATCTGTCACGTTCTTTATCGCAACCAGGTTTCCGGTCTTTTCCGTTACACTGATGGTCTTAACTCCTTTTCCTCCTCTATTGGTAATTCTATAATCCTCAATACTAGATCGTTTACCATATCCATTCTCGGAAACTACCAAAAGTTCATCTTCAAAATTATGTACGGACACCATACCTATAACCGCATCAGAATCATTTGCTAATCTGATACCTCGAACACCAGATGCATTCCTTCCCATAGGCCTGGTTTTACTTTCTTCGAAACGAATAGCTTTTCCAGATTTTAAACCAAGGAAAATCTGACTGGTTCCTGTAGTCAACTTTGCTTCAAGCAATTCGTCACCATCCTTAATAGTAATAGCATTGATTCCATTTTGTCTTGGTCTTGAATATTGCTCTAAAGAGGTCTTCTTAACAGTTCCCTTTTTAGTTGCCATGATAACATAATGGCTATTCACATATTCCTCGTCCTTAAGATCTTGCGTACATATGAACGCTTTTACCATATCATCCTGCTCTATGTTGATCAGGTTCTGTATGGCTCTTCCTTTCGATGTTCTACTTCCCTCCGGGATTTCAAAGACCCGCATCCAAAAACATTTACCTTTTTGGGTAAAAAACAGCATGTATTGGTGGTTGGTTCCAACGAACAGGTGTTCTAAGAAATCCTCATTTCGGGTAGAAGTTGCCTTCTGGCCAACTCCTCCTCTATTTTGGGTTTTATATTCGCTTAAAGGTGTCCTTTTAATATATCCGGCACTAGAAATCGTAATAACCACTTGCTCGTTGGGTATCATATCTTCCATACTCAGGTCCCCACCAGCAAAATTGATTTCTGAACGTCGTTCATCACCATACTTTTCCTTTACCTCTAAAAGCTCATCCTTTATGATTTGCATTCTTCGGTCTTTATTCTCTAATATATCCTTTAAGTCTTCAATGGTCGAAATGATTTCATCGTATTCCGTCCTTAATTTATCTTGCTCCAGTCCCGTAAGTTGCCGCAAACGCATTTCCACAATAGCCTTGGCCTGAATCTCTGTAAGTTTGAAGCGTTCCATGAGGTTTTCCCGCGCTTCATCCGCATTGGAAGAAGCTCTTATAATAGCGATAACCTCATCAATATTATCGGAAGCAATAATTAGACCCTCTAATATATGCGCACGATCTTCGGCTTTTTTAAGCTCAAATTTGGTGCGACGCACAACCACTTCATGACGGTGCTCTACGAAATAATGAATCATTTCCTTAACGTTCAGTAATTGGGGTCTTCCCTTTACCAAAGCAATATTATTTACACTAAACGAGGTTTGTAGTGCTGTATATTTATATAATGTATTTAGAACGATATTAGGTATTGCATCCCTTTTCAAGATATAAACAATACGCATTCCGTTCCTATCAGATTCATCTCTGATTGTTGAAATACCCTCTATTTTTTTATCATTTACAAGATCGGCCGTTTTTTTAATCATATCGGCCTTGTTCACTTGATATGGAATTTCGTCAATAATAATGCATTCTCTACCTTGAACTTCTTCAAACGAAGCCTTAGCACGCATCATTACCCTTCCACGTCCTGTATGAAATGCTTCCTTAACCCCATCATATCCGTAGATGATACCTCCTGTTGGAAAATCAGGTGCTTTTATGTGAGTTATCAGTTCATCAATTTCTATATCGTTGTTTTCTATGTAAGCTACAGTGCCATCGACAACTTCAGAAAGGTTGTGGGGAGGCATGTTTGTTGCCATACCTACCGCAATACCCGAAGCACCGTTGACCAAAAGGTTAGGAATTCTTGCCGGTAAAACTGTTGGTTCCTTTAAAGAATCATCAAAGTTTAATTGATGGTCTACAGTATCTTTATCAATATCAGCCAACATGTCATCAGCAATCTTACGCATACGTGCTTCCGTGTAACGCATTGCAGCAGGACTATCGCCATCTATAGAACCAAAATTACCTTGGCCATCTATCAACATATATCTTAAACTCCATTCTTGCGCCATACGTACCATGGCATCGTAAACAGAAGTATCTCCATGAGGATGATACTTACCCAAAACCTCACCCACAATACGGGCAGATTTTTTATGTGCGCTACCGCTCCTAACTCCCAAGTCGTGCATTCCGTAGAGTACGCGTCTGTGAACTGGTTTTAATCCGTCCCTGACATCCGGCAGGGCTCGTGACACTATGACCGACATTGAATAGTCAATGTAGGCAGATTTCATTTCATCTTCAATGTTAATTGGAATCAATTTTTCACCGTCCGCCATTTGAGATTCTTGTTGTATTTAATTAGTAAAAAAACATGGCAATATACGTAAAATCAAGCCTTTCAAAGAACAAGCGAAAGTATTTATTAAATAATTTATTAACACTTAAAAAAGATAACATTTTATGCTATCTAACAGGCGAATTGCATCAAATGGCTTACTTTTTCCTTATTTTGAAAAAAAATAACGATTATAGGAACAGTATTTGCTCTAATTTGAAAGAGATTTATTAATTTTATAGCTGACAAAATATTTTATGGATGATAATTTTTCACCAAGAGTAAAGGATGTAATTGCCTACAGCAAAGAAGAAGCATTACGGCTTGGCCATGACTTCATTGGAACGGAGCACTTAATGCTGGGTTTACTTCGCGACGGAAACGGAAAGGCTATTAGTATTCTGGACGCGTTGGATGTGGATTTGGACCACTTACGCAGAAAGGTAGAGATACTAAGTCCGTCTAACCCCAATGCTAGCGGAGTTCAAAAAGATAAAAAAAACCTTCATCTTACAAGACAAGCTGAACGTGCGCTTAAAACTACTTTTTTAGAGGCTAAACTTTTTCAAAGTTCCTCTATCAACACGGCACACTTGTTACTTTGTATTTTAAGAAATGAAAACGACCCCACGACGAAACTACTACATAAGCTGCAAGTAGATTATGATGGGGTAAAAGAACAATTTAAATTTATGCTTACTAGTGATGAAGATATGGTTGACGACCCTACCGCAGAATCTTTTTCAAGCGACTCTTCTAGTGAACCCCAAGAAGGAAAAGAAAATACCTTTGGAACAAACTCAGGTCAAAAAGGCGCAAAGAAGTCCAAAACACCTGTTTTAGACAATTTTGGCAGAGACCTGACCCAAATGGCAGAGGAGAACAAGTTAGACCCTGTGGTTGGCAGAGAAAAGGAAATCGAAAGGGTTTCACAGATACTAAGTAGAAGAAAAAAAAATAATCCACTACTTATAGGAGAACCTGGCGTAGGCAAAAGTGCCATTGCAGAGGGTCTTGCACTTCGCATTATAGATAAAAAGGTGTCGCGTATTCTTTACAACAAAAGAGTTGTAACTCTAGATCTAGCTTCTCTAGTAGCTGGAACAAAATACAGAGGCCAGTTCGAAGAACGGATGAAGGCCGTGATGAACGAACTGGAAAAGAATAACGACGTTATTCTTTTTATTGATGAAATACATACCATAGTAGGGGCCGGCGGTGCAACTGGAAGCTTAGATGCCTCCAACATGTTCAAACCTGCATTGGCACGTGGAGAGATACAATGTATTGGAGCTACTACCTTAGATGAATACAGACAGTATATAGAAAAAGATGGAGCACTAGAGAGACGTTTCCAAAAAGTAATAGTGGAACCTACTACTATTGAGGAAACAATAGAAATCCTTCACAACATCAAAGGTAAATACGAAGAGCATCATAATGTGAGCTATACCGATGCAGCAATAGAAGCTTGTGTAAAATTAACCAGCCGTTATATGACGGACAGGTTTCTTCCAGACAAGGCTATCGACGCTTTAGATGAATCTGGGTCTCGGGTGCATATCGTTAACATGGATGTGCCAAAACAAATATTAGAGCTAGAAAAGAAACTAGAGGAAGTAAGGGAATTGAAAAATTCCGTAGTAAAAAAGCAAAAATATGAAGAGGCTGCCAAGCTTAGGGACGATGAAAAAAGTCTAGAAAAAGAATTGGCCATTGCCCAAGAAAGATGGGAAGATGACAGTAAATTGAACAAAGAAACCGTTTCGGAGGACAATGTGGCAGACGTAGTTTCTATGATGAGCGGCATCCCGGTAAACAGAATAGCCCAAACCGAAAGCAATAAGCTTGCGGAGCTTCCAAACCTTATAAAAGCCAATGTAATTGGACAGGACGAAGCGGTTGCTAAGGTTTCTAAAGCCATACAACGTAATAGAGCCGGGCTAAAAGACCCGAACAAGCCTATTGGTTCTTTTATTTTCTTAGGCCAAACAGGGGTTGGCAAAACACAATTAGCCAAAGTATTAGCCAATGAGCTTTTTGACTCCGAAGATGCGCTTATACGTATTGATATGAGCGAATACATGGAGAAATTCGCTATTTCCAGATTAGTAGGTGCACCTCCAGGATACGTGGGTTACGAAGAAGGTGGCCAGCTAACTGAAAAGGTGCGTAGAAAACCTTATTCCGTAATTCTATTGGACGAGGTAGAAAAAGCGCATCCTGATGTATTTAATATGTTACTACAAGTATTGGACGATGGTTTCCTTACCGATAGCCTTGGAAGGAAAATCGATTTCAGAAATACTATTATTATAATGACCTCCAATATAGGAGCGAGACAACTAAAAGATTTTGGACAAGGAGTCGGTTTTGGTACTGGTGCTAGGAAAGAACAGGAAAGTGACTATCAAAAAGGTGTTATAGAGAATGCTCTAAAAAAGGCATTTGCACCAGAATTTTTGAATAGGATAGATGATGTTATTGTTTTCAATGCTTTAGAAAGAGAGCATATACATCAAATCATTGATATTGAGCTTTCAAAACTATTTAAAAGAATCAATGATATTGGGTATGACCTTAATCTTACTGAAGAGGCAAAGGATTACATTGCCGAAAAAGGTTTTGACAAACAATATGGTGCGAGACCTTTGAAGCGAGCTATTCAAAAGTATATTGAAGATGCTTTGGCAGAGGAAATCGTAAACTCAAAGCTAGAAGAAGGGGATAGTATCTATATGGATTTAGATAAAAAAACAGAAGAATTGACCATAGAAATCAAAAAAGCGGAGAAATCTTCTAAAGCAGAGTAAGACTGTCCTAACAAGACATAATAAAAAAGAGCCCATTATGGGCTCTTTTTTATTATGCTAATTTGAAGGGCTAGCAAAGAATTAAAATATAAAGTTTATTCCTATACGCAGTACGAACGATATTTAGACCTTTAATCTAATATTTTATTTTCACTAACCATATACATATACATTCGTATCAGACACAATAATATATATATATGAAATGGGCGTTAAATCAAAGAAGAAAAAAGTTATCGTTAGGGAATACGAATTAGAAATTGGCAAAGTGCAGGTGTACGAGAATTATATGGTTTCCATCTTCGATGAAGGAGCAACATTAACACTTGAGCGTGCCTACCAGATTATTGGCATTTCAGAAATACATTTTAGGAACAAAAACTTTGGCTTTATAAGTTTGCGTAAAAATTCCTATGCCGTAGACCCTACTATTTATAACTACCTTAAAGAATTAGAGAACCTTAAAGCTTTTGCTATTGTATCCGTAAAGGAAATAGATATGCACAACTTTAAAATCGAAAAGCTTTTCTACAAGAAACCAATGAAATTCTTCATAGAGTATGACAATGCACGAAAGTGGATAAAAACAAGATTAAAAGTAAAATAAATTTTTCTTTTAACCTTGTTAAATTCTTTAATACGGCGTTCTTTCTAAATGTTATTCAGGAGTTTTGCTTTCTGTTTCATGTACAGCTTCTGGCATTTTAAAAAGGTCTAGATAAGCAGCTCCCAAACCTTCGACCACATCTGAAGCGACTAAAGACTGATACCCTGTAAATTCAATTTGTAAGTCAGCAGATTTACCATGGAGGTATACTCCAAAAATAGCAGCATGCAAAGGCCCGTAACCTTGGGCGATTAATCCGGTAACGATTCCGGAAAGCACATCTCCACAACCGGCAGTTGCCATTCCTGGGTTTCCTGTCGTATTCACAGACCCCTTATCTTGGTAAACAGTTATGGTATGCGCTCCTTTAATGATGACAATACAATCAAATTCTTTGGAAAAAACTTTTACTTTATCTAGCTTATCAAAGTCATCCTTCCATTTTCCAATCAGTCTTTCTAATTCTCCCGGATGCGGGGTTAGTACGCTCTGTTTAGGTAGATAGGAGCATAATTCCCTATTCGACGCGAGGATATTTAGACCATCTGCATCAATAACCAAGGGTAATGTATTAGACTTTAAAAAGGCAGTAAATGCCTTTATGGTTTCTGGTGCACTACCCATTCCCATACCAACACCAATTACAGTGGGTGTGATATCGAAGTCTATTTTAGAGATAGTCGTTTTTCCTTCTGTCAATACCATAGCTTCAGGCAATGCCGTTTGCAAAATATCATATCCGCAGGTGGGCACGTAAGAAGTCACCAAGCCACTACCTATTTTTAATGCAGCCATACTAGCTAATAGAACCGCACCAATTTTGCCATAGCTACCACCCATAATTAATGCATGACCGTGAGTTCCTTTGTGCGAAAACTTACGCCTAGGGATATACATTGGAAGTACCTCATTTTTACCAATAAGCGTATAATCGGTTTCTTCTGTGGTTAAAAACTCAGCATCTAGGCCTATATCCAAAACTTCCCACTGGTCTACAAAAATCCCAGTTTCAGGTAAAAAGAACACTAATTTTGGTGTTTGAAAACTCAACACAAAGTTGGCCTTCACAACTGCATCCTTCTCATTGGGAACCCTATCCGAATACAAGCCAGACGGAATATCTACCGAAAGTATAAAGGCTTTTGAGGTATCAAAATGCGCTATGAGTTTCCCTACCCAATCGGCAGGTGACCTGTTCAACCCTATACCAAAAATAGCATCTACAATAATATCATCTACACCTATCTTGGGGAATCCACAATCAGAATCTATGAAGTTTGGCCAAATTTTTCGGTCTTTGAGCCTGTCTAAATTGATTAAAAAATCCTTTGAACGCTTTGTACTGTAGTTAACAACATATACGGCAATAGTGTAGCCATGCGCTTGAAGATGGCGCGCCAAGGCAATACCATCGCCGCCATTATTACCAATACCGCAAAACAAATGAATTTTAACAGGAGCCCCTTGCATGCGTAGGTGCATCCATTTAAAAATTTGAACCGCAGATCGCTCCATCAGCTCATCGGTTGTAATCTTTTGTTTCTCTATTGTGTATTTGTCAGCAGCATATATTTGTTCCGCACTAAAAAGCTTCATTCCGTAGTTTTAATAAGGTAAAAATAACGATTCGGTAAAAATTTGTATAATCATTTGTTTAGCTAATCAAATGTACTACTTTTGACCTTCAACAAATAGCATGATTTGCACTGATTTCATCTCAACAGTTCTTGGCTTAACAGCAACTAAAATAGTAGCTACTACTTCGGTATGCTTTACCCTTAGGGGTTAAAAACGAATATTCTACGTATCCTGCACCTTCATATTCTTATATATAAAAAGTTAATAAGCACCTCGTATGCAAGTATTAAAGTTTGGCGGCACATCTGTTGCCAGTCCTGAAAACATTGACAAGATAAAAAACATTATCGATGTGTATACCGATAAAATCATCATCGTTGTTTCGGCATTCGGTGGCGTAACGGACGAACTCATAAATGCAGGTACCCTAGCGAAAAACCAAGACGACTCTTATAAAAGTATTCTAAAACAAATCGAAAACCGACATTTAGAGGCTATCAAAGTATTACTACCCGTTACCGAACAAAGCAAGGTGTTAAGTCATGTAAAAAAGGAACTCAATGTCCTAGAAACACTATTAGACGGTGCTTTTTTTATTGGTGAAATCACTAAAAAGCTTTCGGATAAAATAGTGTCCTACGGCGAATTACTTTCCTCCTACATTATTGGTGAATATTTTGAAAGCCAAGGAATTGACTGCAGATATAAAGATAGTAGGGAGCTTATTGTAACGGGGATAACAAATGGCAGAACAACCGTTAATTTAGAGAAAACGAATAGAAACTGTATCGATTATTTTCACACCTCAAATCATAAGGTGATTATCTGTCCTGGGTTTATTTCTAAATCTGAAGATGGAGATTCAACTACCCTAGGAAGAGGTGGGTCTGACTACACGGCTGCACTATATGCAGCTGCATTAAATGCAGATGTCTTAGAGATTTGGACGGATGTTAGTGGCATGTATACCGCGAACCCAAAAATGGTAAAACAAGCTAAACCTATTGCCCACATCTCCTACGAGGAAGCAATGGAGCTTTCTCATTTTGGAGCGAAAGTACTGTACCCGCCAACCATACAACCGGTTTTAGCCAAGGGCATATCTATACGTATTAAAAACACCTTTAGTCCTGCTGAGTATGGCACCTTGATTACCAAGTCCAAAAACGAGAAAGGGAAAACAGTACGTGGTATAAGCCATATAGAAAATATTGCATTACTATCCCTTGAAGGACCGGGTATGGTAGGCATCCCAGGTATATCTAAACAATTCTTTGAAGTTCTTTCGCAGGCAAATATCAGCGTTGTGCTAATAACTCAGGCTTCTTCAGAACATTCCATTTGTATCGGTATTTCAGTAGATGATGTTGCTATTGCAGTGGAAGCTGTAAACGAAGCCTTCGCATATCAAATAGAGCGAGGGCGAATTAATAAAGTAGTTCCCGAGACATCATTAGCCATTGTTGCTTTGATAGGTGACAATATGAAAAATCATCAAGGATTGAGCGGTAAAATGTTCAGTACCCTTGGGAAGAACAATGTTAACATTAGGGTTATCGCACAAGGTGCATCGGAGCGTAACATCTCTTGCGTTATTGATGAGAAGGATGTAAAGAAAGCGCTGAACGCATTGCATGAAGCATTTTTTGAAGAGAACATAAAGCAGCTGAACCTTTTTGTTATGGGCGTTGGTAATGTGGGCTCTAAATTTTTAAATCAAATACAACAGCAAAAAAAGTATCTTAAAGATAACCTGAAATTGAATGTTAGGGTCGTTGGCATTTCCAATTCCAGAACTATGACTTTTGACGATAACGGTATTCCATTAAAAAATTGGGAATCACTTTTAGCTGAAGGAGTTAAGGCAGATAAAGAAGAATTTTTTAAAACTGTACACCAATTAAATTTACGCAATAGTATTTTTGTGGATAACACGGCCAATGAAGCAGTTTCTCAGACCTATAAAGCGTATTTAGCAAACAGTATATCGGTGGTAACCTGTAATAAAATTGCATGTTCTTCTCAATATTCCAATTATCTTGAACTAAAGCAATTGGCGCGCACCTACAACGCTCCGTTTCTTTTTGAAACCAATGTAGGGGCAGGTTTACCGATTATAGACACCTTAAAACATCTTATCGCTTCAGGCGATAAAATACAAAAAATTCAAGCTGTATTATCAGGCAGTCTAAATTTTGTATTCAATAATTTCAATGATACAACTACGTTTCATGATGTGGTAATGCAAGCAAAGAAAGAAGGTTATACAGAACCAGACCCAAAAATTGACCTAAGTGGTGTTGATGTCATGCGTAAAATATTAATTCTGGCTCGCGAAAGCGGTGATCAATTGGAGATTGAGGATATTGGCAATAACTCCTTTCTTCCTAAAGAAAGTCTAGATACTAATTCTAATGAAACCTTTTTCGCTTCTTTAAAAAAATACGAAGAAGATTTTCAAAAGATATATAGTCAAGCGGCAGGCAAGGAAACCAAACTCAAATATGTAGCGCAATTTGAAAACGGTAAAGCAAGTGTTGGATTACAGGAAATTCCCAAAGGCCACGACTTTTACAATTTGGAAGGCAGTGATAATATTGTGTTATTCTTCACGGATAGATACCCGACACAACCCTTGATTATAAAAGGAGCAGGTGCTGGTGCAGATGTTACAGCTTCAGGTATCTTTGCAGATATCATTAGGATTGGGAACTTTTAAAACAATGGTTCCAGGTTGCTATAGTTTAGCGTTTGTATAATTTCTAACTTAGTTATCGCTTTAAACAACAGAAAATTAAAACAACAGAAACCTTTGCATGAACGAAATCAGAGTCTTTTGTCCCGCTACAATAGCTAATATATCTTGTGGATTCGATGTTCTCGGCGTTGCTTTAGACACTATTGGAGATGAAATGGTGGTTAGAAAAACTAAAGAGAAAGGTATCAGGATCACAAAACTTGAAGGACAACAACTACCCATGGAAACGCACCTGAACGTAGCGGGAGTAGCTGGATTGGCACTCTTAGCTGTAAGCAATTACGATGGGGGTTTTGAAATAGAAATTTATAAGAAAATAAAAGCCGGTAGCGGAATAGGTAGTAGCGCGGCAAGTTCAACAGGCGCCGTTTGGGCAATGAATAAACTATTGGATACCCCGTTCTCGACCTTGGAGTTGGTGAAATTCGCCATGGAAGGCGAACGTTTGGCTAGTGGTGTTGCGCATGCTGATAATGTTGCACCAGCACTTCTTGGCGGCTTCACTTTGGTACGAAGTTATAGTCCGTTAGATGTTATTCCCATCCCTAGTCCCAAAGAGCTCTACGCAACAGTTATACATCCACAGATAGAAGTAAAGACTTCCGACTCCAGAAAAATCTTAAAAACCACCATAAGCTTAGAAGATGGAATCAAGCAATGGGGAAACTTAGGTGGCTTGGTCGCAGGATTATTTACGTCCGACTATGATTTAATAGGGCGCTCCTTAGAAGACCATATTATAGAACCCATACGGTCTATTTTAATACCTGGTTTTGATGCAATCAAGACCATCGCAATGGACAACGGTGCTTTGGGTTGCGGTATTTCCGGTTCTGGTCCTTCTATTTTTTCATTCAGCAAAGGTGAATATACTGCACAAAAGGTGGGCACTGCGATGAAAGAGGTATATAAAAAAATAGGAATTGATTTTGATATACATATTTCCAAGATAAACACAAGCGGCATTAAACAATTATAAAACAAGAAGTAACAAATACTAAGGATGTTAGCCCATGAATTTTTATAGCCTAAATCAAGAAGCTCCTATGGTATCTTTTAAAGATGCCGTAATAAAAGGTATTGCGCCAGACCGTGGTCTTTATTTTCCTGAAAAAATCACACCTCTTCCGGCTTCATTCTTTGCCGATATAACGCAGCTTTCCAATCAGGAAATTGCCTTTAATGCTATTCATCAATTTGTATCTGACGAAATCCCTAACGAAAAATTAAAAGAGATTCTTGAACACGTGCTGGATTTTGAATTTCCAGTAGTCGAAATTGAAAAAAATATTTCCACTTTAGAACTGTTTCATGGCCCTACCATGGCCTTTAAGGATGTGGGCGCTCGTTTTATGGCCAATTGCTTAGGCTATTTTTCCAAAAACGAAGAAAATGAAGTAACCGTTCTTGTTGCTACCTCCGGAGATACTGGGGGCGCAGTTGCTAATGGTTTTTTAGGCGTAAAAGGCGTAAAGGTGGTCATCCTATACCCTGGTGGTAAAGTGAGTGATATTCAAGAACGGCAGTTGACTACCTTAGGACAAAACATTACCGCTTTGAAGGTTGATGGTACTTTTGACGATTGCCAAACCATGGCAAAAAC
>JBLIEO010000041.1:0-17552 GCA_047633095.1 Maribacter sp.
CGCGCCAATATCCAAGATAAACCAAAGGACTGAACTGTTCAGTACAACCAGAACCATTGTTTTACCACAAGCGAAATCAAAAGGGTTTCCTAGGAATAATAGTTAAGATTTCTTCCGGCTTAGTGATCGTATTGTAACACATGCACTAAGCAGGAAGAAACCCAAAAAACAAATACTGGATATTACTTTGTTTGTCTTCTTTAAAGAGAAAACTATAATACGTATTACATCATCTCCCCAAAAAAGATAGCGTTCATTAATAATTTGTTGGTGCCGTACCAGAAGGCACGAAAGTTGGTATTATCCGTAAACGCAATAACCTTTCCTCTACCCAAACTTTGGGTTTGAAAAGGAACCGAATTTTTAAGCATCTCCAAATTTTCCTCTGAAATATAACCACTCAACAAGGGGTCATTGGTATATGTTATAGGATTGTTATAGCTGTTTTTATTTGGCTTGATATACACATTAGTGTTACGGAATAGCGATATCTTATTATTTTTATAACCAAAGTTGATAGGGTGTGTACGGTCTAACGTTGCTTCAAAAATAGCACCTCCTGTAACCTGTGCCCCCCTAAAATCGTTCTTCTGTTCAAAGTTGATATTCTTTCCGACTAAAGTATCTTTTTTGAATTCTAGCTTCATGAACTCGTTTTTATTGAACCATTCAGCCATGTTACGGTAACCGATTAAGGTGCCTCCGTCTTTTACCCATTCTTTTAATTTCTCTGTATTTCCTTTGTCGATGGCATTGCCGTAGGCACTGGGAAGGATAATGTCTGTATACTTACTGAGGTCTACTGAACTTAAATAGCTTAAATCTATCTTGGTAAGTTCCATACTGTAGCGTGTATCGAACAAATGCCAGATCTCTCCTGCATCATAGGAGCGGATTCCGTTTCCAACTATAATTGCCACTTTCTGCTTTTTTACTGGGTCAAAGTCATTGCTTCCTAAATCAATGCCTTTGGTAAGGCCTGTGCCTACGCTGGTTATCGTTAAGTTACTTTCGGAGGCTACTTTTTGCATATACTCGTGCAGCTCGGTTGCGTTCAAATCTTGATTCTGTACGGGTACCATTATAGTTCCGTAATCATAGGTTTTTCCTTCAAGAGTAAAGGTCGACTTTGCCACTTTGGCTCGCAGTCCCTTTTGTGTAATCGCATGAAGTGCTTTTGGTGTATAGTACTCGTTCCATTCAAAAAGATAAGCATAGTTGCTTTTAGCGCTTACGGAACCTGACATTGGAGGTAATTCGGTTATTTCTGGACCTGCGTTACTCAACGAGCTAAGCTCCGCATAATCTACATTAAAAGCCAAAGGAAAGGTCCAAGCAGATACGTCATAGAAAAGGCTGTCTTTGAAGGTTGTGCGTTTTTCGAACATTCCCTTAATCAACCTAGGATTTTTCTGGTTCATGGGAATTACGTAGCTCTTTCCTTTGGTGTAGGACTTTCCGCTAATGGTAGCATCGTTTGCTAATTCGTGAAATTTTATTTTATGACGTTGCAAAATCTCCGCCAAGTGCCAAGCTTTTGCGCCGTCCTTACTATCACCGAAAACGATACCTTTAACTTTACTTTTTGAAGCTTCTGCCTTAATATCTTGATAATAGTTTTGCTGATAGTTTAATATTTTTTCCCGCATGTTATTTGCGGCTTCAATGGTAGAAAGTGCTGTAGTGAACTGATTTCGAATGGTAAAGGGGAACGTTAATAGCCCATTTTCGCTCTCTTGTATATGTCCTCTGGAACTTCCTTGCTCAAATAGAATACCTATACTACCGTTCACATCTGGGAAGGTAGATCCTTTACCGTAGTAATAATCGTCATACCCTTCTTCGGAATAGTACAGTGAGCCTATTTTGTCCAAAGCTTTTGCGTGATACGTACCTATTTCACGGGTAAGTTCTTGGTTCATGTCCGGCGTAAGCGGATGGGTTCTCATGGCTTCTCCCGGTTGAAAGAAAAAGGTAGAATTAGTTCCCATTTCGTGATGGTCCGTTAAAATATTGGGCATCCATTTGTGAAAGCTTTCGATACGTGCTCTACTTTCAGGTAGTTGCACGGGGAGCCAATCACGGTTCATATCAAACCAATAGTGGTTTGTTCTTCCACCGGGCCATACTTCATTGTATTCCCGCTCGTTATTGTCAGCCACTAGGTTGATGCTTTTGTTGGTATTTGCCCAATATGCAAAGCGTTGCAGTCCATCTGGATTGAAGGACGGGTCCAATAAAATCACCATATTATCGAGCATTGTTTCAATTTTAGGCCCTTGTGCCGCCGCTAAATAATACGCATAGGCTAGTGATGCATTTGAACCACTGGGTTCGTTACCATGTATGGAAAAACCTTGGTATACCACTACTGGCATCGAAGCAGTATTTGCATCTGTTCCGCTTTCGGTAAGCGCAACATGGTCTGTTCTTATTTGTTCTATATTCTGATGATTTTTTGGAGTGGTAACCGTAAGTAAAAGAATGGGTCTGCCCTCAAAGGTTTCACCACGATTTTCTATATGAATCCGATCACTAGACTTGGCCAAAGCCTGCATGTAGAACATAAGTTTATCATGTGTTACGTGCCATTCTCCAACTTCATGCCCAATAATATCTTTAGGGGTTGGAATGGATGCGTCATAGGAAATATCCTGAGGAAGGTAATAGCTTAAATCCAATTTTTCCTGTGCAAAGGATATAAAGGAGACAAATAGTAAAACGGAAAGTAGTAGTTTTTTCATAGTATTGATTTATTTAACTAGAGTATAAAAAAAAAACACGACCCTCAATAATTAGGGTCGTTATCATTTTTATTTAATAGAAATAATGTTAAATGTCGTCGAAACTAACATCTGTAAAATTACCACTGGGTGTTTCTTCAGCATCGGTAGGTATTTCATCCTCTTCTTTTTTGAAATCTTTTTGATGTCTTTCCGAGATCACTTCGGTACCTTTCTCATTAATTATGAAGTCTATCATCTCTTCAACATTCTCCTTAAAAGCATCGAAATCCTCTTTGTAGAGGTATATTTTGTGTTTTTTGTAGTGAAAAGAGCCATCGTCGTGGGTGAATTTTTTACTTTCGGTAATCGTCAAATAATAATCACCAGCCTTCGTACTTCTTACATCAAAAAAGTAGGTCCTTCTTCCTGCTCGTAAAACTTTGGAATGAATTTCCTCTTGGTCCATTAAATCTTTATCGCTCATTTCTTTATAGTTATAAAGTGTTCTATACTATCAAAAATGAAAAAAAAAACGCTATCAGGCAACAATTTTCTAGTTTTCTTTCTCTAAAAGTTGGTTCTGGTAAAGCTCTTTATAATAGCCTTCCGTGGTATTTAGTTCCTCGTGAGTGCCCTGTTGTAGTAATTTACCGTTTTCTAATACTAGAATTTTATTTGCATTTTTTGCGGAGGAGACCCTATGGCTTACAATCAAGGTAGTCCTATTGGTTGATGCCTTTTTTAGGTTGGAAAGTATTTCTTCTTCTGTCTCCGTATCCACAGCAGATAGACAATCGTCAAACAAATATATGTCTGGGTTTTTCATTAGAGCCCTTGCGATGGATACCCGTTGCTTTTGTCCTCCGCTTAACGTTATGCCTCTTTCCCCGAGCACAGTTTCGTATTGTTTTGAAAATCCCATAATGTTTTCATGTACTACTGCTTCTTTAGCTATGGAGATTATTTCCTCGTCCGTCGCATCGGACTGGCCAAATTTAATATTGTTCTTAATGGTGTCCGAAAACAGAAAAGCATCTTGGGGTACCGCTCCTATCGATTTTCTTAAGTCGGTTAGGTTAATGTTCTTAATCGGTTCATCATCAATAAAAATTTCTCCTGATGTTGTATCGTATAAACGGGTAACCAAATCTAGTATCGTGGATTTTCCGGAGCCAGTCTTTCCAAGTATGGCCACAGTTTCTCCTTGATTTATTGTAAAAGAGAGATTTTTTAGTGCATCTATTTTGGTATCCTCGTAGGTGAAATTAACATTTTTGAATTCTATTTTTCCTTTGATTTTATGTGATTGGGATACGCTGTTTTCCAGTTCTGGCTTCTCGTTCAGGAATTCATTAATTCTTTTTTGACTAGCCTCTGCTCGCTGAACGATAGACGTTAGCCAACCTACAATAGCTACGGGCCAAGTAAGCATATTTACATAAAGAATAAATTCAGCAATAAGACCTATACCTATTTCCCCGTTGATGTATTGCATGCCACCAATATAGATAACCAATATGTTACTAATACCAATTAGCAAGACCATTAAAGGGAAAAACCAAGCATTCACTTTGGCCAAGCTCATGCTCTTATCTTTGCCCTCGATGGCTAATTGAGTTAGTTCTTTGTTGGTCTGTGGTTCCAATGCATAGGCTTTGATTACGGAAACCCCAGAGAACACTTCCTGCGTGAATGTAGATAAAGTAGAAAGGTATTCTTGCACTACAGTACTCCGTTTATGTATGATTTTACTGATGTTATAAATAAGCACGGATAGAATAGGTAGCGGCAATAAGGTATAAGCTGCTAGGGTAGGTGCTTTGATAAACATTAAGGGTATAAGACAGACAAAAAGGGTTAAGGTTTGTATGCCGTACATGATGGCGGGACCTGCATATAAACGTACCTGATTTACATCCTCGCTTATACGGTTCATTAAATCCCCGGTTCTATTCTTTTTATAGAAATTAAGGCTTAAGATTTGATAATGATCAAAAATTTCATTTTTAAGGTCGTATTCTATATAACGGGAAATATTAATGATGGTCTGCCGCATTAGAAAAGTGAAAAAGCCCGAGAGCAAGGCAGCTCCTACAATAATTAATATAAATAGTGTTAACTGTTCTTTTGCAGTTTCCTTTACAATATCGGCGTTTATGTATTGCTCTACTACCGTAATCGTCTTGTTTACATAAGACGGCATAACCAATTGGAAAAGCCGTGCGAAAATGGTAATAGCAATCCCTATTAACAGTTTAAGCCAGTATTTTTTGAAGTATTTGTTCAGGTGCTTCAGTTCCTTCATTGGGAATATTAAATGGAGATTGTGGATTTTATATTTTTCAAAGATAAGTTTTTGACCTAGATTTTATTGTTATAAGACACCTAAGAATAAATACGATTGCTTTTGCGGTATTTTAAATAGATGCGTACTTTTGACAATTCGAATTTCAATCTTAAAAAGTTCTTTAAAATGCTTACAAGAAGGCATATCAGGGTAAAGGTAATGCAATGCATCTACGCGCTGATTCAATCCAAGGATGATTCCTTGCAAAAACAGGAAAAGTTTTTAAAAGTAAGTATAGAGAATACATATACTTTATACCTCGTATGGCTAAGTCTGTTCTTAGAAATACAGCAAAAAGCATCCGAGCAACTTGCCCTTTCTTCAAAAAAATATATAGCCGACGCTGAAAATGGCCATGTGGACAAAGCGAGGTTTGTTAACAATGGCCTTTTGCTACAATTGAAAAATAATCAACTTTTAAAAGAAACGTTGTCCAATAGAAAATTGGAGAATTGGTATTTGAACGAAGAATATGTAAAACTCATTTATAAGGATATAATCGATAGTGCTATTTATGACGATTATATGAAGCAACCTCAGACTAGTTTCTCTAAGGATAAGGAGTTGGTGTTGGCTTTATTCAAGGAAATAATAGCGCCCAACGAAAAGATTTATGAATATTTTGAGGACGATAAGCTGACATGGATAGATGATATCCCTATTGTTAATACGTTTATCTTAAAACAGTTCAAGAAAGCAAAGGAGGAACATGACGAATCTTTTTTCCTTCCAAAGCTCTTAAAAGATCAGGAAGATATGGTTTTTGCAAACGACCTACTAACCAAAACCTTGTTGAAAAATTCTACCTTGGAAAAAGAGATAGAGGGCAAGACCCCCAATTGGGACAAAGACCGTATTGCAGATATTGATAGTATTTTGTTGAAGATGGCAATTTGTGAGTTGCTTCACTTTTCATCTATTCCTGAACGGGTTACCATAAATGAGTATTTAGAAATCGCAAAAGAGTATTCTACGCCTAAGAGTAGTATTTTTATCAATGGTATTTTAGATAAATTAACTAAGGAATATAAGGCAGAAGGAAAGCTTAACAAAATAGGTAGGGGTTTGTTATGAAATATTTTTATAATTTTACGTTTAATATAATAACTAAATACTTTAAATCATGAAAAAAATAGTTTTAGCCATAAGTATGGTATCATTGTTAGCATTTACTTCTTGTAAAGAAAATGCTTCTGAAAAAATTAAAACAGATAACGTGGCTCAGGCCGCAGTTAGAGATGAGGCTGCCAAAGCTGTTCCCGTAATGACCTTCGATAAGGCCGAACACGATTTTGGTGCTATTGAGCAGGGAGCTGCCCAAGAAACTGCCTTTAAATTCACGAATACAGGGAATGCCCCGTTAATAATTACAGATGCGAAAAGTAGCTGTGGTTGTACCGTACCTAACCCACCAAAAGGAGCAATCGCTCCAGGAGAGTCCAGCGAATTATTAGTAAAGTTTAATGGTGCCGGTCAGAATCAAATTACAAAGACCATAACGGTTACCGCCAATACGGAGAAAGGTTCTGAGATTTTGAGAATAAAAGCCTTTGTAAACCCAAAAGGTGCTGCTCCATTAGGACCGGTAAAATAATTTAAAATTAAAATAGACACTAATAATGGGCGACATAGGACAGTTTCTTCCGATGATATTGATTTTTGTGGTAGCGTATTTCTTTATGATACGACCACAAATGAAGCGACAAAAAGACGAGAAGAAGTTTTCGGCAGAATTAAAACGTGGTGATCGCGTCATTACGAAAAGTGGACTGCATGGAAAAGTGGTTGATATAAATGATAAAGATCTTTCCTGTGTTTTAGAGACCATGGCGGGGAAATTAAAGTTTGATAGATCTGCCATTTCAATGGAGATGAGTAAGAAATTATCAGTTCCCGTGCTCGAAAAGAAATAATATAAAGCACAATCATAGTAACAAGCACCAATAGCAATATTGGTGCTTTTTTATTGATAAAAACGTCTATCTTAAATGCGTAAAATAATTGATTATGGCATTGGATAGAAGAGCGTTTTTAAGAAAGGGAACGGCAGGATTAGCTGTAACAGGAGCATCATTTTTATTTCCGATGGAACTCTTGGCAGCAGTAAGAAGAAAAGTAGGCCCTAACGATACCATAAATATAGGACTTATAGGATGCAAGGGTATGGGGTTCTCAGACCTGGTTTCCATGCTAAAGATGGGCGACACCAATGTCATTGCATTGTGTGATGTAGATGAGAATGTATTGCAGGCCAGGACTATAGATTTAGAAAAGGCAGGTATCAAAAAGCCAAAATGGTATAAAGACTATCGTCGTCTTTTGGAAAATAAAGATATCGATGTGGTGGTTATTGGTACTCCAGACCATTGGCATTGTCTACAATTGACAGATGCGCTCCAAGCCGGCAAAGATGTGTATTGTGAGAAGCCTATTGCAAATTCTATTCAAGAGGCCAATATCATGTTAAACTATGTGCAATCTAGTGACCGCATGGTGCAAATTGGGCAATGGCAAAGAAGTCAGCCTCATTTTGTTGATGCTATTAATTTCGTTCATTCCGGTCAATTAGGGGAAATTAGATTAGCAAAAGCATGGGCATATATGGGATGGATGAAACCTGTACCTATAGCAGTTGATAGTGGAGTGCCTAAAGGTGTAGATTACGATATGTGGCTTGGTCCTGCCCCAAAACGAGATTTTAACATCAATAGATTTCATTTTAATTTTAGGTGGTTTTGGGACTATGCTGGCGGTTTAATGACCGACTGGGGTGTGCATCTTATAGATTACGCGCTTTATGGGATGAAAGCGGGTACTCCTAAATCGGTAATGGCCTTGGGTGGAAAATTTGCCTATCCCGATGATGCTTCTGAAACACCGGACACCTTACAGACCGTTTATGAATATGATGACTTTTCTATACTCTGGGAACATGCCACAGGAATAGATGGGGGTAATTATGGGCGTAATCATGGTATAGCCTTTATAGGGAATAATGGTACTTTGGTCTTGGATAGGCACGGTTGGGAAGTTATTCCTGAAAAAGAATTTCAAGGATGGGATACGGAAGGCATACCAAAAATAGAAGCTGTTTCTTTTGATAAAGGCAGCCAAAGTGGGTTGGACCTCCACACTGCTAATTTTATAGAATCGGTAAAGAACAGGGATGCTTCTAAGTTGAATGCTCCTATAAAAGTAGGATATGATGCAGCCCTAGTTTCCCATATGGGGAACGTAGCCTTTAAAACAGGTGATAGGATTTACTGGGACGAAGCTACGGGTTTGTTTAAGAGCGAAACCGCCAATGAATTAATCAAGGCCAATTATCATAACGACTGGAAACTTCCTATGTTATAGTGCTAAAAACTCCTTTAGTATCAACGACATGTATCGTTTAGACCTTTGTTCTTTAATATCATCGGAGTAATTTTTTACGGTCGTGCTTATTTGGTTTTTTCCTCCTTTGCTGAGCTTATATAATCTGCATATTCCGTTGTTTTGTAGGGAGTAAGGTTATAAAAAGCCGTGTTTAGATCAGTATCTGATGCCAGTTCTTGTTTTAAAAGAAAGGGTATACTAAGTTCGGTCTTAACCTTTGTTTTTGGTTTTTATTACATATGAACCTACTTTTTAGAATTTCGATAGTCTTATTAACGTATACAAGCATATTGTCAATATCTATAGCTTCTTCAGATTTTAATTTCTAATACTGCATGGCCTTTGTTTTTCATTCTTGGATATTTGCTAAAGCGCTAAATTCATCTTTTAAAAGAATGCCATAAAATAATCAAATACCAAAATGATGGTTTAATCTAAAAATGGCGAGGATATTTTTGTTCCCAAGGGTTAGAGGCAGGGAAACTCCATTTGAAAGTCTCCATTAGTTGTGTTGTTAGAACAAGTTGTCGCAATATGTTTATAGCACCCTTATAAGGAAGTGTTTTTTCATTATACGCTGCTACTTTTTCTGATTCGTCTATATGTACATAAGGTGCGCCTTGCCTTGCAGTATGATGAGTAAATATTTAAGTCAGCTTCTTTGCAAAATCCTGTGCTTCTTTCTCCGAATCAAAAGAGAACGTTTCGTCCATTTCGATGTCATTATATACATGTACAACAAATTCGATTTTGGTCTTCCTAATTTGATAGGAGTCAAGGCTATGTTCATTTAGGACTTCGCTGTTATTTCTAAAATCCTCGAAAATCTTTTTGATTACCTCTGTTTTCTTTTCCACGACTATTCAATTGCTGTAAGCTCACAAATTTTAACGATAACTTCAGTTGCCTTTTGCATACTTTCTACAGGGATATATTCAAATTTCCCGTGAAAATTATGTCCTCCTGCAAATATATTAGGACAAGGCAATCCCATAAAACTAAGTTGAGAGCCATCTGTGCCTCCTCTAATAGGTTTTATGTTCGGCACGATCCCTAGTTGCTCCATCGCTTCTTTAGCTATTTCTACAATATGCATTACAGGAGTAATTTTTTCTTTCATGTTGTAGTACTGGTCATTGAGTTCTAGTTGGATGCAATCTCCGTATTTTGTCTTCAATGTATCGGTGATTTTAATTAAAAGGGACTTTCGCTGTTCAAATTTTTCGGTATTGTGATCTCGCACAATCAGTTCCAAGATGGTTTCTTCAATACGGCCATCCATGCGGTGCACGTGAAAAAAACCTTCTCGGTCGGTTGTGGTTTCTGGTGTTTCGTTTTTAGGGAGCATAGACATGAATTCATTTCCGATACCTAGGGAATTCACTAGTTTTCCTTTAGCATAACCAGGATGCACACTTTTGCCCAAAATCGTAATCTTGGCACCTGCAGCGTTAAAATTCTCATACTCCAATTCCCCAATCTGACTACCGTCCATGGTATAGGCCCATTCCGCTGCAAAGGTTGCCACATCAAATTTATGTGCACCACGACCAATTTCTTCATCGGGAGTAAAACCTACCCTTATTTTTCCGTGTTTAATTTGAGGATGTTGTATCAAATATTCCATGGCCGTAATTATTTCCGTAATTCCGGCTTTGTCATCTGCTCCTAAAAGGGTCATACCATCTGTGGTAATTATGGTTTGCCCTTTATATTGCAATAAGTCTT
This sequence comes from Maribacter sp., assembly GCA_047633095.1. Lineage (GTDB taxonomy): Bacteria > Bacteroidota > Bacteroidia > Flavobacteriales > Flavobacteriaceae > Maribacter. Next base: position 10,180 of record JBLIEO010000041.1, read on the forward strand.
CAAAATAATCAGGAGATAGTACAATGGCTTCTTTGGCGTTTAGTATAATGTCTTTACCGTCATAATTAGCTATGATTTGTGGATTTACATTAGTGCCTGAAAAGTCAGGAGTAGTATCAAAATGGGAAATAAAACCGATAGTGGGCACGGCATGCGTTACGTTGCTCGGTAGGGTTGCCATAATGTATGCGTTTTTGTCAATAGTTACCTCTTTCATGCCAATTTGTTTTAGCTCGTCAACTAATTTATTTGCTAAATCCCACTGCTTTAATGTGCTAGGGGTTGTGATGGATGTTGGGTCGCTTTGCGTGTCAATGGTTACATAGCTTAGGAATCTATCGATGATATGTTGCATGAAATCATATTTTAATCAAAAATAGCCTTAAAAATTGTAATTTCGTTACGTTATAAAGTTTGCTATTTTATGCATAGAGATTCAACTACTTTTTTAATAACGGTTCTTTTTTTTATCCTAAGTTCCAGAAGCTTCGCGCAAGCAGATTGTATTTTGGGCGTAGGCATTACTGCAGACTCTGCGCTAGTTAGTGTTTTTCAGTTAAATGCTTCTCAGATAGATAAATTGATAAGTTATAGCGAAGAGGTAAAGTATAGGCAGGATATTTTAGATAATAAATTGGATAACATTCAAAAGAGACATCCCCAAAGTAACGTCGCTGAACTATCTAAATTGGCAACGGAATATAACACGGTTATGGATAGTATGGGCTTGGTTCAAACTATGATAGATAAAAGACTATTGACACTTTTTAATGAAAAGCAATATGCCTTATACAGAAATTTATGTCGGGAAGCATCAAGATCTCCTTTTATAGTAGCACCTACTATATATACTAAGGATACAGTAATTTCCAAAAAGCGTTCATCTTTTTTGGATAAATTACCAGAAGGGAATTAAATAGTATCCGTTACAGTTTGTATTTTTGTCCTAAATTTAATAGTACCCATGTATAAGTTTATCCTTCGTCCTATACTTTTTCTGTTCGACCCTGAAAGGGTGCACCATATTTCTTTTTCTTCTATACAGTTTTTCTCTAAACTAGGGTTGTCTAGTCTTTTTAGGGCCTTATTTGTTGTGGAAGATAAACGTTTAGAAAAAGAGGTGTTTGGACTAAAATTTAAAAACCCAGTAGGACTAGCGGCAGGTTTTGATAAGAATGCCCTGCTGTATAATGAACTTTCCGATTTTGGATTTGGCTTTGTGGAAATAGGAACCCTTACGCCAAAACCACAAGCTGGGAATGCTAAGAAAAGGTTATTCAGGTTAAAGGCGGATAAAGCTATTATTAATAGAATGGGGTTTAATAATCTCGGGGTGTATGATGCCGTAGAGCAATTGAAAAAGAAGCATAGGGTTCTTATTGGAGGAAATATCGGGAAAAATAAGGTCACGCCAAACAAGGAGGCAGTAAAGGATTATTTAATTTGTTTTGACGCACTTTTTGATTTTGTAGATTATTTTGTGGTAAATGTTAGTTCACCTAATACTCCCGGATTACGTGAGTTGCAGGATAAACAACCCTTAACTGCCTTGCTCAATGAGTTGCAACTGGAGAATAACAAATATTCCCAAAAAAGAAGCATAAAACGCAAACCTATTCTATTGAAAATCGCACCAGACCTTACCGATGACCAATTGCTTGATATTATTGAAATTGTAGCTACTACCAAAATTGATGGTATCATAGCAACGAATACCACCATAGAACGCAAAAATCTTAAATCCCATGTTATTTTGTTGGAAGAAGCCGGTGGCCTCAGCGGTCAACCATTAAAGGATAGAAGCACGGAAGTTATTCGGTTTTTAGCGGAAAAAAGCAACAAATCCTTTCCTATCATTGGGGTGGGTGGAATTCACTCAGCGGAAGATGCATTAGAAAAATTAGAAGCAGGCGCAGATTTAATTCAACTTTGGACCGGTTTTGTTTACGAAGGACCTAGCTTGGTAAAGAAAATCAATAAGGCAATTTTAAATAAACAAGAACTAGGTAATTAGACCTTCTCAATTTTCTATAGTATAATAAGTGAACGGATATTATTAACCGTTCACTATAACTGGCTGAGGATACTATCCTTTTGTCCAATAATCCACTACCACTACATCATCCAAATGCGGGCCTAAAACGTCTCCAAACGCTTTGTGGTCTGGATGAGGTAAGTAAATAGCCCTGTCCGCTTCACTTTTAAACGTTAGGAAAAAGCAGTGGGTAAGGCCTTTGTTAAAACCTTCTGGACTATTATTGGTACCCCATTCATATCCTATTATTTGTGGTATTTTACTAGGTAGCGCGCTAAAAGCGACCTCTACTTTTTTTATGTCCTCTTTAGCAGTGCTGTCCTTGAATTTAAAAAGTACTACATGCCGCAATAGACTATCGTTTTCCATTACTATTTCTTTTTTAGGGGTTTCGCCGCCGCAAGAGCTAAATGATAAACTTACTACTGCCAAAACTCCTATAAGAACGGAAAATACTATTTTTTTCATACCTGTAATTAAAATGATTTCAGGAAAGGTATTAAAAATAGTTGTATCCCTCTATAATTTGTATTTTTCCATTAGAATTATAAACAGTTGAACTACGACATTCTTTTAACCTTTTCGTTGGCAACGGCGGCTTTAGCGCTTTCTCCGGGTCCAGATAATATTTTTGTACTAATACAAAGTATAACTCATAGAAAACGATATGGTTTTGCAACTATAGCCGGTCTCATGACGGGATGTTTGGTACATACTACACTATTGGCGTTTGGCGTATCTGCCGTCATTAAAGAAAATGATTCTTTCTTTTTTGTTATGAAACTCTTTGGAGCGATTTACCTTGTCTTTTTAGCGTTCCAAGTTTTTCGGAGCGATAGCACTATTAGCCTTTCAAACGAAGGAATGCCAAAGAAAAGCATAGGGAAGCTTTTTAGGCAGGGGTTTATCATGAACGTATTAAATCCGAAAGTCACGATTTTTTTTTTAGCCTTTTTTCCTGGTTTTTTATTTAGTGATACAATGAGTACTGTCATTCAATTCTATGTCTTGGGGCTACTCTTTATCGCAGTATCTTCCATAGTTTTTGGAGCTATTACCATATTCTCAGGGGTCATATCGGATAGGATTATGAAGAATGCCAACGTAGGAGTTCTTCTAAAATGGTTGCAAATTATTGTGTTTGTCTGCATTGCAGTGTTTCTGTTTTTATCGGATAAATAATGGTAATTTTACGGTAGTAATTCCTGCTTTGTATGCCTCAAAAAGTAAAAATAATTGAATGTCCACGGGATGCCATGCAAGGCATTAAACCTTTTATTCCTACTAAGGAGAAGGTTCGGTATATTCAAGCTTTATTGGCCTGTGGTTTTGATACCATAGATTTTGGAAGCTTTGTTTCGCCTAAGGCAATTCCGCAAATGGTAGATACGGCAGAGGTATTGGAACAGCTAGATTTGTCATGTACCAAAAGTAAATTATTGGCTATTGTCGCCAATGTACGTGGCGCGACGGACGTGGCAAAATATCCAGAAATCCATTATTTGGGTTTCCCGTTCTCTATATCTGAGAATTTTCAAATGCGGAACACGCACAAGACCATTGCGGAATCTGTGGCCACATTACAGGAAATTTTTGATATTGCTGAGGGTTCCGGAAAAGAGGTCGTGACCTACATTTCTATGGGCTTTGGGAATCCGTATGGAGACCCGTGGAACGTAGAGATAGTTGGAGAATGGACAGAAAAGTTGGCTGCTATGGGCGCTAAGATTCTTTCCCTTTCCGATACCGTGGGTACTTCAGACCCAGTTACGATTGATTATCTTTTTTCCAATCTCATTCCCAAATACCCAAGTATCGAATTTGGTGCGCATTTGCATACCACGCCCACCAAATGGCACGAAAAAGTAGATGCGGCCTATAAAGCAGGGTGCAGAAGATTTGACGGTGCCGTGCAAGGTTTTGGAGGCTGTCCCATGGCAAAAGACGAACTTACAGGTAATATGCCCACAGAAAAAATGCTTTCCTACCTTACCGAACATAAGGCTGATTCACGTGTCAACTGGTTGGTTTTTGAAGCAGCTTACAACAAAGCTTCTGAATTGTTTGGGAAGTATCATTAACGTGCAAATGAACTAGGACTGTTTAACGTCAGACTTAGCATGATAAAAAGGATAACCATTAACTTAGTATGTTTGAGACAGGAAATAGTCTTATACCCTGCAATCAAATGTTACAGGTAGGTCTCTTCGTCCTGCGCTAAACTGTTATGGTTGGAATAAACTGTAGCGAACTCAATAACAATCCATCTTCAACTGTTCCGTGCCTTCAAATTCGCTTAAAGGTTTGTTGAGATGGGCTTTCGAAATGGTATTCAGTACGTTCAACACTTCATTTTGCATGGCCAACGAACCGCAGATATAAATGCTTCCGCCCGCTTGTAGGGTTTTTGAAATTAGGCTTTCGTTTTCCTGAATCAAGTACTGAACATATTGGTTTTTCTCTTCGCGCGAATAGGCGACATGCAGACTGGTCAATTTATTATTTTCACGTACCTCAGATAGTATTTCTTCGTAAAGTTCCAATGATTTTTTAGCACGTAATCCCAAGAAAAAGTGAACAGGATTACTATTTTTATTTTCGTGTAACATTCCTAAAAAGGGTGCTATTCCTGTGCCGTTGGCAATCAAAATAACAGGTTTGTCGTCTTTGGGAAAATGGAACTCAGTATTCTTTTTTATATTCAGCGCTATGGGCGCATGTAGTTCTAGGGTACTCAGCAAAGGCGAACAGACTCCAAATTCGTGCTTTTTTACGCTCAACAATAGGTCATTGTCAATTCTAGCTATAGAATACAGGCGTTCTATTCCGTCATCGGGAATGATGCCCGCCAAATCGCCCGATTGAAAACGAACCTTTCGTTTTGGGCGTAACCGCACTAGAAAGGTGTCGTCCTCGTTTAGGGTGGTGCGTTCCACGACCGTAAATAATTTCATTTTTACGGATTTTTTTTTGATGGATAAAGTTTTTAACCGAAGGGAAACGCCCGTATGCTTGCCCCAATTTTTAGTCCAATCCGCAACCGCGCCTTCGTCTTGATTATTGATTTTATAAAGTGGAAGCAATTCCTTAAAATGGCTATTTTTTTTCAGTAGCTCATCCACGGTTATCGCAAACGCGCAATAATCTGGGTAGAGCAAGGAACCGAAGCCCACCACGGAATAACTTAAATTATGAATGGGTTGCATACTTTTAAACAGTTTTTCGAAATTTCGAGCATTCGTTGTGGCCTCGCCTTCGCCATAAGTCGCTGTTAGAATAATCAGCTGCTCTGCTTTTTTGTAGGTTGAATAGTTATTGAGTTCCGACACATAAACCGATTTCCCAGCTGTAATAATTCCTTTTGCCAAGCGATATGCGAATTGAAACGTACTACCCGTTTCCGAGCCTACGAGAATAATATGGCTGGCCTCGTCTTTTTCCGTCTGTAGGGCGACGGATTTCGTTCCTTTCATACGTTTTCGCCACATTACAAATCCCGAATAGATAAAGTAGAGCATGGAAATACTTACCAATAACAATACTAAGGACCAAAGTATACTGCCTTGTCCAGTATGTATCGCTAAGCTCCATCGGTTAGCGAGAGTGGTAAAGGGGTAGGAGACTTCACTAAGAATTTGGCCTGAATATTGGTGCACATAAAGTTCTTTGTCCTTCAGGGAAACCTCAAAGTAATCCTCTGGCATCTCTGAAAACGGGAAACTTATTTTCCTGACGTTACTTAGTTTGATATTTTGAAAAAGTTCAAGTTTGGAAGGCCTAATAGACATATCCACCTTCGTTTGGGGTTCTATTAGTTTATGGGTAATCGATGTTTTGGGAAGCAAGGAAAATTGTTCTGCGGAAAGATAGACTCCGGTGGCAGCGACGAGAATGATAGGCACCAAAAACCACCTACCTAAAAGCACATGATAGCGCAGTTCCGGATAGTCTTTTTGTACCTTTAAGAAAAGCTTTGTTATTCCGCCTTGGCGTTTGATGATTAACAGCAATCCCGTAACCGCAATTAAACATAGTAAAAAGGAAATCAAGCCTACAAAAAATCGACCGATACCCTTTAGGAAGAGGGAGCGATGCAGATTAGTGGCCCATTGAAATAACGCTGCTTGGGTTTCTGGTGTTCCTAGTTTTTCTGCTGTTTTAGGATGTATGTAAATAGTCTTGCTATCACCGTTTTTGGTCACTACCGAAGCGACTAAAAAATCATCTGCGTCAACCTCTAAGGAAAGCACTTCGTTATAGGAGGTTTCTAGCGCCTCAAAAGTTTCCGACAGGCTAACTTCTGCAATATTAACGGGCGCGTAATGCTTTAACGCGCTTTGCATAGGAGCAAAGGCCAAAATGATGCCCGTAAGCGATGCGATAATCAAAAATAACGAAGAAGAGATAGCCAGCGTAAGATGACTATACCTCCATATTGAGATGGTCATTTTTTAAGTTCAAGTGTCAAGTTTAAATACAAAAACTAGCTCAAGCCTGTTAGCCTTAGTAGGATTCAGGTTCAAGAAAGTTAGCAGTAATCAGTTCAGCGTTATGAGTTTGTTTTTTATACGTTTATGAGTTTTCGCGGTTTGAGAAAATGTTTTTTATACCGTATACCGTCTAATTATTGCTCAATCATCCGCACATACCGAATAAAACCGTTCCCTTCTTTTTTAGCTTTAAGGTTCTCCGTGGTCAAGTCAAATTCCAAATCAGACTTATAGTATTCTTGATCCTCCACGGCCGACTCGAATCGTATGCTATATCCTTTATTAATCTTATCCGAAGGAATTTTTAATACCGTCATGCTACGTTCGCCTCCAGAAACCGTGGCTCCTGTAACAGTATCTAGTTCAGGTCTTCGTATGCCATAGACGTTTTTCCACCAATCCTCTATATCACGGTACCATTCATTGTCTTCGCCTTGTACGTATAGGGTGTCCTCGTATTCCCCATCCGCGTTCAATAAGGATATCACAATGTAAGCGCCCTCGCCGCTGTAGTTCGTCAACTGTATCATACACTTATAGTTAACGGTTTCCATAGGCTGTAAAAAACCTAAAGTACTGCATAGTACGACACCTAAAACAATTATTTTTTTAATCTTATTCTTCATTTTGAATATTTTAAAAGAAAGCGGTAGCTCCCATAACTTGGAATTTTACGCTAACACAAACTCAAATTTTAACATCGAACTGTAACCTCTCACATTTGGTAATCCGTACTTCCGTTGTTATTTTAAAAACTCCAACGCCACCTTATGTTTCGCTAAAAGTTCATTCTCGCTTGCCAAATCGTAAACGGATTCCTCAAAATCGGTCTTGGCGGTTTTATCTGC
>JBLIEO010000042.1:0-16562 GCA_047633095.1 Maribacter sp.
AATTCCCAGCGCCAGCTATTTAACTTTTTATAGGCATCTTTATGAAGTTCTAAATCTTGATAAAGGCGAAATAGCTCGGTTCTCGTTTTACCCGTAACATCTTTTCTAAGGTCTAGAAGAACGGTTACAAGTACTTCCCTATCAAAACGATTCTTTATAAGTTCCCGTATTTGAATCTTTAAATCTATATAATTTATTTTCTCTTTCTTTTCCCCATCTTCCTCAAAAAATAAGAATTCACATACCATAGAAGAAAATTCCTTTCTTTTGGCCATAGTATGTTTTCCAAGTCTGGAAAGCCTATACCTAAAAGAGAAGACAGAAGCAAAATATACAAGTGCTAACACAACAAAAAATAGGGAGAGCGCCCATAAAAAATCCGGTGTAATTTTTGGTGCGCTAATCAAAGTGTTTAACATATATGTATTCTGAATAAAAATCAAAAATGGGTTTTGTTTACTTCTCTTGCTATCATAACCAGTGGCTCGGACGGACCTACGGGTTTAGAAATAAAGTCGTTCGCACCCAACTCAAAGGCACTCAAGATATTTTCCTCGGTACCAGGAGATGAATTAATTATAATGGGACTTTGGGATAACAGCTCATTTCTTACGTAGTTAAAGAGCTCTATACCATAAAAATAGGGTGTTAGGGTATCGCTTGCAATTATAGCTGGCATAGTATGGAACAAGCATTTTTTTACCTCTTTTTTGTCAAGTACATGATCTACCTTGTTCCTAGTTTTTTTTAACCTAACGTTTAGTGAAGAGGCTAAAAGCTCATCATCATCGGCCAAAAGAATTGTTCTTTCGTTCATGTTTAGTCCTTCTTTAATCTTTTTAATTCTCTATCTATTTGGGCTTCTTTTAGTGGATATTGTGCTAAAAACTGTGCAAATAGTAGCTCAATTTTAGCTAGTTCAGTATTGTTTGCGCCTTCCTCCATTCCTACAATGAGCTTTTTTAAATCATTGGTATTCATAAAGGCTAATCCTGCCCTTATTTTATGAGATGCTTGATAGATTTCTTCAAAATTTTGATTGCTAATCGCAGTATTAACTACACCAATAAACTCATATATATTTTGTTTGAAGAGACGCACGAGCTCTTCTAGCATTTCTATTTCACCATAACATTCCTGTAACAGTGCGCTAAGATTAATTGTTTCCCTTTTTTGTTCGGTTGATATAATGGTCTCCTGTTTTAACAAGCTAAGACTATCCTCTGTAAGGTTTCGCTCTTTTTTTCTTTTTAATAGTTTAATCATCAGTTCGTTTAAAGTATAAGGTTTTAACAAAAAGTCATTGATACCAGACTCATAACAATGTTCCTGTTCTTGTGCCGTAAAATCTGCGCTAAAAGCAATGATAGGAACCTGGTTTAACTTGGGGTCCTTTAAAGCGCGTATGCTCTTAGATATCTCGAATCCGTTCATTTCGGGCATTTTAAGATCCATAAGAATAATGTCTATTTCCTGAGTTTTTAAAAGAGTTAAACCTTCTTTAGGGTTTGCAGTAACGTATGTAATACAATTCCACTTTTTTAACTGCTCGCTAATAAGATGTTGATTAAGCTCGTTATCCTCAAAAACTAATATTTTAGTCCCACCTAAAAGTTCTTTACCCTTTTGGGTGCGGATAAGTTTTGGTTTATTCTTAGGAATGTTTTGAATATTTCCTATGCGAAAGGGAATAAGCAATTTGAAGGTTGTTCCTGTACCTAATATACTTGTTACCGAAATCCTACCACCTTGTTTCTCTACAATTTCCTTTACGATACTTAAGCCTAGACCAGATCCTCCATACTTGCTAAAGGTGTCTTTTTCGGCCTGTTTATAACTTTCAAAAACATGGCCTAGTTGTTCTTTAGACATACCTATACCGGTATCCTTAACCGAAAACTGTAACATATGGGTTCCCTTCTTTTGTTCGGTTACAGCTACTGAAAGGCTAATCTGACCTTTTTCAATAAACTTGATTGCATTTCCTAAAAGGTTAAGGAATATTTGCGATAATTTGGATGGGTCACCAATCAGGATTTTTGGAACACTTGGAGCAATATCAATATTTAAGGTGACCGATTTATCAACGATAAGTGTTTGACATAGAAACATAATGTCCTTAAGTAACACGTGTAAATTAAAGTCTACCGAATCAAAATTCTCTATACCGGCTGTAAGTTTAGAGTATTCTAAGACTTCATTAATAATCTCCATGAGATTATAAGAGGCAGATTGTATCGCCTCCACCTTTTTCAACTGATCTGCAGTAAGGCTTTCTTCCCTAAGTAAATTTGTAAAACCAATGATGCCATTTAGGGGCGTTCTTATTTCATGGCTAACATGGGCAATCAGCTTATTATCTTGGCCAGGCGTTGGGAGTGAAATATGTTTATTCGCAGAAAAATTTTCTTCACTGATTCTATCTGTGCCAAATATTTGATCATTTAGCTGCATCTTAAATCGATTAAAAGAGTTTTTTAAAATCTTGGCTTCTTCTGTACTTAATTCTGTAAAAGAAAAACCATTCAAGGTTGTCTCCAAATCAGAAAGTTGACCAATTAAATCTTTAGTTTGTAGTTTGGACATAGATTAATTTTCCTTAGTTTCAAGGGTTTTTTACTATAATTCAACCTAAAACTCCCTTATTACTGCGCCTTTAGCAATTAAATGTTTGCTAAGCTTCCTTTTTTGTTGTGAAAACGGTTTATTTGTATGTATAAAAAAAACACGAATGAAAGTAATTGGCTATATCATTATTGCACTAACCCTATTTTCCTGTAATGAGAAGAAAACTAAAGTAATGGAACCCACAGAGGAACGCGCAAAGCGAATACATGAAAACACCATCACCTTGGACACCCACGATGATATAAATACCAAGAATTTTACAGACTCGGTTAACTATACCCAACGTCTAAATACACAAATTAATATTCCAAAGATGGAAGAAGGTGGGTTGGATGTTGCTTGGCTAATCGTGTATACAGGACAGGATTCTTTAAATGTCGAAGGGTATGCTAAAGCCAAAGAAAATGCAATGGACAAATTTGCTGCCATTCGAAGGTTGTGCGATGAGTATGCATCAGATAAAATGGAACTTGCCTACACTTCTGATGATGTTCGCCGCATTGTTGCATCTGGTAAAAAAGTAGCCATGATTGGTGTGGAGAATGCCTACCCTATTGGTGAAGATATTTCTAGCTTTAAACAGTATCATGATTTAGGTGCGCGTTACATTTCACTTTCCCATAATGGACATAGCCAGTTTTCTGATTCCAACACTGGTGAAAAAGATTCAGTTTGGCTGCATAATGGATTGAGTGATTTAGGAAAGGAAGCTGTTATGGAAATGAACCGACTTGGCATCATGATTGATGTTTCTCACCCTTCTAAAGTAGCCATGAAGCAAATGATAGCAATGTCTAAAGCACCAATCATTGCTTCCCACTCTTCTGCACGTGCCTTATGTGACCACAGCAGAAACTTGGATGATGAACAACTTATGCTTATGAAGCAAAATGGAGGTGTTGTGCAGACCGTAGCTTTTAGTTCATATTTGAATACAGAAAAACACGAAGATAAAGCAGCTTTTATGAAAGGAGTTTATGAACAAGTTGCAGATTCACTTGGGCTTGAATGGTTTGACAGGTCACAGTTTAGCAGCTTGACAGATACTCAAAAAGGGACCTTTATGGAGAATTATTCTAAAGTGGTCCTAATTGGAAAGGATGTCGTCGCTAAAAACCCAGAAGCTCCTGAAGGAGTAACTGTTTCGGATTTTATAGATCATATTGATTACATGGTAAAGCTCATCGGAATTGATCATGTTGGTATTAGTTCGGATTTTGATGGCGGTGGCGGTATTGAGGGGTGGTCGGACGCTTCCGAAACCTTTAACGTGACATTAGAACTGGTAAAACGTGGGTATACCGAGCAAGAAATAGAACAATTATGGAGCGGAAACCTGCTTAGAGTTTTGGATGAGGTACAAGCTGTGTCCAAAACAATGTCGAAAGGATAAGGGCTAAATGTTTATTCTGATGCTGCCAAACGGTCTTTCACGAATTCTACTTTTGTTTTTCCGTGTGGTGTAGGCTTGCCGTTTTCGCCTAAGTTTACCATAATAATATTGTCAACGGTAACGATAGTTTCATGGTTCATCTTATTCCGAACTTCGCAGTTTAAGTTCAAGGATGTTTTACCAAACTTAACAACTTCTATACCAATTTCGACGACATCACCCTGCTTTGCGGCGCTCATAAAATTAATTTCCGAAATATATTTAGTGACTATTTTTGCGTTTTCAAGTTGCACTATGGTGTACAGGGCGGCTTCCTCGTCTATCCAAGCCAGAACCTTGCCGCCAAATAAGGTTCCGTTGGAGTTCAAGTCTTCTGGTTTTACCAATTTTCTAGTATGGAATTTCATAATAATGATGCTTTTTAGGCCAAAATTAGACCTAAAAACAATGTGACAATCACCTTTTTACTATTTAATCTACATATTTATCATAACGGAAAGTATATATAGCCATTAGTGATTATTTCCTAAATGACCGAGCTTATTATTATCAATCTGAAAGATTATAGTTTAAAAATTCAGAAGATTTAATACCGTATCGCGGGTAAAGGAGAAACCCTTTCACGTAATAACATCACAAAAAAATAAACAATGTTTATAACCCTGTTAAAACTTCTTTCTACTTAAAACGGGGACCTTAGTGGATTGGGTATCTTTATATAAATACCGCAATCATGAATGAGAGATCTTTGAAATTGTTAGAAATGAGACCTGTTATCGCAAATGCTAAAATACTGCCAAACATTAGCGAACAGGAACGTTTTCAGAACCAGACCCTACGCCCTATCCTGAAATTACAGAACGATTTATTATTAGCATCCTTCCAAAACTATATTGTGAAGGCTAAAAATCGGTTCTATGAACTTAAGAAAGAAGCACGGGTAGACTACATATCAAATGCAGTACAAAAGGATATTAAATATCGAAACTCCTTAAAAGGCATAATTTTAGGACAATTTACCTTAGAAGAATACGAAGACTACAGGAGGAACTCATCAGCCTTGAACAAAAGAATGATGAGCATGGCGGTAAAGCGCTTACAAGACCAAATGCAGTACTTCGAAGCAGCCACATTACTCCAATAGCGATTCCCCGTTAAGATTCGTAGTAAGGACGTTGCTCATTAGATTAAAATAGGGCCGGATTTCTCGGAAAGCGGTAGTTACAATTTCAGCAAAATTAGGTGCAGTTACTTGCGCATCGGTAAAGTTTTTAACGAAAATGAACTGTTTCTTGCGTATAAGATCAATATTAGAGTCTTCTTTATTAAAACCTTTGGGGGCCGTTTTTAGCTCATCGCCTACCAATTTTCCCCAAACACTCTTAAAACCTTTATCGTTTAGAATAGCCCGAAAATCCGAGGCATCTACCTCCCATTCTTTTCGTATTCTAAATAAATCTTCTTTTTCTGGATTCCAGAATCCGGTGGCAATAAAACTACCTTTGGGTTGTATATGTATGTAATAACCACCCCTGCGTTCCTTACCGACGCGGGACATAGAACCGGAAAAGTTATATTTGTACGGTGTCTTATCTTTAGAAAAACGCACATCCCTATAGATACGAAAGACCTTTAATTTTTCTATTTCATCGTGTGCACACATGAGTTCCATTACTGCATTTAAAAAGGATTTTATTTCGGTATCATGGGTCTTAAACGTTTTTTTTTGCTCGGTAAACCAATCCCGATTATTGTTCTTTTTAAGTTCATTTAAAAAATCTAGGGTACTCTTGGTAATGGTAGGATGTAACATACGACTTAGGTCTTGTTATTTTAAGCTAAAGTTAACCATTTGCTACCTAGCACTTTTGATTTATTGGTTAATTTTGAGCTCTAAGCCAATACTATGGAACATAGATCTATCATAGAAAAAATCAACGAACATAAGAAGCAACCAAATCTCAGGTTTCGTTTAAAAAAACAAGCAGAAACCTTTACAGACACCCTTTTTTATATGCTATTCGACATTGAAACACCAGTTGCGGAGAATCTCAAGGTATTAGAAAAACAGTTTGATCAATTGGTAGACCTTGCTTGTTGGGAGAGTGAAAAACCTTGTAAAAAAGTATGGGAGAATTATGTGCAAAAACTGCCTGAAATTTTAGAAAAGTTAAATATGGATGCCGAGGCAACGGTTAATTGCGACCCCGCCTCCCTATCCATAGAGGAGGTGTATATGGCCTATCCTGGTTTTTATGCCATAGCTATTTACAGACTGGCACACGAACTTTATGCTATTGGCTTTCCCTTGGTTCCTAGGTTAATGACCGAATACGCCCATAGGCAAACTGGCGTGGATATAAATCCAGGCGCACAAATTGGCAATTCGTTTCACATAGATCATGGTACAGGTGTGGTAATTGGCGAAACGGCAATTATAAAAAACCATGTGAAGATTTACCAAGGTGTTACCCTTGGTGGACTTTTTGTTGCAAAGCACCTTCAAAAGACCAAACGTCATCCTACTATAGAGGAGAACGTTACCATTTATGCAAACGCTACTATTTTGGGTGGTAATACAATCATTGGAGCCAATAGTATCATTGGTGGAAACGCTTGGTTAACAACATCTGTTCCTGCAAATTCTACGGTCTTTCATACCCCGGAAATAAAAATAAAAACCCTTACCAATGTCTAAAACTCTAATTGACCTTATCGGAAATACACCCTTGGTTGCCTCCCGTGTTTTAAATACTAATCCGAATGTCACTTTACTTTTTAAGATGGAGGGACATAATCCAGGGGGTAGTGTGAAAGACCGTGCAGCACTAAATATGATTAAAAGTGGACTCGAAAGCGGTAGTATAAATACAAGTGATAAGCTCATTGAAGCTACCAGTGGTAATACCGGAATTGCCCTTGCAATGATTGCAGGAATCTACGGTTTGGATATAGAATTGGTAATGCCAGAAAACGCTACCAAAGAGCGTGTGCAGACCATGCGCGCTTATGGTGCAAAAGTCACCCTTACCTCATCTGAGGCTGGTATAGAAGGGGCAAGGGATTATGCGGAAGCTAAGGTAATAAACCATAGATGCGTTATGCTAAATCAGTTTGCTAATCCTGATAATTGGAAAGCACACTATAAAACTACAGGACCTGAAATTTGGAGGGATACCCAGGGTAGCGTAACTCATTTTATAAGCTCCATGGGCACAACGGGTACGATTATGGGTACTTCTACATATCTAAAGGAGCAAAATTCTAAAATACAAATTGTGGGTGTACAACCCACCGATGGCTCCAAGATTCCCGGGATTCGTAAGTGGCCACAAGCCTATCTTCCTAAAATATTCGATGCCAAAAAAGTAGACCTTGTTATGGAAGTCAGCGAAGCGGATGCCCGTGCCATGGCCAAGCGCTTAGCAAAAGAAGAAGGAATTTTCTCAGGAATGAGCAGTGGTGGTGCCACCACAGTAGCATTGCGCTTGGCAGCGCAGTTGGATAAAGGAGTAATCGTCTCGATTATATGCGATAGAGGTGATCGGTATTTATCTTCTAATTTGTTTGATTAATGGTTTAAGTATATTGGGTTTATTAAATAGAATAATTAAAATATTTGCTAGTTAAAGTATGGCACAGATTTTATAATTATAAAGAAAATAAATGATTCATTTAATAGTTGGAAACACAGGCTCAGGAAAAACCACGTATGCCAACGAATTAAAAGAAAAAACCAAAGGAGTCCTATTTTCAATCGATACTTGGAACAGCACCCTATTTCTTCCGGATAAAACGCCAGCAGACGGATTGAATTGGTTTCTAGAACGAATAGACCGTTCAGAAACGATTATAATGCATCTGGTAAAGCAACTAGAAGCTGCAAACACCGATTCTATACTTGATTTGGGATTGTCAAAATTTAAGCATCGTGAGAAGTTTAGAGAATTTGCTGCCACGCATAATTATTCAATAACACTTCACTTTTTAGATGTATCGAAACAAACACGTTGGAAAAGGGTTCAAGAAAGAAATGAGGAAAAAGGAGCTACTTTCGAGTTTGAAGTAAGCAAGGAAAATTTTGATTTTATGGAAACTTGGTTCGAGAAACCTAGTGATAATGAAATGATTGGTGGTACTGTTTTTCCGTAATGTTGATTAAATCCTACCATCATAGTAAAACTAGGTAACGTCTTGGAATTGGGGTTATTTTTGTTCCAACCATAAATATTGATTTAACAGTTAAAATCCGGTTTTAACCGTTAAATCAAATAATCATTATACACTGCATTTAAAGTGCAAAGAACGTGACTTTCGGATAAGTATTAAAAACGCTCAGTTTTACGGGTAATTTACTCAGTAAAACACATTTTTATTTCCTCATGGGTAATTTAATTTGCGATGGATATACCTTAGAATGGTGAATTTTGTTCGTCGCTACAACACCCTCAGCTTCATCGTAATTGTTACCACCTGTATTTAAGTTCCTCGCAAATCTTGGAAAATTGCTACTCGAAACCTCAATGCGAATACGATGTCCCTTTTCAAAATAGTTACTGGTAGCCATGGGTGTCAAATTTACTTGGTAGACCTTTCCGTCCTCCATAAAAACTTCTTTTTCATACCCTTCACGGTACCTAACACGTTGTATGGTTTCATCCAAATTATATGCGCGCCCATCAGGGTACACATCTATTATTTTAATAGTGACATCAGTATCCTTTGCATCCGAAGAAAGAAATAAAGTCGACTCAATGAATCCAGTAATTTCGACACCTTCTTTAAGTACATCAGTACTGTAGACTAAAATATCATCACGCTCTTCCATGACCTGCTGGTCAAAAGCACCTCCTTTTACAGCATTTCCTGTACAGCAAACGTTACCACCGTAGGAGGTAACTGGATTCATAGGATCGTAGATAATGGTATCCGGTTTGTCTTTGGAAGGCTTTTTCGTAGAAAGGGTTCCGCTCCCATTTAGCGTATTAGCGTTTCCGCCACTGTTTAAATAGTAAGTGGTCATTTTACTATCCTTTGGGGGCCATTGTTCGGCAGATTGCCATTTATTGCTACCCATAGTATAATATTGTACGTGAGGCGTTTTTTCCTTAAAATCATTAGTTTTTCCTTTTAACCATAAATCCCACCAAGCATATATCTGCTCGTCATAATTTAGACGGGCATCTCCTACGCTGCGTTCCCCAACAATAGTATTTTCCGTAGCCCTTGTATAAGCGCAGTGCAGTGTAGGTGCAATCACTAAATACTGATTGTCCCTTACTTTGGAATCTTTGGCGTTGTTGTGTACATGATTAAAAAGGCTGAGATTTGGTGTGATACTAACATCATACCAGGAAGCAAACCAGAAACTTGGCATAGAAATCTCCATATCGTCATGGTAAATTCCGCCAGTAAACCAATCTGGGTCATTTGGCTTACGACGCACCATCTTGTCAAAAACTTCTTTTTTTCCATTGATGTTCTTCAAAATATCCTGAATAGGCAAATGTTTTAAGGCTTCAGCCATATCTACAGGAGGATTTTCGGGTGCCAGGTCATAAAACCTAGAAATACGAATCAAATCTTCTTGTGTTGCACCTTTAGGTATTCTTGGCTTAAATTTGTCGTGCTCTACTCCATATAACCACGAAAAAAACAAAAGTTGTTCTGCTCCGCCCCTATACCAGTTACCTTGTTCCATAATATCACCTACCCTACCTACACCTGCTCCAAATCCTTGTGGCACCATAGCGGCATGCGAAGGATGATCCAAGGCAGCAACGGCCATTTGCCA
Source organism: Maribacter sp. (assembly GCA_047633095.1). GTDB lineage: Bacteria > Bacteroidota > Bacteroidia > Flavobacteriales > Flavobacteriaceae > Maribacter. Next base: position 9,816 of record JBLIEO010000042.1, read on the forward strand.
TTCTGCAGTACTGGAACAGCCGTAGGTTCCTATTTTTCCATTAGACCATGGCTGGTCTTTCATCCAACTAAAAGCATCGTAACCATCCGTAAGTGGAACACCTAAAATATCCCATTCCCCTTCCGAAAAATAACGTCCACGCTCGTTTTGTACTACGTATGCATACCCGCGTTTTACAGCTTCGTAAGCTCTTTGTACTGTTCTTGTTTTTTGCTCTCCATCTCCCCAAGAATTAAAATTATAAGGTGTTCTTGAAAAAATTACCGGTACTTTCTCATCTGTTTTTGGTCTATAAATATCTGTTGCCAAACGTATACCATCGCGCATGGGCATCATGACTTTTTGATTGATAATGGCAATCTCCTCCATTCTTTCAAGAATGTTAGTATCCTCTTGAGCATTCATTAGTACGCTGAATACCAAAAGACAAAGGGATAGGTACATATATTTCATAAGGTGTTCTGTTTTATTCTGTTTTAAAAATAGCTCGAAATATAGCTGTTTTGACCTTATTGATCTTTTCAGATAAACTTCGTTCCTGCATTCTTAGCCAATATAACTATTTAATAGAGGAAAAAAGGTAGTATAAATTCATCCTTGGAAAACAAATTTTAGAATCATGTAAAAAAGAACTAAAAAGCATCGACTAATAACCATCAATAGGATAGACTTCAGACTAAAATTGGTGGTTATTGCTTTACATCGCTACTAGCGCAGTATCTTTGTAATATATAATCGAATTATTATAACAGCAATAAACCAATGGTTACCACCTATGCCTTTTAAAAAATTACATCCCGAACTGCGAGAAGCACTGGAGCGTTTAAATATTACGGAACCTACTTCCTTTCAAAAAAAGGCTATTCCCATCGTAAAAAGTGGGTTAAATACCTATTGCATCGCAGGAAAGAACGGTGGAAAAACAACCAGCTTAATACTTACTACCTTACATAAAATAGGTTTTAAGGCTGAAGGTAACGCGCCAAGAGCAGTTGTAATCGTAGAAAATAAAACGAAAGCGCTGGAGTTGTATGAAGCTTTTTTAGCATTCACTAAATATAGCAACATAAGAGTTTATGTTGGGTATGAGGAACTTCATATCGATATCCAAAAATCAGAAATTTTCGAAGGAATAGATGTTCTCATTTCAACTCCAAAGGCCATGAACAAATTATTTCTATTGAATGGAGTAAGTACTTCACAATTAAAAATTTTCAGTGTTGATGACGCTGATTTCTTAACTCAAAAATCGGACGGTAGCGCTTTGATTTCAATAACACAAAGTATTCTAAAATGTCAGTATGTCCTCTATGCAGAAAAATTACATCCCAAATTAGAGCGCTTTGAGTCTTACTTTATGGAACGTGCTAAAATTGTGACCGATTAAACGAATAGTCAATGTTCTATTTAAGCATTCTAGAAATAGAGTTCCTTACCTATAGCGGTGGTGGACTTTATTACATGTTAATGTAATTCATTCGGAATATATCTAGCTTTAAATTATAGGATAGATGCATATTCTACTCCTCAAGCTCATAAAATAATACCTTAATACAGTTTTTCTACTCCTAAATACACAAGAAATTTGACTGAAAAACTATCTTCGCGGCCATGTGGACGTATTTGGGCCTTTTGGCAGCACTATTCTTAGGGTTACATAATTTATGTAAAAAACATGCCGTCCGCGGAAACGAAGTTTTTCCAGTACTTTTAGGAACTATTTCTTCTGGTCTGTTGCTGCTTTTACCTTTATTCCTTGGCTCATTATACGCGCCAGAATATTTAGATACCATCGGACTCACGATTACTCAAATTCCTTGGTCCTATCATGGTTTTATTTTTATTAAATCCGTCATCATGGCCTGTTCTTGGATATTGGCGTACCAAGCCTTGAAGCACTTGCCCATAACTATTGTAACCCCCATACGTTCGGCTGGTCCGTTTTTTACTTTTATAGGTGCTATTTTTATTTATAATGAACAACCCACAGGTTGGCAATGGGTCGGGTTTTTCTTAATCATTTGTTCTGTATTTCTATATTCCCGTATCGGCAAGAAGGAAGGGATTAACTTTAAAAACAACAAATGGATTTTTGCAATCATTGGCGCAACATTCTTGGGTGCTTCTAGTGGATTATATGATAAGTTTCTCATTCAAACGCTCCTACTGAATCCACAAACACTTCAATTTTGGTTTTCTTGGTATACAGTACTTATTTTATTGGTTATTCTAGCCATTACCTGGTTTCCTTATGCAGAAAAACGAAGTGCCTTTATCTGGCGCTGGTCCATCCCGGCAGTGGGAATATTGCTTCAAGCGGCAGACTACTTTTATTTTAAGGCACTGCAAGACCCAGATTCACTTATTATGCTATTATCGGCTATCAAAAGGAGTCAGATACTTATTGCTGTGGTTATTGGAGGTGTCATTTTTAAGGAACAAAATAAACGTAAAAAACTTTTACCCTTAGCAGGAATTCTAATCGGTGTTGCACTTATTCTTTATAGCAATAGCAGTTAAATAATACTATATAAACGTAGTACGAAGTCTTTTGTTTAAATCCCCAATAGCCCAAAAGCACCTTTTACCAAAAACTCCGTATCCACACCAAAGTCAGTTCGCGCTTCAATGACTAGATACTCGTTTCCAGTGGCCTTTATGATTACTTCTTGGGTACTAAAATAAAACTTTTCTCCTTCTTTTTTTTCCAATACCAACACATAAGGTATTTCTTCTATGAATACTACAGCTTGACTCGGTATCGCTTTTTCAAACTTAGAACTAGTGATAATATCAGCAGCTACGAACATACCTGTGAGGAAATTGTTTTCCGATTCGTCCTTCAGGTGTCCGTGCACTTTTATAGTTCTGTTTTCCTCCATGACAGCACCCACCAAATGCACATTGGCCTTAAAGGTTTCTTCGGAGGCTTCAGGAATCTTAAAATCAATTTCTTGTCCTTTTTTAACGGTCATGATATCCTGTTCAAAAACGGATAGTTCTAAGTGCACGTGCGTATTGTCTATAATCTCCAAAATAGAAGTAGCAGGGGAAACATAGCTCCCTTTGGTCACATTCACTTTGGTAATACTACCAGATATAGGTGCAAAAATCGTTACGATTGAGCTTATGCTTCCTTCCGCTACTTTTGTAGGCGAAATATGCAGCATTTGTAATTGTAGCTCCAGTCCTGTGTGTCTGGCCACAGCCGACTTATATGCACTCTCTGCCATTAGAAAACTTTTTTGAGAGGTAATGTTTTCATCTCGCATCGTTTTTTGGCGATCGTATTCCGCTTTCAAATACGTCAATTGTTGGTGCACTTCCATATACTCTTGCTGCAAGGTTACGAATTCATGGTTTTCAATAGTGACCAACGCCTGGCCTTGTTTTACGGCATCCCCTTCCAATAAGGGTGTTGTTTTTATATAACCGCCCATAATAGCACTAACCACAGCTCTATTTTCTGGCGGTACGTCTAATATCCCGTTCACAGTAACCGTAACTGGAAATTGCTTTTCTTCTAACATACCAAGTTGCATGTTGTTTGTATTAAACTGCATTGCGGTCACTTGAATAAGACCCTCATCCAATTCTTGATTTTGAGAAGCCGATGACTGGGTTTTGTGCCCACAGGCGGAAAAAACAGCGATAAGACTTAGATATATTAGTTTTGATATAGAACGATTCATAATTCAATTTTTATAAGGTTAGGTAGTTGATGGCAATGGCCGTCTGATTGTATAGTTGGAGCTTATCCAAGTAATCTAACGTTATTTCGTAAGCACTTTCTAAACTTTGGATGTACTGATAAAAAGTGATTTCTCCATTCCTAAAACTACTCTGTGCCGTTTTTAAAATTTCTTCCGATAATGCAGCGCCTTCATTTTCATAATAATCCAACGTTTCCTGTAATTGAGAAAGTTCCGTTTGCAAGGTGTAAGACTTTGCACGGAGCTGAACGGTATACTCTTTAGATTGGGCCACGGCGATATCGGTTGCGAAACCGGCAGCTTTTATTCGTGAAGATGTACCTCTAAAAAGCAGGGGAATCTTAAGTCCTAGTTGATACCCGGACAACCGCTCGTTAGTCTTGGTTGTGGTACCCTGAAAGTACTCCACACCAATATCAGGTAACAACTGTTGTTTTTCAAAGCGTTTTATGGCTTCGGATACTGCTATCTGGTTCTGATAGTAGTCCATTTCCGGAGTATTTTCGATGACCATGTTGACTAGCGGTATTTTTAATATCAGCTCGTCCGCTATGGATATACTGTCCTCTGCTTGTACGGTCTTTAGTAAATTAGTATAGGACTTTTCTACCTCCTTTTGGGTTGCGCTGTAGGCTATATGTATCTGTTTTTGTTTGGATGCTGCCGTAATCTTCTCCAAGTAATTCGTTTCTCCCAACTCAAAGCGTCTGGCAGCTACCATGGCAAAATTGGCATAGATACTATCTAACATTTTATATACGCGTTCTTTTTCCATAGCAACCTGAAAATTGTAGTATGCGGAGGTAAGTCTTCTTTCTAATCCTTTTTTCTGAATCTCAAATGTATTTTCAGCACGATTAAGTTTAGCCTTGTTCAATTTCCTCTCTGAAAAATACACCGTAGGAAAACGAAAATCCTGCTGAATACCGAACACACGCAAAGGGGCGTTACTTAACGTTAGGTTGTTCTCATCAAAATGATAATACACTTGGGTTTTATCAAAACTATAGGCACTTTCAATCATAGCGTCCGTTTGGTCTACTTGCAAACTACTTGCGATTAATCCTGCATTATTTTCCATGGCCAAAGGGATAAGTTCCTGTAAATTTTTAGGCCCATCTTGGGCCATGCTAGGTGCAGTGTTCAAGAATCCAACTAAAGCGAAAACCATAATCGGAAGTATGGCTCGCTTTTTTTGCGCTTCCTTTTTTCTGTTCAAATAGGCATATAAAACAGGAAGCACTACCAAGGTAAGTACGGTCGCACTAATCAAGCCACCAATAACTACTGTTGCCAGTGGACGTTGCACTTCGGCCCCTGCATTGGTAGAAATTGCCATGGGCAGAAACCCTAGTGCCGCAGCGGATGCCGTTAACAACACCGCTCTTAAACGATCTTTTGTCCCTTGTTTCACCAATGCTTCTATAGTACCGGAATGCTTTTCTTTTAGTTCCCTAAAATGTTCTATGAGGATGATACCGTTGAGTACAGCGATACCAAAAAGCGCAATAAAGCCGACCCCTGCCGAAATACTAAATGGCATATCCCGAATCCATAAGAGAAACACGCCGCCGACGGCCGACAAGGGAATGGCAGTGTAAATCAATAATGCTTCGCTAACGGATGAAAAGGCGAAATACAAGAGAACAAATATCAGGATTAAGGCCATAGGAACGGCTACTAGCAAACGCGACTTCGCACTTTCCAGATTCTCAAACTGTCCACCATAGGTGATACTATACCCAACTGGCAACTTCAGATGTTGCTCTATGAGTCCCTGAACATCGGCGACTACCGATTGTAAATCACGCCCTCGAACATTCACACCAACGACTATCCTTCGTCTGGTATCGTCCCGGGAAATTTTGGCAGCGCCTGTTTCATATGCTATGGTGGCTAATTCTGAAAGGGGTATCTTTCCTCCAGCAGGTAAATCAATATAAAGCTGTTTCAGGTTTTCAATATCTTTTCGCTTTGTTTTATCCAATCGCACAACGAGATCAAATCGTTTCTCCCCTTCAAAGACACTTCCCGCGGCTTTTCCGGCAAAGCTCATAGAAACCATATCATTAAGTTCTTGAATATTTAGGCCATATCTTGCAATTTTAGCTTGATTATACTGTACGTTCATTTCAGGTAACCCATCAATTTTTTCAACCGAGATATCTGCCGCACCAGGAACATTAACTATCAACTCTCCAATCTCATTTCCCTTCTTAGCTAAGACGGATAGATTTTCGCCGAAAATTTTAATGGCAATATCGGCACGTACGCCCGTAATCAGCTCATTAAAACGCATTTCAATGGGTTGGGTAAATTCTACTTCCATTCCTGGAATCACGGCTAAGGCTTCTTTGAACTTATCGGCAAGTTCGTCTTTTGAGCTGGCTGATGTCCATTCACTTTTTGGTTTTAAGGTAATAATGACATCGCTTTCTTCCATGGACATGGGGTCTGTTGGTACTTCGGCGGCCCCAATTCTTGTAACCACTTGCTTTACCTCCGGAAAATCTCGTAAAAGAATATGCTCTATTTGAGTGGTAATTTCAACCGTATTGCTCAATGAAGTACCTGTTTTTAATATGGGTTGAATTACAAAGTCGCCTTCGTCTAATGTAGGGACGAATTCCGCTCCCATAGTAGCATACAAATAGATTGATAATGAAAGTAATACAACGGCGATAGTCAATACTAGCTTTTTGCTACTTAAAGCCCAATCAATGACAGGGTCATAGCTATTGTTTATCCATTTCATAAGCCTTGCCGATATATTCTTGTCGGTAATTTTGGATGGTCGTAAAAATAAGGAGGCAGCAACAGGAACATAGGTAAAGCAGAATAACATGGCTCCAATAAGTGCAAAACTAAAAGTTAGCGCCATAGGTTTGAACATTTTTCCTTCTACCCCTGTTAAAGAAAGAATAGGAATAAATACGATCAAAATAATCAGCTGACCGAAGATGGCGGAATTCATCATTTTAGATGCACCAGAAAACACTATTGTATCCTTTAATTTTTGCCGTTCGATTTTGTT
>JBLIEO010000043.1:0-15932 GCA_047633095.1 Maribacter sp.
ATCGTTAACAATTTGTAATGCTTCGTCCATTCGAAAAAAAATAATGAAATTTACCTTATGCAACCGTTACAATTTCCCAGCTATAACTTCAGGCTCAAAAATAGACAAAATAAGCCCTTTATCTTTGACCTGGTTAGGAAAAAATTCGTTTTGCTCACACCGGAAGAATGGGTAAGACAGCATGTAATAAACTATCTTTTGATTGACAAAAAATATCCGCTAAGTCATATTAATGTAGAAAAACAGATTTTAGTGAACGGTTTAAAGAAGCGCTATGATATCGTTATTTTTAATACGGATGGCAGTATTCATGTATTGGTAGAATGCAAAGCACCTGAAGTGAAAATCACCCAACACACCTTTGACCAAATCGCTACGTATAACTTTAACTTGGATGCCACTTTTTTAATAGTCACTAATGGATTACAGCATTTTTATTGCCAGATGCTAAAAAAGGAAGAAAAATATGAGTTTTTACAGGAGATTCCTGAATTTAGCCGTTAATTTGCCATCGTTTTGAAGCTAGCCATAGTCATACTCAACTGGAACGGAGAAGTGCTTTTAGAGCGTTTCTTGCCCTCGGTTATTCAATATTCTTCCCATGCAGAGCTATATGTGGCAGACAATGCCTCTACCGACGGCTCTATTTCATTTTTAAAGGAAAACTACCCAACCGTAAATATCATTCAAAATAGCACTAACGGCGGCTTTGCCCAAGGATACAATGAGGCCTTAAAGCATGTTGATGCAGATATTTTTTGTTTATTGAATTCCGATGTAGAGGTAACAGAGCATTGGTTGGATTCTATTATGAAAGCTTTTAATAATCTGCCTGAGGCTAGTGTTATACAACCTAAAATATTGGATTTATTGAAGCAAGACCATTTTGAATATGCAGGAGCTGCGGGAGGCTTCATTGATCAATTGGGATATCCTTTTTGCAGGGGTAGAATTTTTCAACATTTAGAAAAAGATACAGGCCAATACAACGATACCAAAGAAATATTTTGGGCAACAGGCGCCTGTATGTTCGTAAAGCGTTCTGTGTTTGAATCTTTAGGTGGTTTTGATACAGATTATTTTGCCCACCAAGAAGAGGTGGATTTTTGTTGGAGGGCAAAAAACGAAGGACATAAGATATATTATGTAGGGGCTTCTGAGGTATATCACCTAGGCGGTTCTACATTGAGCAATATGAACCCTAAAAAAACATATCTAAACTTTAGAAACTCGCTCTTTTCTATCACCAAGAACCTTCCCATAAGAAAAGCGGTTACGATTATTTTCATGAGACTACTCTTAGATGGTATTGCCGCGCTACGATTTATTTTTCAATTCCGATTTAAACATTGTATTGCTATTTTAAGAGCGCACCTTAGTTTTTATAGGCAATTTCCGAAAATGCTAAAAAAGCGAGAAAAAGCTAAATTTGTGCTAAAATACTATACAACAACGTCCATAGTGTGGTCCTACTTCGTAAATGGTGTAAAGGAATTTAACATTTTAATAAAAGATTAACTTATCTTACCAATTAACATATTACAAATTATATAAATTTGATAGCGCCTAAGGCCAAAATAAAGTAAATAACAAATAATTAATATAGATTACAATTATGAAAAAAATTATTCTTGGATGTCTTGGTGTAACCCTTTTATTATCTTCCTGTGTATCGCAGAAGAAGTTTGCTGACCTTGAGGCACAGCAACAGGAAACACAGGATTTATTAAATTCTGCAACAGTTAAACTAAACGGATGTTTAGAGGATAAAGCAACAGCTACTGCTAGATTACAGACGTTAGAAGACCAAAACTCGTTCTTGAAAGCAAACAATCAAGAATTAATTAACAACATGGGTAATCTAACAACCTTAACGACAAAAGGCGCTGAAAACTTAGAGAAATCTTTAGAAAGCCTTCAAGAAAAGGATTTGACGATACGTAAGTTAAACGATGCTATCACCCGCAGAGATTCTGTAAACCTTTCTTTGGTACAAAGTTTAAAAGGTGTTCTAGGTAATTTGGATGACGAGGATATCGAAATCAGCGTAGAAAAAGGAGTTGTTTTCGTTTCTATTTCTGACAAATTATTGTTTAGTAGCGGAAGTTACAATATTACCAAAAGGGCTAAAGAAGTATTAGGTAAAGTAGCTAAGGTAGTAAACAACAAGCCAGATTTTGAATTTATGGTAGAAGGTCATACGGATGATGTTCCTTTCAGAAAAAATGGTGCATTATTGGATAACTGGGATTTGAGCGTTAAGCGTGCAACATCTGTAGTACGAATTTTACAGAACGACTTTAATGTAGATCCTAAGCGCATGACAGCAGCGGGAAGATCGGAATTTATTCCAGTGTCCACTACAGAAAAATCTAGAAACAGAAGAACACGTATCGTAGTACTTCCAAAAATAGATCAGTTCTACAGTATGATTGAAGAAGGAATGAAAGATCCTGCAATTAACAATTAGTCTTTAGACTCTAGTATATAGTAAAAAAGAGTGCTTGAAAATTCAAGCACTCTTTTTTTATGCTACTATACGAGCAGCCGAAACTTTACATTTATAATTTAAATATAGTTGTTTGGATATCCTAAACATCAGTTTAATAGCGGAGAATAATACAATATTTACACCAGCCTAAAAACAGTCGTCTAAGAGCTAGATAATATCCAAACTACCCTTGCCTTCTCTGACAACCTCAGGATAACCTCCAGACAAATCGATAATTGTAGACCCTACATTACCACCATAGCCTCCATCGATGACAACATCAACCAAGTTTTCCCATTTCTCAAATATAAGTTCGGGATCGGTAGTGTATTCCAAAACATCATCGTCATCTCGTATAGAAGTTGACACGATAGGGTTTCCCAAAGCGACTACGAGTGCTCTGGCAATGGAATTATCTGGCACACGGATACCAACAGTTTTTTTCTTCTTAAAATCTTTGGGCAAATTATTGTTGCCTGGTAGAATAAAAGTATAGGGGCCAGGTAAAGCCCTTTTTAAAATCTTAAACGTTGCCGTGTCTATTTGGCGGACATAATCGGAAAGATTACTCAAATCCGGACAAATAAAGGACCAATTGGCCTTAGCCAATTTTATTCCTTTTATACGTGCAATTTTTTCCAAGGCTTTTGTGTTGGTGATATCACAGCCCAAACCGTAAACGGTATCGGTGGGATAAATAATAAGCCCTCCCTTACGCATTACCTGCACTACCCTACTTATTTCTTTAGGGCTGGGGTTCTCTTCGTATATTTTAATAAATTCCGCCAAGTTCTATATTTTTCTTATCCAAGATAGTGAAAACAATTGTTTAACTTAAGCCTATTAAAAAAAGGAGTTTTCTGAATTGTATCTATAAACATATAGCGCAAAGACAATTCTTTTCAACTTAGATGGTAAAAGATAACAGACCTTACGAACTAGGAAACTACCTCCAACTTCGCAAAACGCAATAATAAGTTCTTTACATCCCCTTGGTCAAATTTAATTTCTGCTTTTCGATCGTTGCCCATACCTTCAATTTTTAAGACCTGTCCCCTACCAAAACGATTATGATTAATTACCGAACCTTCTACCAGATTAGGATCTATCTGATTCGTATTACCCACAGGCTTCGACAACTCTGGTTTTATTTTACGTAATTTTTTAAGCTGGTTGGTATTGGGTTGGCCTATGCTGGGCGGTATTCCTTTTACCGGTTTGTTTTGACGTAAGGTGCTTTTGTCTACCTCTCCAAAAATATCGGCATCAATCAACGATTTGTAACGATAACCACCATCTACTGGGGTTAAGTTCTCCACATATTTCTCATCTATTTCCTCTAAAAACCTACTAGGTTCGGCATCAATTAATTTCCCCCAACGGTATCGGTTTTGAGTGTAGGTAAGGTAGGCCTGCTTTTCTGCCCTAGTTAAAGCCACATAGAATAGCCGTCGTTCTTCTTCCAATTCGCTGCGGGTATTCATACTCATCCCGGACGGAAACAAATCCTCTTCCATCCCAACAATATATACATAAGGGAACTCAAGTCCTTTTGCTAAGTGTATCGTCATTAGCGCTACGCGATCATCATCGCCTGTGTCATTATCCAAATCCGTAGCAAGAGCAACATCCTCCAAAAATTCGCTAATACTTCCTGTGGCGTCTACCACTTCTACCTGCCCTTCCACAAAATCCTTAATACCGTTTAGCAGGCCTTCTATATTTTCCATTTTGGCAATACCTTCGGGAGTGCCATCTTTTTTAAATTCCAGTAATAATCCAGTCTTTTTTGCAACATGTTCAGAAAGTTCAAAAGCGTTTGCACCCTCATTCATCACCTGAAAGCTTTTAATCATCGTCACAAAATCTTCTAACTTTCTTTTTGTACCACTATTAATTTTTAGGTCTATTTTAGAAATATTCTCCATGACCTCGAATATGGATCGTCCATAGTGATTAGCCGCTACAACCAACCTATCTACTGTAGTTTGTCCAATACCTCTTGCCGGGAAATTAATCACTCGTTTTAATGCTTCTTCGTCCTTTGGATTTATGATCAGTCGTAAATAAGATATCACGTCCTTGATTTCCTTTCGCTGATAAAAAGAGAGTCCGCCATAAATACGATACGGAATATCTCGTTTTCGCAGTCCATCCTCTATGGCCCGCGACTGGGAATTGGTACGGTACAAAACAGCAAATTCGCCATTGTGCATTTGTAAATTCATTTTATGGTCCCAAATGGACTGGGCTACAAACCTACCCTCTTCGGCATCCGTAATGCTGCGATGTATCTTAATGAGAGCTCCGTCGTCATTGGCTGTCCAGACGACTTTTTCCAATTGATCCTTGTTCTTAGCAATTATCGAATTAGCGGCGTTTACAATATTCTTTGTAGAACGGTAATTCTGCTCCAAACGATACATACCAACATTCTCATAATCGCGCTGAAAATTAAGGATATTACTAATATTAGCACCCCTAAAAGAATAGATACTCTGGGCATCATCGCCCACCACACAAATATTTTGGAACCTATCTGCCAATGCCTTTACAATAAGATATTGCGAATGGTTGGTATCTTGGTACTCATCTACCAAAATATAGCGAAATCGATTCTGATACTTCATGAGCACATCCGGAAAGCGTGTCAATAACTCATTGGTTCGCAGTAACAAATCGTCAAAATCCATTGCTCCGGCCTTAAAGCAACGGTCTACATAATTTTCATAAATATCACCAACTCTTGGCCTTTTGGCCATAGCATCGTCTTCCATTAATTCGGGATTATTAAAATAGGCCTTTACGGTGATAAGACTATTTTTAAAGGAAGATATTCTGTTCTGTATCTTTTTGTACTTATAAATATCCTTGTCCAGTCCCATTTCTTTAATTATACTGGATATCAATCTTTGGGAATCTTGGGTATCGTAGATAGTAAAATTACTGGGGAAACCAAGTTTATCGCCATCAAAGCGAAGGAGCTTGGCAAAAACAGAATGGAAAGTCCCCATCCATAGATTTTTGGCTTCGGAAGCACCAACCATTTCCGAAATACGTTTTTTCATTTCACGGGCGGCCTTATTGGTAAAGGTCAGCGCTAAAATGTTAAAGGCATCCACGTTCTGCTCCATTAAATAGGCAATACGGTACGTAAGCACTCTAGTCTTGCCAGAGCCTGCTCCGGCTATCACCATTAGCGGACCGTCTTTGTGAAGCACCGGCTCGCGTTGCGCATCATTCAATACATCTAAAAAAGTACTCAATTTAATCTTCGTTTTAGAGCGTGAATTTAGCTATTATCTAGGGATAGTAGAAATCTTGTTTTTTAGATTTATAAACAATACGTGATTATTCCTTCCAATTTGAATATATTTAACCCTTGATTATATTTCGACATAATGAAAATTAGATTGAGACAGTACTTTTTCTTACTAATAGGACTCGGTTTTTCCATTGGTATTACGGCCCAGGAAAAGAACAGCGGACCTATAATAGCCAACTATGGAAAGGTTTGGAATATCACCCAAACCGATTTTAAGACCGATGTCACAAAAACGTATAAAGCAGTTTTTGACATCATGAGTACTCCAGAGGACCCATCACAACTAAACGGTAATATAGAGACCGCAGCACGCTTTTTGAACATGCATGCTCAGAGCGGTGTTCCTTTAGAACAGTTGAAGGTAGCTTTGGTAATTCATAACAAAGCATCTAAGGATCTCGCACATTCCAGAGCGTACAAACTAAAATATGGTGTTAACAACCCAAATGAAAAATTATTAGAATATTTGATGCAAGCAGGAGCGAAAGTTATTTTCTGCGGACAGTCTTCAGCCTCTAGGGGATTCCCAAAGGAAGACCTCGTGGATGGGGTTCAAATTTCGCTTTCCGCCATGACGGCATTAATACAATTACAGGATGATAATTACAGACTGATAAAATTTTAAAACGATACTATGAAGCACTTAGGATTTTTAGCGTTATTGGTTTTTGCAACCACATTAAGCGCCCAAGGACCAAATTTAGATAACGATTACAAGGCTATTGAAGAAAAAGTAATTGAATGGCGAAGAGACATTCATCAAAACCCAGAATTAGGCAACCGTGAATTTAAAACAGCGGAAAAAATTGCAAAGCACCTTAAATCCTTAGGGTTAGAAGTCCAAACCGGTGTAGCGCACACAGGTGTGGTAGGTCTTTTAAAAGGTGACCTACCTGGCAAAGTTGTTGCCCTGCGCGCAGATATAGATGCGCTTCCCGTTACCGAACGTAATGACCTCCCATTTAAATCTAACGTAACCTCAGAATTTATGGGCGAAAAAGTAGGTGTTATGCATGCCTGTGGACACGATACCCATACTGCGATTTTAATGGGTGTTGCAGAAGTGTTGTCGAAAAATAAGGATAAGATAAAAGGAACCGTAAAGTTTATTTTTCAACCTGCTGAAGAAGGCCCACCACCGGGCGAAGAAGGCGGTGCGTTACTTATGGTAAAAGAAGGCGTGATGCAAAACCCTAAAGTAGATGCTATTTTTGGCCTACATATAAACTCGCAAACACCCGTTGGCACCATTCGATATAAATCTGGCGGAACTATGGCCGCTGCGCAGAGCTTTACCATAAAAGTAAAAGGGAAACAAAGCCACGGCTCACAACCTTGGTCAGGAGTAGATCCAATTCTCATTAGCGCAAAAATTATTGATGGATTACAAACCATAATAAGTAGGGAAACTGACCTAACCAATGAAGCAGCGGTAATTACGGTAGGAAAAATTAGAAGTGGTGTGCGTTTTAACATTATCCCAGAAGATGCCGTAATGATAGGTACTATTAGAACCTTGGATTATGACATGAAGGACAAGCTGAACAAGCGCATGATTGAAATGGTTTCTACTATCGCTAAAGCATACGGCGGTGAGGCTACCTGTGAAATAAAGGAAGCAACGGATATTACCTACAACAATCCAGAGCTAGTTGAGCAAATGCTCCCTACAATGAGACGTGTTGCCGGAAAAGGCAATCTAAATACTCAAAAAGCAATTACCGGTGCAGAGGATTTTTCTTATTTTCAGCGCGAAGCACCAGGTTTTTTCTTCTTTTTAGGAGGAATGACCCCAGGTAACACGGAATCTTTTCCACATCACACGCCCGACTTTAAAATAGACGATAGCGATTTGTTATTAGGTGTACGTGCGTTGACTGAAATGAGCTTAGACTATTTGGATAGCGACAATACACCACAATTAGATATCAAACCAAGGGGTTAGTCAATTAGAAGAGGAAAACAAAAAGATATAGTAATTAACGAATATATTCCATGAGGAGATTAGTATTGCTTTCTGCAGTAATAGTATTAGGCTGTTTCAGTGTACAGGGACAAAAAAAAAGTGAACTCATTTCACAGAATCAGGAATTGAAATTTCAATTGGATTCTGTGAAGCGTACTATTTCGGATGCAAAACGAGGGGAGAAAATTGGGCTATTAAAAGCTGAAGAACTACAAACCCAAGTAACAGAATTACAGGACGCAAACGCTACATTGATGAAAAACCTGAATAGTTTTGCTACCCTTTCTAGCCAAAACACAGAAAACATCAACAAAACCCTAGTAGCAATTGGGCGCAAGGAGGCTCAGTTAAAAAGTATCATTGGAGGCTTTGCAAGTGCTGATTCTACCGCACTCGTTGTGTTAACAAACGCAAAGAGAACCTTAGGGGAAAATGTAAAGGTACAAGTAAGTGAAGGCGTAGTTATTATTTTCGAAAAGTTAGATTTTTTCTTTACTGACGGACTCGGAACCACTTTATTGGAACCTTCGAAAGTGCTATTACAAAAAGTGGGGGACCTATTGAACGCCAACCCCAAAGCGGCAATTACGGTAGTTGGAATGAACATCACAGGAGAATTGCATATTGCACTTAATCAAGCAGCTGCCGTTTCCAACGAATTAATTGCTACCTATTCTGTAGATGGTAGTCGTATAAACGCACATGGACAAGATGGTGGTTTTAAGGAGGGAATCCAAATTCGTATTCATCCAGATTATAAAGTTTTTTTTGAGCAAGCTAAGAAGGATGCAAAGAATTAGAAACATATAGCCTTAGGTACCGGTGTCTAAGTTAGCCATTAGTGACTCTTCCATTAGACTAGGTGGCATATTCCCTATTTTCAGAAGTTTTTCATGAAAATCGCCTAGGGTAAACCGCTCTCCCATCTTCTGTTTATATAGGTCCCTTATTCTTAAAATTTCGGACATACCTAAATAGTACCCGATAAAATAACCCGGACTTTTCGCTGCAGAATCAATTTCTAATTGAGCGGCCCATCTTAAAAAGCCGACTTTGTCAGTCATCAGCGCAACGGCTTCCTCATACGTCATACGACCAGAATGCATTCCCACATCATAGATGACCCTTGCATTGCGCCAAAGTCGCAATTGTAACTGTCGCAAATGGATTCTTTTATTAGGAAAAAAACCCGTTTCGGCCATGAGCTGCTCGTTATATAGCCCCCAACCTTCACTGAACAAAGAAAGCCCGTTCTCTCGGCGAATCTTTCTTGGATTATGCATCTGATACAGCCCCTGCACATGGTGTCCCCCGTAAGATTCATGAGGTGCGGTCACAATGATAACCCCCCAATCGTGCTCTACCAAATATTCTTGTTTCGTTTTTTCATCCCACCAATCTTCATAGGGATTTATCATCCATTGTGCTGTCAAAACACCTTCTTCATCCTTTGCTTTTGCCCTAGAAAAATTACCATAGTAAGAAGTTTTTCTCAAATATTCCGCTCTAGGAACCACTTGTACCCGTTCTTTCCACGGAATGGGAATAAGTTTATGGTTCAAAATATGCGCTTTGGAACTGTCCACCCATAATTGGTGGGCTTCAATCATTTCGTGCGGCTTCGGATAATCATTTTTAATTTCCTGGGCCAGTTCCTGCCAACTCTTCGAAGAATCTATTTCCTTTGCCAACACTTCCAACTCAGACAGGGTAGCTTCAAATTTAGCCCTGCCAAATTGCCAAAGAGTTTCAGTAGAGTGATCAAGTAAAAGTTCTTGCTTTAGCATTTGATTATACGTTTCTTCACCCATAGCAAAGCCCGCGATAGGCTTTTTGGGAAGTTCTTTCTTTAGGTACAACACAAAGTCCTCCACTGCCTTTTGCGCATCATTAATAAAAGGGGTTAATTCTGCTTCCCTATTAGTCCTTGCTGCAAATTCTGGTAACGAAGTATTGAAAAGACCAGTAGCATTCTGAGCCATAAACAAGGAAAGCTCTTGAAACCTAGGGATATAGAATTCAATTTGATTTTTACCATTTTTCAATTGTAAGGGAAGTATTTGCAAACGTTCTTTAAGTTCTTCTATTTTTTCATCCACCTTACCCGGCCTTTCCATTATGTTACCTAGACTTCTAAACAGCATATATTCTCTAGGGTCCTTTTTCCAGGATTGATGCTTAGCCTGTCTCAATTCTTTACCTTTTAAAATACTTCGAGCAAAGCGCCAATCTATAGCTTGTTCAAAAGAAAGTTCTGCAGTATCTATCTGCAAAAGTTCGTCCAATGTTTTTCTTGTATATGCCAATTCTTGCATAAAAGCCTGGCTACTTAGACTTTCATCTTTAGCTATTCCTATTTCTGAAGTACTGAAATTTTCAATATAATACTCAAAATTATTTTGTGAAGGTTGTTTTTGAACCCCTCGTTTACAAGCAAAAACAAATACTAAACCAATAAAAAATAAAATTGACCTCATAATCTTAACATTTAAAATGTTCCTTTAAATATAATCTGTTTTTGTGCATTTGCAATATAATTTAATGGCTTATAGTATAATTAACAATTCAACAGTAGTTGTTTAAATTACCTTTTCTAATTAATTTTTATCCCTTGAGACTACAAATAAATTTGCATTTTTTAACTGGTTTAGTGACATAAGTTATTTTAGACAGCAAAAAAACAGGAGCAAAGCACTTAATAATTGAAAGTTAAAATAAACAACCGAACATAGCCAAAGAGATGCAGCCCGTCTTCCGTTGGGTTTGCAACAAGAACACAATAATTGCTATACCAAACAACCAAGCTGTATGAGCTAAGAATCCTTTAATGCCAGCAGGCGAGATAAACTTATTTGTATTGGCAATTGGTTGAAAATTATTAGTTCTTTTATGAGGCCTGATTATTTGGCTATTATATCCACAGAATAGCCTAAGGGAATTGTTGTTATGAAATATTATTATAAATGCTCTTACATTTTCTGCATTTCATCGATAAACCCATATAATAATTGATGAAATTGGTCGTTCTAGTGTCTGACATAAACAACTAACCACGTTAAAAGTTAACAGATGACCTCAGACCAAATTTTTCAACTTTTCGCATATACTTTTCCGTCTATAGTAACTGGTTTAATAGCTTTCTATTTCTTTAGGCTTCACACCAAAAATGAAGAAGGTAGGCGACGGTTTCTATTGCATAAAGATTCCCAGAAAGACGCGCTACCTATAAGAATGCAAGCATATGAGCGTATGGCGCTCTTTTTAGAACGTATTGCTATTCCAAGTCTGGTTGTTAGGGTTGGACCTATATCTAGTAAAAAATCTGATTATGAGAATTTGCTCATTAAAAATATAGAGACCGAGTTTGAGCATAATCTTTCGCAGCAAATATATATGACCGATGAATGTTGGAACATTATAAAAGCTGCCAAAAGTGCTACCATACAGATGATACGAAAAGCGGCCATTAGCGAAACAGAAACTGCAGATAAATTACGAGAGGACATTCTAACAGAAACCATGGAAAAAACCTCTCCTTCAACTACTGCATTGTCTTATGTAAAAAAAGAAATTGGAGAGCTTTGGTAGCTCTGAAAAATAAAGTTCAACTGTCAAGGTGAAATGTAAATTCAAAAAACAAAATTAATGTTTAACTTCAATTTGTTTTTCGCCTTACGGAATGAGTTTTTTAAAAATTTAAAAAAAAGAATACGTATTTCCCATTTTTGACCGTTCTAAAATTTTAACCACCATCTAAAAACTGCCATCATCCTATCTACCCAATAGTTCACTCATTCTCATTGGGGGCAATAGGATTTGTTTCCTCATTTTTATTTTTAGCATAAAGGTAACCACGCTGCCACCACCGTGTCATTTTAGCTTTATCAAAAATCAGGGAATTTGTAGTTAAAATGGTAGGTGTATAATATAGATTAATAATGGCACCCTTTTGATTAGCAACCAATTTTCCTATTCTAATATTTTGATTTTCTATGCGATCTAGGATAAAGCTCAACATGGTAGTCAAAAGCTCAAACGGATTTCTAGAGGGCATACGATTCATATAATTCACCTCCGTGTGTAGCACTACA
Source organism: Maribacter sp. (assembly GCA_047633095.1). Taxonomy (GTDB): domain Bacteria; phylum Bacteroidota; class Bacteroidia; order Flavobacteriales; family Flavobacteriaceae; genus Maribacter. The sequence goes on from JBLIEO010000043.1 coordinate 11,874, forward strand.
ACATCTACCTCGGTCGCACCTCGTTTTATTGCTTCTTCAATAGGAACGATACTTCCAAGACCGCCATCTGCATATTCACACCCGTTTACGCGAGCCAAACTCATAAACGGCACATAGTTAGACGAAATCCATATCCAATCACAGAACTCGTCATACGTACATTCGTTAACAGATTTATATTCTACTTGATTCAAGGACAAATTAGATACGGTAACCACTACATCGGTTGTACCGTTTTTAAGTTCGTTAAACTCTTCAAGTGTAACGCTTTCTTTAATCATTTTACGGAGGTTTTCACTCTCCCCAAAGGTCTGTTTACCAGCTATAAAGTTTTTTAGTACGTTCCAATGATTAATCGAAATCTCATCTACCCCATACTTTTTCTTAATTACAAAAGGGCAATTATTAAAAATCGTGTCCTGATTTACATTGGAATAAATTTCCTTTATTTTTTCCAACTTACCCAAGGCCAAATGGGAAATAAGCAAACTACCAGTAGATGTACCTACAAACATATCGTATTTCTTACTGGACGTTTGAATCAAAAATTCAGCTACGCCTCCTGCAAATGCTCCCTTACTACCACCACCGGAAATAACCAATGCTCTCATTCTAAACTAAGTTTGGTGTTAAGATAACGCAAATCATCATTATTTAGTCCTTTAGCTATTTGTTGCAATTGTGATTTGATAGGTTCTTCTTTTACTAGCTCATCCAATAAGCGCCTGACAAAGTTGCGAAATTGCCAAGAATGGTGATCAGTAGCTTTCACAAGTTGTCTTAATACGTCATCGTTCAACGTGCTTATATCGGTTAGATATTGAAAAGCCCTTTGCCGAATTTCAGGATGGTATTGTTCGCTAGTATAATCTGAAAGTTCTTTTAAAAAATCCTGTTTTTGACTAACCAAATATTCAGGAGTAACCAAGGCCAATGTCAACCATAACAATCGAACGTTCTTGTTAGGCAAGCCACTAACATCTTTTAATTGGTTCAGATAATACTTTCTATCTTTTTTAAAGGCACTCCATAATTTAACTAAAGTAACTTCTTGGGTAACATAACTCTTGTCCTGAAGTAGTGACTCAAAGTTTTGTTTTATTTTTTTATTTAAAGTGTCTGGACTTGACAAACCCAACAATGACGTAGCAAGGGACTGCCTTACAGGAATGGTGTCCATCGCAAAGGCTTTCTGAATGAGTGCTGTTGGTAACTTACGGTGGTAATTCTCCAGTACATGCTGTTTAAAATGAATAGAGTTGGAGGCTTCCCAATACCTTTCATATTCCAAGTCATCACTTTGTAAGGCTTCAAAACTGCCTTCCATCTCAAATAATAAGGCTAAAGAAGGTGACTGTTTTTCTAAAAATGCTTTTACTTCTGTCATAGGAAACACCGTACTTTCTAACCACGTAGTATTAAATCCTGATAAATCGGCACCGCTGGCATCCGCTATTTCTTGTAAAAATTGAGACACCGTAGCATTTTTAAATTGATAGGTCTTCAAATACTGCTGTACCCCTTTTCTAAATGAGTTATCTCCAACAAAATCCCGAAGCATAACTAAAGCCCATGCTCCCTTTTCATAAAAGGTAAGGCTACTGGCTTTAGGATTAAGCAAAGACTCCCCTTCTCCCCTATCTGAAAAGCCTTGAAGTTGTTGCGCTGTGATGTATAGTTTCCAAAAAAAATGGTCAGATCCAAAGATTTCCCTTTCTGCCAAATATGCGTAGTAGGTGGCAAAACCTTCATGCAACCAATGATGGTTACCGTCCTTTTCTGTTACTAAGTTCCCAAACCACTGGTGAACCAATTCATGGGCATTTACATTCACATAGTTCTTATCTACAAAAGCAGTGGAATCTATCATAAATCCATCAGAAAAAATTGTAGCACTCGTATTCTCCATTCCAGCATACAAAAAATCGCGTACAGGAACCTGTTTGTAATTTTGCCAAGGATAAGGAAAACCTATTTCAGTTTCCAAAAAATTAAAAATTTTCTTGGTGTATCTATACGAAGGTTCTGCTCTTAAACTATCTTTAGGGTAATAGTGATTTTCTATAGGAACCCCACTATTAGAAACTAACTGCTGTTTGCTATATTTTCCTATTGCAAAAGCCAAAAGATAGCTACTCATAGGTTGCTGCATATCAAATTGCCATCTGGCCGAATTATCTTTTTCGTTATATTTAACCAATTTTCCATTGGCAATGACAGTGAAATGTTTAGGCGTCTCGATGCTCAAATCGAACTCTACTTTTTCTACCATGGCATCAAAACTGGGCAACCAATGACTGGTATACTTCCCTTGACCTTGTGTCCAAATTTGTTCATTCCCATCAACTGTATCATCCCATCCCATAAAGTAGACGGTTTGTTTTGGAATACAGGAATACCGAAGTCGTAACGAATAAGCCTCCCCTTTTTTAAACTTCTTACGGATGATTATTTGCCTACTATCGTTACTGAATTTTACTTTTCTACGGTTAAGTTTTACGATATTAAAATCCATATTCTTGGCATCCAAAAAGACAGAATCCAACTCAGACAAAACTACAAAATCATATATAACCTCGCCTTCTATTGCCTTTTGTAAAGGCAGCAGTTCTACAAAGACACTTGCTTTAATGAAATTTACTTTATCTTGATGTTGGGCAAAACCAGCACAGCAACTGAATAAAAAAACGATAGCATATTTAAACATGTCCTAAGAAAAATAGTTCTAATACCAAATTTAGGCTTTTCGTTTATTGCAGTTCAATGTCTTAAGTTCTAAATTCGTGAAATGAATCCCACATTGCTTCAAACCCCTATTGCATATCTCAAAGGCGTTGGTCCTAACAGGGCAGATAGCCTGCAATCAGAGCTCGGTATTCGTGCATACCAAGATCTACTGAATCTCTTTCCTCATAGGTATATTGATAAAACGCAATACTATAAAATAGGCCAACTTCAAAAAAGTAATGCAGATGTACAGGTTATTGGCAAACTCGTTCATATAAAAACGGTTGAGCAGAAAAAGGGTACCCGTTTGGTAGCTCGTTTTCAAGATGATACTGGGGAAATGGAGCTCGTTTGGTTTCGAGGGCAAAAATGGATTCGTGAAAATTTAAAATTGAACATTCCCTACGTCATCTTCGGCAAGTGTAATGTATTCAATAATACCTTTTCCATGCCGCATCCGGATATGGAACCACTAGCGGAACACGAGCAAGGATTGAAAGTACACATGCAACCGGTATACCCATCTACAGAAAAATTAAGTAATAAAGGGATTACAAATAGGGTCATTAGTAAATTAATGCAACAGTTGTTCTTAGAGACCAAAGGCAGGTTTTCAGAGACCTTATCCGATAGTCTTTTACATGAGCTAAAACTAATTTCTAGAAGCGATGCACTCTTTAATATCCATTTCCCAAAGAGTCAGGAGCTACTTGCAAAGGCACAGTTTCGTTTAAAATTTGAGGAGCTATTTTACCTACAAATGCAGCTCATCGCGAAGAACATGCTACACAAACAAAAAATCAAGGGATTCCCTTTTGACCAAGTGGGCGAACTTTTTAAAGATTTCTACGCAAACAAACTTCCTTTTGAACTCACAAATGCTCAAAAAAGGGTAATAAAAGAAATACGTTCAGATTTGGGTAGTAATGCGCAAATGAATCGCTTACTGCAGGGAGACGTGGGCTCGGGAAAAACAATTGTGGCGGTGATGACTATGTTATTGGCCATAGATAATGATTTCCAAGCTTGTTTGATGGCGCCGACCGAAATTCTTGCCAATCAACATTACCAAGGTATTTCGGAATTACTCAAAGGCACTGGAGTAACTTGCGCTCTATTGACAGGCTCAGTTAAAAAGTCGGCTCGAAAACCCATCCATGAACAGTTAGAAAATGGAGAACTTCAAATTTTAATAGGCACGCATGCGCTCTTAGAGGATAAAGTGAAATTCAAAAATTTAGGCCTGGCCATCATAGACGAACAACATCGATTCGGTGTAGCACAACGTTCCAAACTGTGGCATAAAAACGAATATCCACCGCATATTCTTGT
>JBLIEO010000044.1:0-15814 GCA_047633095.1 Maribacter sp.
TAGATTTTTTTTCTAAGCGCTTTATTTCTTTTCTTCGATCCGTTGAGTCAATAGGTAAATAACCGTTAAATGCAAAATTCTGACCGTTTAGCCCGCTCGCCATTAAAGCAAGTACAATAGAGGAGGGTCCTACCAAAGGAACTACCTGTATGTATTTTTGATGCGCAAGTTGAACTACTGCGGCACCTGGGTCTGCGATGCCAGGACAACCTGCTTCGGACAAAATACCCATATCATAACCAGCGAGACACGGCTCAAGAAAACTAGGAATTTCCCTTGCTTCTGTAAACTTGTTCAGCGCAAATAAGTGTAAGGAAGGCTGAGATTTTCTGGGACTCATTTTTTTGATAAAATGTCTCGCCGTTTTTTCGTTCTCCACTACATAATGGTCTATGCTTTCTATAGCCCTTTTGATAGAAATAGGAAGTACTTCTAGTGGTGGGCTATCACCTAGCGTGGTTGGAATTAAATATAATTTTCCTTTCTTATTCATTTCATTAGACATAAGTTAGGTGCTAAAGTCTTTTTGCTATGTGTTTACAGGCCACCTCAATCATTTGGAAAACCTGTTCAAATCCGTTCTTTCCGTCGTAATAGGGGTCTGGCACTTCCTTATCACTTCCATCAGTTTCGCTTAACAAAAAACGCACTTTATTTTGATGCGTTACATTGCTACCTAATTTTATGATGTTGTTGTAGTTTTCATTATCCATTGCGTAAATGACATCGAATCTATCAAAATCGCGCGTATTGAATTTTCTACAGATTTGTTTACTGATATCTATACCATTGATTTTTGCTACCTCAATAGACCTAGGGTCAGGAGGATTGCCTATATGGTAGCCACCAGTTCCGGCGGAATCAACAAAGACATCTTCGGGATTAACTATGCTTTTAAGAATGCCTTCGGCTAATGGAGACCTACAGATATTTCCTAGGCATACCATTAACACTTTTGTCTTCATAGATATATTATGACAATTTCTTGGTGAGGTCGTAGATGTACTTCCTAAACTGTTTATCAGTTTCGGCTAAATTATCAACGGTTTTACAGGCATGAAGTACGGTAGCATGATCTCGTTTGCCTATTTGTGATCCAATACTTGCCAACGACGCCTTAGTAAATTTTTTGGCAAAGAACATAGCCAATTGTCTCGCCTGTACAATATGTCTTTTTCTTGTTTTGGATTGTAAGGTAGCGACATCCATCTCAAAGTAATCGGAAACTACCTTTTGTATGTAGTCTATAGAAACCTCTCGTTTGGTATTCTTTACGAACTTCTCTACAACTTGCTGCGCAAGCTCCAGTGTCACTTCCCGCTTGTTAAGGGTAGATTGTGCTATTAGTGATATAATGGCACCTTCCAATTCCCTAATATTTGTCTTAATGTGTTTAGCAACGTACTCTATAATTTCTTCCGGCATTTCTACGCCGTCCCTGTAGAGTTTGTTATTGAGTATGGATATTCGTGTTTCGTAATCTGGTGTTTGTAACTCTGCCGATAGCCCCCATTTGAAGCGGGATAACAAACGCTGTTCAATATCCTGCATATCTACAGGTGCCTTGTCGGACGTTAGAATTACTTGTTTTCCATTTTGATGTAAATGGTTGAAGATATGGAAAAAGACATCCTGAGTACCAGATTTACCTGATAGGAATTGTACGTCATCTATTATAAGCACATCTATTAACTGGTAGAAATGAATAAAATCGTTTCGTGTATTTTTCTTTACAGATTCTATGTACTGTTGCGTAAATTTTTCTGCAGAAATATAAAGAACAGTCCGCTCTGGATATTTATCTTTTATTTCGACACCAATAGCATGGGCCAAATGTGTTTTTCCGAGACCAACACCTCCAAAAACCAATAAGGGGTTAAATGATGTGCCTCCTGGTTTATTGGCAACCGCCATACCGGCGGAACGAGCTAATCTGTTAGAATCGCCTTCTAGAAAGTTGTCAAAATTATAGTTGGGATTCAGCTGCGATTCTATCTTAATATTTCTAATTCCCGGGATAACAAAAGGGTTGCGTAATTCAGGATTTTTAGATTTTATGGGAACGTCCATTTCTTGTGGCATCATGTTTCCCCGGTTCGCACTAGGAATTTTTTCAGTAAAGGGTTCTTTATTTCCATAGGTATTCTCCATACGGATAATATAAACCAGTTTAGCGGATTCTCCCAACTCCTTGGTAAGGGCTACTTTTAAGAGTTTAACGTAATGCTCTTCCAACCATTCGTAGAAAAATTTACTTGGAACTTGTATGCTTAAAGCGTTTTCACTTAGCTTAACTGGCTTAATAGGCTCAAACCAAGTCTTAAATGCCTGCGGTTGGATATTATCATTTATAAATACCAAACAGTTTTTCCATACGGAATTTGCAGTAACATTCATAATAAAAAATCCCTCGTTTAATGGTTAGCAATAAAAATTAAACAACAAATAGTCGCCCATTGTTTTCTAATAATGTGATGGACAAATATGTGAACAAAAAAGCTAAAAAAAAAATCAATCTCTATTGATTTTACCCTTTTTTTTTCGCATGTTCGTTTGCCCGTCTGGGAATATTTTAAATATATACTTTTTTACTTTAAAAAATGTGTGCAAACGAAATTACTTTTAGAGTTAGATACGGAGAAACCGATCAAATGGGTGTTGTCTATCACGGGAACTATGCCCAATATTTAGAAATGGGTAGAATATCGTGGTTGCGCTCTTTCGACCTCTCCTATAAGGAAATGGAAGAGAGCGGGGTTATGTTGCCGGTAATAAGTTTACAGGTACACTATAAAAAATCTGCACTGTTCGATGACGTACTCACGTTGAAAACTTATTTAAAAAAAACACCTTCAGTTAGGATAGAATTTGAATATATACTAATAAATCAAAATAATGAAGTTCTGGCAGAAGCGAATACTGTTTTGGTGTTTATGGATATTAATAAGAAAAGACCTATAAAATGTCCTGATTATATTCTCGAAAAATTAATATAATTAATTAGATTAAGGCATAGAAGGGGTGATAGGTGTCATAGTTGTTTCGAAATAGTTATTTTATGGTATGCTGCTAGTTCTTTTTGAATCCTTTTCAGTTCTTTTCTACGTACCGCGATTATCATTTTACAATTGATATGTAGCTCCTGCGAAACTAGATTTAGTTGATTCTTCTTTATAAAACGCATTACGGTTTCCATTTCGGCATACTCAAAGCTAAGTGTTAGCTCTTCCTTGATTATTTTCTTTGTGATTCTTGCATTTTCCAAGGTTAATTGAGCTGTTCTCTTATACGCATTTATCAATCCACCTACACCTAATTTGGTACCACCAAAAATACGGACTACGGCAATGAGTATGTTGGTGACTTTAAAGGATTGTATTTGTCCATAAATAGGCATTCCGGCTGAATTGTTTGGTTCTCCATCGTCATTTGCCCGGTAAGAATAGTTTTCGACACCTAGTTGCCATGCATAGCAAACATGGTTAGCCGCTGGGTATGTTTTTCTCAATTCATCAATCAAAGGTTTTACCTCTGCATCATCAGTAATAGGGAATGCATATCCATAGAACTTACTTTTACGTTCTTTTAAAAGAATATCGCTAACGGGTTTTGATATGGTTTTGTACGTGTCTGTTGGTTCCATGGCTAAAAATTATAGGACTAAAACAATACTTATAACTGCAAGACCAATACCCAGCCAATTTTTTGTGCTTAACTTTTCTTGAAATAGCACAATACCGAGAACGGTAGATAGCACTACAATACCCACATTGTTGGCCGTGAATATAGAAGCACTGCTCAGCCCTTTGTAACCCAAGGCAAGCAAAAGAAAATAGATAGAGAAAAAATTAGGTATACCTAGGGCTATTCCACCTAAAATATTTCTAGGATTAAGCTTCAGTGGTTGCTTAAAAGATGTAAATCCTATGAAAAGTAAACCCGAGCAACCAGCAAAAAAGAATAGGACTGCCGAGAACAATGCAAATTCAGTCTCGGGTACATGAGCTTCCTGAAAATACTTAATAGCTGAATCTATGATACCAGACCCCAAGAAAACCAAAAAGGGGAGTAGCAGCATTGATATCTTAAAATTACCCGAAGACTGTTTCATTGAAGAAAGATATACGGCTAAAATAGCAATGGCAATACCTAATAGTTTAATAGCATCTATTTGTTCATTGTACAACACAACAGCTAGAATTGCCGGGAGCACAAAAGACATTTTAGTAGCCACGGAAGCCACGGAAACCCCTAGTTTTTGTGATGTGGCGGCCATTAGATTAAACACCAAAATAAAAAGCACCCCCAAGGCCATAGCGCCCCAAAACCAGCTTTTTTCAGGTAGATTAATAATAGCGAGTTCTCCTTTGTAAAAGAAAAGGCCAACCAAACAGGCTACTACATAATTGGTGATAATGGCGTATAGGGTTTGCACATGGTAGCGAACAAAAAGTTTAAAGACCACGAAAATGAGACTAGAGCAAAGAATGCTCAGCGCTAGGTATTGCATTTACAGCTTTGTTTTTAAGTCCGTAACATCCTCCGACCCAACGATAAGATGCCAGGTGTGTATGCCAATAGATGCGGCTGCATCCGTATTTTCCTTTGTATCGTCAATAAAATAGGTTTCGTTTGCCATTAAATCGTTTTGATTTAGTACAAAATCGAAAATTTCAGTGTTGGGTTTTCGCATGTGTATTTCATGCGAAAGGTAAAATTGTTCAAAACACGCCTCAAATCGGTCCCATCGTTGCTTGCCCATTGTTTCTTGCACGTAACGTATATGAAGCTCGTTTGTATTACTTAACAGAAAAAGTCGGTAGCTATCTTCCGCTTTTAAGTTTTCTAGAAAGGTGAGTCGCGATTCTGGAAAATCCTTTAGAATACAATTCCAAGCGTTTGTTATTTCGGGCAGACTTGCATCAGGAATCATACTGTTCAATTGAGACAGAAAATCTTTAGAGGTCATCTTTCCAACCTCATAGGTTTTTGCAAGGGTGTTCATCTCTGGAGTTAATTCCGGATAGCCAAATAAAGCAAGTTGCTCATAAATAGCAGGTTTATCGAGATTGATAAAAATATCCCCAAAGTCAAATATGATGTTTTTAATCATGTTGTAAAATTGTTAGGTCGTCTTGTTCTATTTTTTTTGATGTCACCTTTGTTCCGTTGATGCTAGGTGCCTTAATCCCTGTTTTAAATAAGGATGGCCCTTTAAAAATTCGCGCTTCGTCCCAGCGGTTTTTATCTATGAAGGATTGTAATGTTCTTGTTCCTCCTTCTACAAGAATACTCTGTATGTTTAGATGGTATAATTGACTACAGATGGCTTCCACACTATGTTGCTGTTCATCTAATAATTTATAGGCTATTCCATCAACGTATTGGGAGGTGTCTTTTGCGCTTGTAAAAACGATTGTTTGCTGTTTTTTATCCAGCACATGGTAGGTTGGGGGTACCTTAAGTTCTTTGTCTATAATTACTCTGATAGGCGAATTACCCGACCATAAACGAACGTCTAGTTTGGGGTTGTCTTCCAAAACCGTTGTGGTACCTACCAAAATAGCTTGCTCCTCACTACGCCACTTGTGAACTAGTTGTCTCGATAATGCACCTGTTATCCAATACGGTTGGGGTTCTGTATTTCGTAGCTGTTTTTTAGGAGCAATGAAACCGTCCGTAGTTTCTGCCCATTTCAAGATAATATAAGGGCGTTTTTTATTGTGGAAGGTTAAAAACCGCTTGTGGTGTTCCCTACACTCTTTATCTAAAACACCTACAAGCACAGTACAACCGGCGTCTTTCAATTTCTGAATGCCTTTTCCAGCTACTTTTTCATGTGGATCAAGAAGACCTACCACAACCCTTTGTATGTTATGTTCTGTAATCAAATCGGCACAGGGAGGTGTCTTTCCAAAGTGCGAACAAGGTTCTAGGCTTACGTATAAAGTCGATTGTGGTAATACTTCTTTTCTCTTGACCGATGCAATCGCGTTAACTTCGGCATGGGCGCCACCAAACGGACTTGTATAACCCTCTCCGATAATCAGATTATTATGAACAATTACAGCGCCTACCATGGGGTTTGGTGCCGTTGTTCCTCGGCCGTTTTTGGCTAGTTGTATACAGCGACGCATAAATTTTTCATCCATAATACCTTGGCTCATTTTTATATCGGTCACTGTTTGCATCTTTTTATTTTTCCTACGCCTTAGGGTTTACGATTTTACACATTTCATGTATCTTCACACACCAAAAATAATACTTTAAAACCTATAAAAACGGATACTGTGGGAACTGCTGTAATAAGGGAAATAACGAAATCGGATAATGCCGATATCGCTCGTGTCATCAGAAAGGTGCTGGTAGATTTTGGTGTACCAAAAATAGGAACGGCCTATGCAGATACTGCCTTGGATCATATGTTCGAAAACTACGATGTGCCTAGAGCCGCCTATTTTGTGGTGGAACAGAATGGAAGGGTTCTGGGTTGTGCAGGAGTAGCTCCGTTGGAAAACTATAATGGCAACTGTTGCGAGCTGCAAAAAATGTATTTTCTAGAAGCCGTAAGGGGTAAGGGCATAGGGAGTCAAATGATAGTGGCTTGCCTAACTCAAGCAAAGGCTTTTGGTTTTGAACAGTGTTATCTAGAAACTATGCCCTATATGGCAGCAGCCCAAAAACTATATAAAAAATCGGGGTTCGACTATATTGACGCACCTATGGGAAATACAGGACACTTTTCATGTCCTGTTTGGATGCTAAAAACACTCTAGGGATGCTTTTAAAGGAAATTAAGACTATTTTTCATACCGAATTAGATGGGCGCTACGGCTCTCAAGAAGTTGCTAGTTTCTTTTATTTATTGATAGATTATTTTCTTGGATTGGAGAAATTCGTCTTGGCCTTTCAACCAGAACTAGTGATAAGCAAGGAAGACGAAGCACCTTTGTTAAATGCAATTGGTCAATTAAAACAGGATATTCCAATTCAACATATTATCGGTGAGACGGAATTTATGGACCTTATATTTAAGGTATCCTCAAGCGTTCTTATTCCGAGACCTGAGACCGAGGATTTAGTGCGATGGGTAGTAGCCGATAATCAGGGAAAACCTAGTCAATATTTACACATTTTAGATGTTGGAACTGGAAGCGGTTGTATTTCTATCAGTTTGGCTAAAGCCTTAGAAGGGTGTAAGGTGAAGGCGATGGATATTTCTTCAGATGCTTTGGAGCTTGCAACATCCAACGCTGTATCTAATGGAGTGAAAATAGATTTTTTACAATATGATATTTTAAAAGGCGTACCAGAGCTAGAGGCTTCAGTGCTATTTGATATTATCGTATCTAACCCACCTTATGTGAGGGAGTTAGAAAAAAAAGAGATGCAAGCCAATGTTCTGAATCACGAACCCGAAATAGCACTTTTTGTTCCGGATGAAGATCCATTGCTATTTTATAGGGCTATTGCTGGTTTTGCACAGAAAAGCTTAGCTGAGAATGGTTGTTTATATCTAGAAATAAACCAATATTTGGGAAAAGAGATGCTGATTTTGCTCAGGGAAAATAAGTTTAAGGACATCGAATTAAGAAAAGATATATTTGGAAACGACCGTATGGTCAAAGCAGTTAAGTAATGAAAGGAATTGTAGTTTTTTGTGGGAGTAGTGAAGGGAATGATACTGAATTCGCTAAGGATGCCTATAATTTAGGAGCCACGCTTGCTAAACAGCAAATGGACCTCATATATGGAGGTGCCAAAATTGGGATTATGGGAAAAGTAGCGCAAGGGTCTTTGGATAACCAAGGTACCGTCATTGGCGTTATTCCAGAGTTTCTTAAGCGAAAGGAAGTATATCACGACGGACTTTCTGAACTCATTATCACTCAAAACATGCACGACCGTAAATTAAAGATGCACGAGCTTAGTGATGGTATTCTAATGTTGCCAGGTGGATTTGGAACCCTAGAGGAGTTTTTTGAAATGCTTACTTGGGCGCAGCTAGGACTGCATCCGTATCCGATTGCGGTTTTAAATACCAACGGCTTTTATGATGAGCTACTGCAGATGCTTAAAAAGATGGTTAAAAAAGGTTTTGTGAGAAGGGAAAATTTAGATGCTATTTTGGTCGATGATAAAATTGATGTTTTATTGGATAAAATGAAGGCTTTCAAACCCCTTCCTATGCCACAATGGATGACAAAAGAACAGATATAATGAGTATTGAGAACAACATAACGACACTTCGAGATAAACTTAGGGAACATAATTACAATTATTATGTATTAGACAATCCCAGTATTTCCGATTTTGAGTTCGATATGAAACTGAAGGAACTACAGGCCTTGGAAGCTCAAAATCCTCAATTTTATGACGCCAGTTCGCCCACAATTCGTGTGGGTGGTGTGGTGACGAAGAACTTCGATACTATTGTTCACGAACATCGTATGTATTCGCTGGATAATTCCTATTCTAAGGAGGATTTGGAAGACTGGGAAAAACGCATACAACGGAATCTCGGAGATGCTCCTGTATCGTATACCTGTGAGTTAAAATATGATGGCGCTTCTATCAGTATTACCTACGAAGATGGGAAATTGGTGCGTGCAGTAACGCGTGGCGATGGTTTTCAAGGTGATGATGTAACGACCAATATAAAAACCATAAAATCGGTTCCCTTGCAGTTAAAAGGTGATTATCCGGCCAAGTTTGATATCCGGGGAGAAATTGTTCTGCCTTTTGGCGGTTTCCAAAAAATGAACGAGGAACGGGTAGCGAATGGTGAAGAACCGTATATGAACCCAAGAAATACCGCATCCGGCAGTTTAAAGTTGCAGGACAGCAGTGCAGTGGCGCAACGACCGTTGGAGTGTCTCTTATATAGTATTGTTGGAAATAACATTGGAATTGCCTCTCAATACGAAATGTTGGAAAAGGCGCGCGAATGGGGTTTTAAAGTTCCTACCGTGGCAAAATTATGCCATAGCACGGCAGCCGTGATGAAATTTGTGGAAGAATGGGACGTTGCGCGACATCAATTGCCTTACGAAACCGATGGGGTAGTCGTGAAAGTCAATAGTTTGCAGCACCAAGATGAATTAGGGTTTACGGCAAAAGCCCCGCGTTGGGCTATGGCTTATAAATTTAAGGCAGAGCAGGTCTTTACGGTGTTGAATGAAATCACCTACCAAGTTGGGCGCACAGGTGCCATTACACCCGTAGCAAATCTAGACCCGGTATTATTAGCAGGAACTACAGTAAAGAGAGCCTCCTTACATAATGCTGATCAAATTGCCAAATTAGATATCCGCAAAGGGGATACTGTTTTCGTGGAAAAGGGAGGGGAGATTATTCCGAAGATTATCGGTGTTGACGGTACCAAACGCCCTGCGGATTCTAAGGAAACCAAATATAGTACAGCATGCCCAGAATGTCATACCCCTTTAGAACGCACCGATGGGGATGCCAAACATTATTGCCCCAATGAATATGGTTGTCCACCACAGATTACGGGGCGTATTCAACATTTTATTTCTCGTAAGGCGATGGATATAGAGGGTCTTGGCGGAGAAACTGTAGAATTGTTATTTAAAGAAGGCTTGATAAAAGACTATGCCGATTTATATGATTTGACTAAGGAACAAATTCTACCTTTGGAACGCATGGCGGAGAAGTCTGCCGATAATTTAATCAAAGGTGTTGGGGAATCTGTTGCCATTCCTTTTGAGCGGGTTATGTTTGCCTTGGGCATTCGTTTTGTTGGTGAAACCGTGGCAAAAAAACTTGCAAAGGCTTATAAAAATATAAACGCGATGGCTGTGGCTACTAAAGAAGAGCTCGTGGCAGTTGATGAAATAGGGGAGCGGATTGCAGAAAGTGTGGTGGCTTTTTTTAGTAATGAAAAGAATCAAAATGCTATTGAACGCCTCAAGGAAAAAGGAGTTCAGTTTTCCTTATCGGCAGAAAAATTAGAGAACCAGACAGATATCCTCAAAGGAAAAACCCTTGTGGTGTCCGGTGTTTTTGAATCGGTGAGTAGGGATCAACTTAAAAAGGTGATTGAAGATAATGGGGGCAAGGTAGGTTCCTCCATCTCCTCCAAGACCAGTTACTTGGTCGCTGGTGATAAAATGGGACCTAGCAAACGTACCAAGGCGGAAAATCTGAATGTTCCTATTATTACAGAACAGGAGTTTTTGGAAATGGTGTAATACCCATTGGGTTTAACACCTTTGAAAAAAAAGAAGTTCTGAAGACTCGTATTACATAAAAATTAAACCTGTTCTATTGAGGTTTGTTGTAACTAGTTAATGATTTTACAAATAAACGATTAAGAGGCCAAGCTGAAAAAAAATAACACTATGGATTACTTTATCATTGCGTCAATACTTGTTTTTATATCTGCCATATTTGGCTATATTAATGTTCGGTTCTTAAAGTTACCTAATACCATTGGGTTAATGCTTATTACGATTGTCTTTACTTTGGCGGTATTTGGTATTGGTTATTTTGATGATACCTTACTGAATGCTGAAAAGTATATTATAAGTCAAATTGATTTTAGGACTGTTCTGCTGGACGTAATGCTGAGTTTTCTACTTTTTGCAGGAGCCTTACATACCAATTTTGAACAATTAAAAGTCCAGCGGTGGCCCATTTTTGTCTTTTCTACCTTAGGGGTTCTGGTATCTACCTTTTTAGTGGGAACTTTTATGTTTTACATTTTACAATTGTTTGGGCTAGAGGTGAATTTTATTTACTGCTTGCTTTTTGGTTCTTTGATTTCTCCAACAGATCCTATCGCAGTACTTGGAATTTTAAAACAAGCCGGAGCTCCTAAAAATTTGGAAACTAAAATTGTAGGAGAGTCATTGTTTAATGACGGAGTAGGGGTAGTCGTATTTTTGACTATTTTTCAATTGGCTTCTTCAAGCACTGGGGAGATTGACCCATTTGCCATTTTAGAACTTTTTGGTGTAGAGGTTATTGGTGGTATTTTATTAGGGTTATTGATAGGTTGGATTACGTACAGATTAATGCGCTCCATAGATGATTATGACATAGAAGTTATTATCACTTTGGCAGCCGTAATGATGGGTACCGTAGTGGCTCAAAAATTTCACCTTTCCGCCCCATTGGCTATGGTGACGGCCGGTCTGGTCGTAGGTAATGATACCGTGCGGCACTCGGCTATGTCTAATACTACGGAGATCTATGTTGACAAATTTTGGGAGTTGTTAGATATTCTACTAAACACCTTATTGTTTGTACTGATAGGGATGGAGATGCTGGTCATATCCTTTGAGTTTAATTATGTGATTGCAGGGCTTGTTGCTATACCCGTCGTATTGGCCTGTCGGTATTTATCACTCTTATTACCAATTAAATTCTTTGAGAAAAAATTGGATTTTGTTCCTAGAACTAACCTTGTTATGACTTGGGGGGGTCTACGCGGTGGTATCTCTATTGCCTTGGCATTAGGATTAACCCAAGACATGCATCGAGACCTCTTTTTGGTCATCACGTATGTTGTCGTTGTCTTTTCTATTATAGGACAAGGTCTAACCGTTGGTAAACTAGTAAAAAAAGTTACCGGACATGCAGCCTAAAGACTATCCCGAATTTGAACAGACTTTGTCTCAGTCAATTCCTCCTGCAAATTGGCCTTTAGCTCTTCAGTCTATTTGGTTTGATGCCAAAGGCGATTGGGAAGCTTCTCATAATATTGCCCAAGACCTGCATGACACCATTGGCAGTTGGTTACATGCTTATTTACATAGAAAGGAAGGCCATCGTTTTAATGCTGGCTATTGGTGCCGCCAAGCGGGCAATACCTATCCAGAAATTTCTTTGAAGGAAGAATTAAAGGTTCTTGTGAAGTTTATTTTGGGGAATGCGTAAGGGTTTATTATCGTTTTTACGAGCTGGTTTTTACCCCAAGGAGTTATTTGTTATTAACACTTAAAATAACGGTTTAATCAAGCTCTTTTATCCTTATATTTCTGAAAGAAACCTTTCCAGGGTGATCTTGAAAACAGATATAGCCTTTTGTGAATCTTCCAAAGTCATGCCACCTCGCATCACCTAAATATTCATAATCTTCTGATTTGCTAAATTTACTATTCTCATACATTCCTTCCCATTTGGGTCCTTGAAGCGGAAATGAATTAATTAAAATGTTATTTAAGATTACTTCTCCCAAATTAGATTCGTAATCAATTTTTAGATGATATGAATTCCATTCATCCGCTGGTTTAGCTGCATCTAAAACAGTTGGTGCAGACAAATCGTATAAAGCCCCAATATAATGTTTGCGGGCATCCAAATCTTCCAAGATGTTATTTAGCTCAATTTCCCCACCTAGGACCTTTTTAGGGTCATCATAAATTGAATGATCTAAAATTTGAATTTCTTGTCCTGTTTGATAAGGATATTTATATTTTTCGTCTTCCTTTACACCCCATAAAAAACCGCTATTGCCACCAGGCATAATTTTCCAATCAAATTGAATTTCAAAATTTCCATACACTTTGTTAGATAATAAACTTGCATCTCCTTCTCCTGATTCCATATCAGATACACCATTGAAAATTAGAATATTATTTTCAACAATCCATCCTTCTTTAGACCCATTATCCTGAAAAATATGCCAACCTTCTAGTGAATTATCTACGATTAAAGGTTTCCATTCAGAATTGGGTGGTGTACAATTTGATAGCACAATCAAAATGAACAAGCAGCGTAATATATTTTTCATAATTAGTAATGTTAAGATGATGTAGTTTTTAGGTAATTCTTGCTATACCTTGGTTATGGTTAATTTTTAAAGTTTTCGTAAGCTATCTTTTAACTGGGTCCCTACAAAATACAATTATCCACAGGGAATTATTTTATAACACCCATTTATCTTATGTCTTTTTTTACCATGAAGTTGTTTTATAAGTACGATTAAGGTTAAACTAAATCTATTTTCAATTACATAAAACGTATGGTAGCTAAGTTCATGGTTAACGTAATTAGCGTTTAGTGCTTTAAAAATAGAGGGTTAAAAGTTTTTAATAGTAATCATCTTGCCTTTTTTAATGCGTTTGACAAGTTTGTTTACTTGGGGGGTATTCTCCTCTAGGTATTTTCTTTTTGTTATGGGCAGACCGCTACAAGCCAATTAACATGGTAAACATATTACGTTTATGTAATACCTAACATTGTTGCGGGTGAAAAGAAGAGAAATTACCTAAGGATTACTTTGGAGTGGGAGATACAGTTACTCCTGAAGTTTGTTTTGGGGAGAGCGTAAGGGGATATTTTATGAAGTATGTTTATAGGGTTAATTTCATACCTTCTTATACTAAATTTTGTGTGTGGCAGTGTTTGAATCACTACTAAGAAGGCTATGTGTGGGTATGGCTATTCTTTATTGAATACTTACCCACTAAAATATTTATTTATTGTTGAAAGTAATTTAGTCTTCATGATTGGTTTTGTAAGATAGTCGTTACATCCTAACGAGATTGCTTTTTCCCTATCTCCGCGAAGTACGTGTGCTGTCTGAGCTATTATAATTACCCCCAAATTAAATTCACGTATTTGTTGCGTTGCTTCGTATCCGCTGAAAATAGGCATTTTCACATCCATTAATATCAAATCTATATCCGGATTGGCACGACAAAGTTCAATAGCTTCAAGTCCAGTTCTTGCATGTAGCAATTCTTGACTTACATCCTTGAGCATTAAACTCAAAAGAAAATGGGATGCCTCATCGTCTTCAGCAATTAGTATTTTTAGATTTTTACTTTTTAAGTGTATCGTTATAATTTCAGTAATATTTACCATTTCAGTTGCTTATTTAACATCAAGGCTATACAGAATAGTAAAATAAAAAGTGTCGCCCTTTCATTTTCACTTTCTACTCATAATTTTCTTCCTAGCATTGCAACATAAGCTTTGGAAATAGCTAAAACGGCACCCTAAAATACCTATTTGTCACGAATATCTGCTTGGATAAAACGTTCAAAAACTGCTTTCCGTCTGTCATTGTAAACACCTGTACCATTGGTTTTTACATAAAAATAAAACTTCTTAACTTTTCGATATACCTAAACGATATGGCACACTCCTATGTAAATTTAATTGAATTTTTCACAAGATGTGTTCGAATAGCTGTTTATTTTTGTTCATTCACTACTTCTGATTTTTTTAGACTATAAGCGTTATTTTATGAGTAAGGTAAAAAAAAGTAATTTTATGATGTTGGTACTCGTGGGAATAACCAAATTTTTTTATTGCTTTTCATCAACCAAGTATCTCAAGCCATTATACAAGGCGATTAAAGGAATGGACCGATGATTTTCATTTTCAAAATAATCAATTTTAACGTTTAGTGATTCTTCGTCTCTTTTTTTTAATAAAGCATAAAATGTGTCGTCTCTTTTTTTATTTCGTAACTAGTATCTCCTTGATTTGCTGTGGCGATATATAATCTTTTTAATAAATATATAGGTCTAATCGAATTAACCTTGTCCATCATTATTTGCTCGTTCCACCAAATACTTGGGTCAATGAATATATAGGTGTTCATAAACTATTTTTATCCATGTGCGCATTTAGAGTTAATAAACCACCTAAGGAATGTCCTACTAGCGTCCGATAAGGATTGGTTCTATATTTCTTATCCACATATGGGATTAATTCTTTCTCAATGAATTTCAAAAAATTATTTCCGCCTCCGATGCTGTTTGCTCGTTTGGTCTTTATTTTTGTGACAGTAAAACCTCGTTCACGGTCAATATTTTCTATAGCCACAATAATGGTTTCTGGTATAAAATGATTTCTATTTCTATTTGAACTCATAAAATGTAGTATTCCTGAGGCTGTTTTAAAATGAGAGGAGCCATCTAATAGTATCATAATTGGATATTTCTTCTTCACTTCAGTTGAATCATTGTAAGAATCGGTTAGGCTTATCAAACAAGTTCTGTCTTCATCTAAAATACTAGAATTAATTATAAATTTACTTCCTATTATAATATTCTTATTGTGCTGACTCAATGCTGCATGTATCCCAAAAATAAGGATAGATAGAAGTGAACTTATTAAATACTTTATAGTTTGTGTCTTAAATGGTTGCCCATGATTGTATAGGCAGAGTTACGATTCTATGCATGTTAAATAACTAATTCCCCAGTTTTTAAAACACAATTCAACCACTTTTTTGGAAGCGTATAAAAGTTTTTAACCATCAAAGAAACAGCGACCTATACCACTTTCCTAAAACAAACACTATTCAATATTTCTGTATAATGCGTATAATTAGGAATACGAACGTAATTGTTCTTTTTGTAAAGGGCAACGGCTTTTAAAACGCAAGAAGTATAACCCAATTCGGCGGTCCACTTTTCCAGTTTTTAAGCAGGAGGGAGGCGATGCCTTTTCCTTGGGAGCTTACGGAAACATAGATGCGTTTACTTTCCATATTGGTATCATCAAATGCTTTTAATGCTCCGCAACCCAAGGGAATATTATTCTCATAATACACGGCACAGTGTTCTAGGACGCTAATACCATTAAACTGTGCATAAAAGGTGTTTTCTTCCCCGTCACGCGCTGCTAAGTCTATATCTAAAAGCGCTACCAATGTTATAAAGTCAGTATTTGAGGAGTCTGTTCTTAACATTTGTCCCATGATTTTAGAATTATACAGTGATGGAAACGCCATCGGTAACAATACGTTCAGAATCAAAATAAAAGTCGATACGCCCTAAACGAACACCAAAACAACCTACTTGGTTAACAAGGATATCCCTACCATCTG
>JBLIEO010000045.1:0-15742 GCA_047633095.1 Maribacter sp.
TCGTTTAATACAAAAGCACTTTTTACAGCACCGATATTGGGGAGACTGGCTATTTTTGATTTTGCAAAATCATAATAAGCATCTAAATTTTTGACCGTTACCTTTAATAGAAAATCGAACTCTCCTCCTACTACATAGCAAGCCGTTATTTCTTTCAGCTCTTGGATCCTTAGTAGAAAATCGTCCATAAAGCTACCTTTTTGAGCCTCTAGGGAAACAAAGCTGAATACGGTGATACTCTCTTCAATTTTATCCGTATTTAAAATAGCAACATAGCCTTTTATATACCCCTCCTTTTCTAATCTCTTTATCCGTTCATAGACCGGAGTTTTGGTAAGCCCCAACTTCTCTGCGATAGTTTTTGCACCCGTTTTTGCGTCATTTTCTAAGATTTTCAATATTTGTCGGTCTATACTGTCTAAGTTTTCCGGCATACTATTTCCTGTTTTGTGTATTACTAAACTATATAATCCATACTATATTACTATATATTATCAATTAAATAGGAATTATCACTAAAATTAAATCAATATAAATAGAATTAAACCATATTAACTACCTTTAATAGAAATAATAAATTACATGCGCCATCTTTCACAAGCCAATATTTCATGTTTTAGCGCTCCGTTAGACAATCTTATGATGAAAGAGTTTGTAGCTTTTTTGGACCCGATAACTAAACGTGTAGAGGGTAATTCTGGATTTGCATGGCGTTTAAAAGACGAGAAACGGCAATCCGCATCGTATCTAGAATCACCCTTCAAAAACGAAATGACGGCAATTAATATAAGTGTATGGAAAAAAATGGAATCTTTTAAAAACTATGCTTACGGTTCCGTTCACAGTTATTTCCTTAAGAACAAGAAAAAATGGTTTGACCCTGCGCAACCATCTCAGTTTATTATGTGGTGGATTCCTACGGGTGAAGGACCCTCCTTGGAACTAACAAAAGACAAATTAGAATACCGTCAAAAGCATGGGGATACTCCTCAAACATTTTTTATGCACTCCCAGTTAGGGGTCCAAGGCAGTGCTGTTAAATTGTCCTAATCATGAACTACGAAAGCAATCCCATACTGGATAAACTTCCAAAGCACCTAAAACAATACATAAAACCGCAAAATTATCCCAATTATACCGCTGTGAACCAAGCGGTTTGGCGCTATGTGATGCGAAAAAATATAGATTACCTCAGCCAAGTTGCACACGGGTCATATATGGATGGACTAAAAAAAACAGGGATTTCCATAGACCACATACCCAATATGTATGGCATGAACCGTATCCTAAAAGATTTGGGCTGGGCTGCCGTTGCTGTAGACGGATTTATTCCGCCAGCGGCATTTATGGAGTTTCAGGCATATAATGTACTGGTTATTGCTTCGGATATCCGCCAGTTGGAACATATAGAATATACACCCGCACCAGATATTATCCACGAAGGTGCAGGACATGCACCTATTATTGCCAACCCAGAGTATGCTGAATATCTTAGGCGTTTTGGTGAAATTGGGTGTAAAGCTGTGTCCAGTGCCAAGGATTTTGAGCTCTACGAAGCAGTACGCCATTTATCTATCATTAAAGAGGCCAAGGGTACCGACCCCTTGGAAATAGAAAAGGCTGAAAAACAAATAGAGGACCTTCAAGAAAACATGGGCGAACCCAGCGAAATGGCGCTCATAAGAAATCTGCATTGGTGGACGGTGGAATACGGACTTATAGGCGCGTTAGAAAACCCGAAAATATACGGAGCTGGATTACTATCTTCCATCGGTGAAAGCACTTGGTGTATGACGGACGAGGTTAAAAAAATTCCTTATTCTATCGCAGCAGCTCATACTGCTTTTGATATTACCAAGCCACAGCCACAACTGTTCGTAACGCCAGACTTTGCTTTTCTAAATCAAGTTTTAGAGGATTTCACCAATACCATGGCCCTGCGTACAGGCGGACTCAAAGGCATCCGAAAATTGATACATTCCAAAGAGCTAGGTACCATAGAACTAAGTACGGGATTACAGGTCTCTGGAAATTTTGAGTATGTAATAGCGCATGAAGGTGAGCCCGTTTATTTTCAGACACGGGGGAAATCTGCCTTAGCGTTTCATGAAAAAGAATTAGTTGGTCAGGATACGAACAAACACACTGCAGGATTCGGCTCACCTATAGGCCGCCTAAAAGGCATCAACATTGCCATTGAGGAAATGAGTCCGAGAGACTTAAAGGCATACAATATATGCGAAGGAGAAGTTGTCTCCTTAGATTTTATAGGGAACATCAATGTAAGTGGAAAAATAATTACGGGGACGAGAAACCTACAAGGACAAATCATTCTCATCACTCTTGAGAACTGTTCCGTTACACATAAGGGGAAAATACTGTTTAAATCTAATTTGGAACGGTACAATATGGCTATTGGAGAACAAATCGTCTCTGCCTATAACGGCCCCGCAGATATAAATAGTTTTGACCTTTTAGACCATGAACTAAGCAAAACCAATACTAACAAAGAGGATAACTCTGATAATGAAATAACATTATACTACCAACAAATACGAGATTTTAGGGAAGAGAAGAATACCACGATTTCAAGAAACAAGGTATTTAAAGAAATACGAGAACGATTTCCTCAGGATTGGCTTTTATCCGTTGAATTATATGAATTGGCAATTACCAATGGGGATACTGATTTTGCATTGAACATCAAAAATCATTTAGAGGAAGTGAAGCGCGACCAACCAAAACTGGGACATTTAATTGATGACGGTTTATCTTTAGTAGACAAGCCTAAAATTACTACCGCTTAAGTTCTAACTCGCTAAAATCGCCTATAGGAACATCTTCATAAATCAATACCCAGCCCATACTATTGGTTAAGATATAGAATTTTTGAAGTTCGCTCAGCAGTCTATTCTTTGCGTTTGTCTTTAGTGTAGATGTTTCTATCTTTTTAAGTAGGGATGTTTTAACATTATGCTTTATTTTATTGTAATCTCCAGCATCAAAAGGGTTCAGGTAATCTGCCGTAACATCGTAATATTCAAAATCAGGATTCAGTTTAATCTCGGGTTCGGGAATGCTGCTTATACGTAGTGTTTTATTGGCCTCGTCCAGTTCAAAATTTATTTTCGCTAGGTCATAGGCTATAAACACCTCTGCATTTACTACAACCAATGCCTTTTTATCTGCCGTTATCAAAGGCCCAAACAGTTCTTTGGAATCCTTGTAATTATAGACTTCGGCAAAATGGCCTTCGCTAACTATCAGTTTAGAAACATTATCTATTTGCTGTTGAATCAGCATGGAGCTTTCTTTTAGAATTGCTTTGGATTCCTTTTCATCGTTGCACGTCTGCAAAATAAAAAAAACAGCTAATGCCGTTACAACACCTATTAAAACTTTCTTCATATACAACTACTAGTATTCACAAGCTAAACTCCATGAATGGAAATGCGTTATTAATATAGTCTATTTTCTGTTGAAGCAATTCTTGAAATTTCTGATGTCCTACACTATTAGCGTCAAAAGGTCTGTGCTGGATACCTTTTTGTACTTCACCTACCTTTTTCATAGTTTCTTTAGCGCCATCAGATATCCAAACGGCTACAAACTTCTCCCAAATATAATCTATAGCCAATTGATTAGCGTGTACCATATCCCTTTCGTAAAAACGGTAGTCCCGTAACTCGTCCATAATAAACTCATAGGCCGGAAAATAAAAACCCGGAACCCCAAAATTGGGTAGTTCCAGCAATTGATGTACTGCCGTTATTAGGTGTGATTTACTTCTTTGGTTTTCAACAAAACCATCTTTAAGATGCCGTACTGGTGAAATCGTAACTAGTAGCTGTGCATTTATATTTATATTTTGAATTTGAGAAACTGTGCGTTGCAAGCTTGCAGCTATTTCGGCAACAGATAACAATCGCTTGTCAAATTCTTTTTGGGGAACTTTATGGCAGTTGGCAACGGTTTTTCCCATTTCTTTTTTCCGATACACCCATGCCGTACCTAAAGTAATACTAATGTGAGTCGCTTTACTTAGGCACTTCTCCGTCTGCACAAGTTGGGCGTTAAGGTTTTCTAAGAGTTTTTCTTTAGACACATCGCTTAAACTGCTATGAGCATCAAAACAATGCCAACGTTCATTTAAAAAAAACAGCGTTTCTTCTGTATAGTATTCTTTTTTGATAGCCCTTGTAACCAAATTCTCAATCGCCGAAGGGTGGAAAAGAATTCCGAATGGATTTTGCAGCGTCCTGAATTTGAAATAATTGAGCTTAGCGCCAATGTTTTCCGAGAAACAAGAACCTAACAATACCAATTGACTGCTATAATCTATTTGATTATCTGCTTTTGTTACTGGAATTTGGGTTTGAAGTTTCATTTTCAACTAGCTCTTATTCGCTTTTATTTAGAGGATTACAAATACCCTTTCACTTGCTCCAAAGCTTCTGCTATTCCCGCCGGATTCTTACCACCAGCTGTGGCGAAAAATGGCTGACCACCTCCACCGCCTTGAATAAATTTCCCAAGCTCGCGTACAACCGTACCTGCATTTAAATTTTTGGAAGAAACCAATTCCTTGGAAATATAGCAAGATAATAGCGCCTTACCATTTTGTTCGGACCCAAAAAGAAGGAACAAATCATTTTGGTTCTGCCCCATATCAAAGGAAAGGTCTTTGATACCAGCAGCATCTAAGTCTACCTTTTTAGCTAAAAAACGAACGCCATTTATTTCTTGGAGTTCTTGGGCTAAATCGCCTTTTAGACTCTTAGCCTTCTCTTTCAATAAGCTGGCTATTTGCTTTTTTAATTCTGAGTTTTCATCTTGCAGATTGGTTACCGCTTTTACGGGGTCTTGAGCATTACCTAAGACATCTTTTATTTCATATAACGAACGATTATTGTCAAAGTAAAAATCCTTGACCGCATCACTAGTAATAGCTTCTATTCTTCGAATTCCAGCAGCAACCGCTCCTTCTGATTTTATTTTAAAATGCCAAATACTGCTTGTGTTTGTTACGTGGGTTCCTCCGCAGAGTTCTACGGATTTTCCAAATTTTACCATTCTCACAGTGTCACCGTATTTTTCTCCAAAAAGTGCCATAGCACCCGAATCCAATGCTTGCTGCATAGGAATATTCCGCTCTTCCTCAAATGGCAACTGCCCTTCTATTCGCGCATTTACAAAATCTTCTACCTGCCTTAGCTCGTCTACCGTAAGCTTAGAGAAATGAGAAAAGTCAAAACGTAAATATTTTGAATGTACCGCTGAACCTTTTTGCTCCACATGTACACCTAAAACCTCTCGTAATGCCTGATGCAACAAATGTGTTGCCGTATGATTAGCCTCGGTTCGTTGTCGCTGTTTTGTATCTACAACAGCTTTAAAAGTCCCTTCTAATTTTGAGGGAAGGTTTTTAGCAAAGTGTACAATTTCGTTATTTTCCTTTTTGGTATCGATAATATAAACCACATTACCGTCCGTAGGTTCTAAATAGCCTTTATCCCCAACTTGTCCACCACCTTCAGCATAAAAAGGAGTCATGTTAAAAACCAATTGATATTGAACTCCGTCTTTCTTTGAAGTGATTTTACGGTATTTAATTATTTTTACGTAGGTCTCTAACAAATCATACCCAACAAATTCTTGCGCTGCATCAAAATCTAAAACCTCCCAATCTTGTTTTGCAATTGCCGAAGCAGATTTAGACCGATTCTTTTGTTTTTGCATGGCAGCATGAAAACCGGCTTCATCCAACGAATAACCCTTTTCACTTAATATTAGCGCCGTTAAATCTATAGGAAAACCAAACGTATCATATAATTCAAACACCTTTGCACCATCTACCGTTTTTTCTTTTGTATTTTTTATAATAACATCCAATAGCACTAAACCCTGATCTAATGTTTTAAGAAAGGAATGCTCCTCTTGTTTAATAACATTCTGTATCAATTGTTTTTGCTCTTTCAACTCCGGAAAAGCTTCTCCCATACTTTGGGTAAGCACATTCACCAAACGGTACATAAATGGTTCTTTAGTACCTAAGAAGGTAAAACCATAACGCACCGCGCGTCTTAAAATACGGCGAATCACATAACCTGCTCCTGTATTGCTTGGCAACTGACCATCCGCAATGGAAAACGCCACTGCCCTAATATGGTCCGCAATGACACGTATTGCGATGTCCGTTTCTTCTTCTTTCCCGTAATCAGCATTGGTAATGGTCTCTATTTCTCGAATAAGCGGGGTAAACACATCGGTATCGTAATTAGATTTAACGTTCTGCATTACCATACACAATCTTTCAAAACCCATTCCCGTATCTACATGCTTTGCAGGCAAAGGCTCTAAACTACCATCTGCCTTTCGGTTGTACTGCATAAAAACCAAGTTCCAAATCTCTACCACCAAAGGATGGTCAGCATTTACCAAGCTAGCACCAGACACCCTTTCCTTTTCTTCCTTTGAGCGTATATCTACATGAATTTCCGAACAGGGTCCACAAGGGCCTTGTTCTCCCATCTCCCAAAAATTATCTTTTTTATTGCCTAGGATAATTCGGTCTTCTGGCACAATCTTACGCCATAGATTGTGCGCCTCATTATCCTTTCCTAGCTTATCAGCATCATCGCTTCCTTCAAAAACGGAAACATATAGACTCTCCTTATCAATCTTTAAAACATCGGTCAACAATTCCCATGCCCAAGTAATGGCCTCCTCTTTAAAGTAATCTCCAAAACTCCAGTTGCCCAGCATCTCGAACATGGTATGGTGGTAGGTGTCCTTGCCTACCTCTTCCAAATCGTTATGCTTACCGCTCACCCTAAGGCATTTTTGAGAATCTGATACTCTTGTGACCTTCGGTTCAGAGATTCCTAAAAAATACTCCTTAAACTGGTTCATACCTGCATTTGTGAAAAGCAAGGTGGGGTCATCTTTAATGACCATAGGGGCAGAAGGCACGATTTTGTGCTTTTTACCTTCAAAAAATTGCAAAAATTGCTTTCGTATATCCTTGGAATTCATCTAAAATGCTAAGCTTTTACAAATTTTAACTGTTTGTAGAAAACAATTTTTATATTTGTTTGTTATGTTAAAAATAAACTACAAAAATAGTATAAAATCTATTCATGTCTAAGGTAAAATACTATTACGACCCAGATACACTATCGTATCGAAAGATAGAACCGGAAAAATCTAGACGCTATCGCAATATTGTCCTTTTCTTTTTAGGGGCATTTCTTTTTGGTTTTTTAGGGTTGATATTACTATTGAACACGAACTTGATTAATACCCCAAGGGAACTTTCTTTGGCGCGCGAGGTTAAAAATTATGAACTTCAATTTGAGCTTCTAAATAAAAAAATGGAACATATTGAAGATGTTCTGGTAAATATAGAAGACCGAGACAATAATATATACCGTCTTTATTTTGAAGCCAATCCTATTCCCGAAGAACAAAGACGTGCAGGTTTTGGGGGTATTAACCGGTATAAAGCACTAGAAGGCTTCAATAATTCCGATATGGTCATCGCTACCACCCAACGGTTGGATATTATTAAGAAACAAATGACCATACAATCAAAATCCTTGGATGAAATCACCAAATTGGCAAAAGAAAAAGAAAAACTTTTAGTAGCTATTCCTGCCATACAACCTATAAATAACGAAGATTTGAAACGAATGGCATCTGGTTATGGGTGGCGTTCAGACCCTTTTACAAAGGCAAGAAAAATGCATTACGGGATGGATTTTACCGCACCAAAAGGCACTCCGATTTACGCAACAGGAGATGGTAAAATAACGAGAGCTGATAATAATTCATCGGGGTATGGAAAACATATACGTATTGACCACGGCTACGGATATTTGAGCTTATATGCGCATCTTAGCCAATACAACGTTAAGAAGGGTAAAAAGGTTAAAAGAGGGGACCTTATCGGTTTTGTAGGCAGTACAGGTCGTTCAGAAGCACCTCATTTACACTATGAGGTATGGAAGGATAAAAACCGTATAAATCCATTAAATTTCTACTACGGTAGTTTATCCCCAGAGGAATTTGAGAACATGTTGAAATACGCAAACCAAGAAAACCAATCCCTAGACTAATGCAAATAGAGCTCCGTGAAAAAAGATATTATGGTATTGGAGAGGTTGCCCGTGCCTTTGAAGTGAACACTAGCCTAATACGTTTTTGGGAAAAGGAATTTGATGTATTACAACCAAAAAAAAATGCTAAGGGAAATCGAAAATTTACCCCTCAGGATATAAAGAACCTCCAACTCATCTATCATTTGGTAAAAGAACGTGGCTTTACGCTCGATGGTGCAAAGACGCACCTAAAAGAGGAAAAACAAAAGACATTGTCTAACTTTGATATCATACAAAAATTGGAAGGTGTAAAGGCCGAACTTATCAAAATTAAGAATCAACTATAAACAATACTGGTCTTTATTAGAACCACATAAAAGCAAACGAATCATGAAAAAAGGAATTATTGCATTAATCGCACTGGGCGTTATTATTTTTGGTCTATACCAATGGGGTGTTGGGTTCAACAATACTGCAATCGCGTTGAAAGAAACTTCTACCAAAACATGGGCCAATGTAGAAAGCTCCTACCAACGTAGAAACGACCTTATTGGTAATTTGGTAAAAACAGTACAAGGTGCAGCAGATTTTGAAAGAGGAACACTAACCGATGTCATAGAAGCCCGTGCAAAAGCAACATCCGTAAGCATAGACCCTACGAACATAACACCGGAACAGCTGGCACAATTCAATCAAGCTCAAAGCGGCTTAAGTGGCGCCTTGAGTAAACTTTTAGTTACTGTAGAGCGCTATCCAGACCTAAAAGCAAATCAGAATTTCCTAGAACTACAATCACAGTTGGAAGGAACAGAAAATAGAATCAATGTAGCACGTGATCGTTTTAATGGCACGGTAGAACCCTATAACCTGCATATCAAAACGTTCCCGAATTCTGTTTTGGCAGGCTTCTTAGATTTTGACGAATTGGCTTACTTTAAATCCGAAGCCGGCTCGGAACAGGCACCTGATGTTAATTTTGATTTTGAATAGAACCATATGTCCAGAGTTGAGGATTTTTTAAGTGTTACTGACGAACAGGAAATCGTGGAAGCGATTCTGAAAGCCGAAACAAACACGTCCGGAGAAATTAGGGTGCATATAGAATCTCATACCCAATTAGATCATTATGAGCGGGCTAGGGAAGTGTTCCACTTCCTTAAAATGGACAATACAAAGCAAGAGAATGGCGTGCTTTTATATGTTGCCGTAAACGACCAAAAATTCACTATTTGTGGCGATAAGGGCATAAACAATGTGGTTCCCGAAGATTTTTGGGAGTCCACTAAAGATGTCATTCAATCCCATTTTAAAAAAGGAAACTTTAAAGACGGCATTCTAGAAGGAGTGCTAAAAGCAGGTACCGAACTGGAAAAACATTTTCCTTGGGAACATGGCGACACAAACGAATTAAGCAATGAGGTATCTAAAGGCTAGTCTTAGTATTTTATTGTTAATGTGCTTTCTCCCTATTTGGGGACAGTTTGAAATACCGGAAAAACCAGAAAAGGAAACCAGTGTTTACGACTATATAAATCTGCTACCCGTTGTTCAGAAAAATGCTCTGGAACAAAAGCTGATACGCTACTCGGACAGTACTTCTACACAAATTGTAGTCGCCATCATTGCTAGTACAGAAGGCGAAAATATTACTTATCTAGGTGCGCAATGGGGCCAAAAATGGGGTATTGGCCAAGGAGGAAAAGACAATGGAGTCTTGCTATTACTAGCGAGGGACGATAGAAAAATCGCAATCAATACTGGGTACGGGGTAGAAGGGAGTCTTACAGACGCCATGTCGCGGCGCATCATAGAAAACGTTATCGTACCAAAATTTAAAACGGGCGATTATTATGGCGGACTGAACAACGGGGCCGACACGATTTTTAAGGTATTAAATGGCGAGTTTACAGAAGACCGTAGCGCTAAAAAAGAGGAGAGATTTCCGTTAAGGTCCTTGTTCCCTTTTATTGTCTTCTTTATTATCCTGATAATACTTTCAAAACGCAACAAGGGCGGTGGTGACGGCAACGGAGGTCGAAAGAACAAAGGATTGAATCTATTGGATATTATTATCCTAAGCAATATGGGACGCAGCGGAAGAACCGGAGGAGGCTTCGGCGGTGGCGGAAGCTTTGGCGGCGGTGGATTTGGTGGTGGCTTCGGCGGAGGTGGGTTTGGCGGAGGAGGTGCATCCGGTGGATGGTAACTCAAATACGAGTTCAAGTATCAACCTATAACACAAACACGAAAATCAAATTCAAACGCAAAAGATAATAATTTATTTGTCGTTATGTCATTTCTACATCATAACAACTACGAACTAACAAAACCTTAAACTTTAGGACCCAACCACCATGCCTCAGGCCACCTACTTCTTCCGCATA
Source organism: Maribacter sp. (assembly GCA_047633095.1). Lineage (GTDB taxonomy): Bacteria > Bacteroidota > Bacteroidia > Flavobacteriales > Flavobacteriaceae > Maribacter. The sequence goes on from JBLIEO010000045.1 coordinate 10,484, forward strand.
AAAACAGTAATGGGAACTCCAGTAAAATCAAATTCTTCCCTAATCTTATTCTCAAGATAGCGCTTATAAGGCTCTTTCACATACTGTGGCAGGTTGCAGAAAAAAGCAAACTGAGGGTACGGTGTTGGCAATTGAGTACAAAACTTAATCTTCACATATTTACCTTTGTACGCCGGTGGCGGATAGGCCTCAATTAGCGGAAGCATAACATCATTAAACTTACGGGTTATAATTTTTTTACTTCTATTTTTATGGACATCTACAGCTGTTTCAATAGCCTTAAAAATTCGTTGCTTCGTTAATACCGAAACAAATAATATGGGAACATCTACAAAAGGTGATATTGCTTGCTTTATTCTTTCGGTATATTGTTTTATGGTATTTGTCTCCTTATCCTCAACCAAATCCCACTTGTTTACAAGGATTACAATACCCTTGTGATTGCGTTGCGCTAACCAAAAAATATTTTCTACCTGACCATCAAAACCTCGGGTAGCATCCAACAACAACAAGCAAACATCACAATGCTCTATTGCACGTACAGATCGCATAACGGAATAAAACTCTAGGTCTTCCTTTACCTTAGCTTTCCTTCGTATTCCTGCCGTATCTACAAGGTTAAACTCGAAACCAAACCTATTATACTTTGTATCTATACTATCCCTTGTGGTGCCTGCAATATCAGTTACAATATATCTATCCTCACCAATAAGCGCGTTTATAAAAGATGATTTACCTGCGTTAGGCCTACCTACTACGGCAAATCTAGGCAGTTCCGTTTGTTCTTCTTCAACATGAGGAAGGTCTTTTACTAAAGCATCCAAAAGCTCCCCTGTTCCGCTACCGTTTATACTAGAAAGCGTATAATATTCTCCTAATCCCAAGGCGTAGAATTCCACCGCATCTTCTTGCCGCATGGCATTATCTACCTTATTAATAGCAAGGTAAACTGGCTTGTTTACCCTTCTCAATAGTTTGGCGACATCCTCATCCATTCCAGTTACGCCAGTATTTACATCTACCATAAAAATAATGGCATCTGCCTCTGCTATAGCCAGTTCTACCTGCTTATCTATCTCCTTTTCAAAAACATCATCGCTTCCCAAAACATACCCTCCGGTATCGATTATAGAAAACTCCTTGCCGTTCCAGTCGCTTTTTCCGTAATGTCTATCACGCGTAACTCCACTCGTTGCATCCACAATAGCTTCACGACGCTGAATTAGTCTATTAAAAAATGTTGATTTACCTACATTAGGTCTTCCCACAATAGCAACAATAGCTCCCATACCTCTAAATTTGGCTGCAAAGGTAATATAAACAAAAGAATATGAGTAAGTTGATGGGAAATATAAAGCTGGCCTTTACTTATTATACCCAAATCGTTTTAACTGCCTACTATCGTTTCTCCAGTTCTTGTTCACTTTAACGTAAAGTTCTATATGTACTTGTTTGTCAAAGAATTTTTCTAAATCTTTTCTAGATTCCACACCCACTTTTTTCAGCGCGCTGCCCTTATGACCTATGATGATGCCCTTTTGAGAATCACGTTCCACCATGATAACAGAACGGATGCGGATGATTTCATCGTCCTCAAAAAACTCTTCGGTCTCCACCTCAACAGCATAAGGAATTTCCTTCTTGTAGTATAATAATATTTTCTCTCGAATAGTCTCGTTCACGAAGAAGCGCTCTGGCTTATCCGTTAGTTGGTCCTTTGGGTAGTACGGTGGCGAAACGGGCAACAATTCTAAAATACGTTCGAACACACCTTTAATATTAAAGTTTTGTAAGGCGGAAATTGGATGAATTTCTACCGTGGGTAATTCCCCCTGCCAATACTGTACTTGTTCTTCCAAAAGTTCTTGGGTGGCGGTATCTACCTTGTTCAATAATAATAAGACTGGAGTTTTCGAATTCTTTATTTTATCGAAAAAGCGTTCGTCTTTTAGTGCCTTCTCCCCTATTTCAACCATATATAACAATACATCTGCATCCTCAAAGGCCGACTTCACAAAATCCATCATGGATGCTTGTAAGTCATAGGCTGGTTTAATAATCCCGGGAGTATCCGATAAAATCATCTGAAAATCGTCTCCGTTCACGATACCCAAAATACGGTGCCGTGTCGTCTGAGCCTTGGAGGTAATGATGGATAATTTTTCACCCACAAAAGCATTCATTAAGGTCGATTTACCCACGTTGGGATTACCGATAATATTTACAAAACCTGCTTTATGATCTTTCATGCTTCACTTTTAAAAAATAGACTTTCATTGCGGCATTGACCCTTGGTGCTAGATACAACACCGCTATCATATTAGGAATAACCATAAGTGCAAATGATAAATCAATTAAATTAATCACTAAATCTACAGATGCCACCGCTGCAAAAGTAATACTACCCACGTAAATGAAATTATAAAACTTCCCAATTTTCGCATTAGTAAGAAAAGAAAGGCATTTAGTACCGTAATACGAATACGTAAATAAGGTAGACAAGGCGAAAGCACTCACTACAACCATTAGCAAAACATCGCCATAAGGGATAGAGCTTTCAAAAGCATTTAAGGTCATCGCGATTCCGTTAGTTTCTGTTTCCAAATGCGCACCGCTGATGATGATAACAATCGCTGTTAACGAGCACACAATAATGGTATCGATAAAAGGACCTAGCATGGCCACCAAACCTTCTTGAATAGGTTCTTTTGTTTTAGACTGTCCGTGAAACATAGGTGCTGTACCTATACCAGATTCATTTGAAAAAACAGCTCTACGTATCCCAATGATGATTAAACCCCATAAACCGCCGGCAACCATTGTCTTGACGTTAAATGCTTCGGTGAAAATTAAATTAAAAGAAGGTAGTATTTCGGACACATTGGTAAACAGAATATACACGACGGCCAATAAGTACATCAGAACCATAAATGGGACTATCGCAGTAGCCACTTTTGCTATTTTTTTTAGTCCCCCAAAAATTACAAATGATGTTATGATGGATAGCACAAAACCTATTACTAATTTCCATTGAAAATCGCCTAAAACCACAAAAGCTTCATCGGGTTTTATAACTGTCATCAAAGTTTGCGTAAACTGATTGGTGGTAAACGCAGGTAATACGCCAAACAAACCAGCAATACAAAAGAAAATAGCGAGCGGTTTTGCTTTATTCCCCATCCCTTTGGTGATATAATACATGGGGCCACCTTGCAGCGCTCCTTCAGAATCCTCACCACGAAACATAATGGATAAGCTACAAGAGTAGAATTTGATACTCATCCCGATTATCGCGGTAATCCATATCCAAAAAACAACACCTGGTCCTCCTAAATAAATAGCAATCGCAACGCCTGCGATATTCCCCATTCCCACCGTTGCCGCAACGGCAGAGGAAAGGGCTTGCAGATGGCTTACTTCACCTGGATCATTCGGGTCATCATATTTACCCGCTGTAATACGTAGCGCATGTTTAAAATAGCGATAGGGCAATAATTTGGAGTAAAAGACCAAAAACAAGCCGCCACCAATAATTAAAAAAAGCATAACCCATTCCGTGTAGGGTAATACGCTTGACAAGAATTTATTAATTAGTTCCATGTATCAAAAAACAAGTTAAACTCGGTAATTTAAGTATTTTTAAATGGATGACTTGGAAAACATTTATCAAATTAAGTTTTGATAGTAGCGAAAAAGCATCGTATCTTTGCAGTCCAAAAATGTTCAGTCAGACTAATGAACTGAAAGTGTAGAAGCTAAGGTGAAAATTTTGGAGACTCATATCGCGGGATAGAGCAGTAGGTAGCTCGTCGGGCTCATAACCCGAAGGTCACTGGTTCGAGTCCAGTTCCCGCTACTAAGCTTAAGGCTATTAAAATCAACGGTTTGTGTTCGCACAAACCGTTTTTTTATGTCCAATATTTCTCTACTTTTATTAAACGTATACGAAAACGTATACGTTTTTAATATGAAATCGAATTATTCCGAACCTAAAATCTACACAGGTGGTGTAGTGCAAAAAATAGTCAAAGTGAACCACTGAAAACGGAATTTTTTGAACCAATTAAAAAATCGTTTCAGACTATGCTATAAAAGGATTTGCAATAAATATTGCTATGCTCACTTTAATCCGGCGGGTTTGGTATACTATGTCCGTCCTTTCCACCCTGAGGAACACCTCTACCGAAAGTAGTTTGAGCAAACATTCCACTATCTTCAGTATTAGGTTTTAAGTCTACAGCATAACCCGCTGCTAAACCAAGTGAAAAAAATCCAAGATACTACATTCGCACAACAGCTGATATTGGGAACAACTGTAAATCATCATACGTTTTATCTCTGATTGTATATGAATAACCAACAGAAACACCATATTGAAATGAAGTTGGTGAATTTAAAGGCAAGTTTTCAACTTCACTATCCTCTTTTATTTTTAGAAAACATATAGCCCAGATTTAATGCTGCATTGAATGGAGATGTTTCCTTACTTAAAGAGTTGCTCGGAAGACCTAAACTTACTTGTGTTTCAAATCCATTTTGTGCTTTCACAGTATTTAAGAGCAATAATGTAAAAATTAGTAATCGTATTTTTTTTATAATTGTTGTTTTTCCCAAACGGTGTTTGTTATTTTTAATTAATATATTAAAATGCATACCCTAAACCAATTCCAATACCAAGAATCCCGATTTTTGCTTTAAAAACAAATCCTCCGTCGGGTTTTTGATAACGATAGCCTACATCAAGTAATGGCAAAGTAACAGAATTTGAGCCATCAATCTCTTTCCCTGAGAAAACACCTGTATTTAATTCAAAATGCGAATTTTTCTTTCCAGTTAACATTGTTACTCCTCCTAATCCCCCAAATCCACCATTAACCATAAGAATGCCACCAAATCCAAACCCCATTCTACCATACCAAGAAACCTTTTTTCCTTGGTATAAACTTCGTTCATAATTAACAAATGCATGTACACCAGGAATGATACCAGTATCGAAATAGATACTATTTTTACTCATTTCATTTTGTTCTGATGACTGAGCGTTGGCAAAAAATCCAATTGTTACAATTATGATTACTAGTACTAATGTTTTCATTAAAATTTAGTTTTGTGGTTAGTCCGTTGTTTTTTAATTATTGCGCCAATATGTTAAAAAATAAATTCTGTGCTAGTTGATCGTGAAAATGACAAGCTTTTAATTGGTTATTCGATGATTCAAGTTAGTTGTTTATCATCTAAGTTATTGCACAGCGTTATTGT
>JBLIEO010000046.1:0-15711 GCA_047633095.1 Maribacter sp.
AGCACACCTAATTTTGTATTATTTAACAGGATATTCGTCGCCTTCTCCCCATTCCAACCAAGCCCCATCATAAAGGGAAAGCTCATTTTCTAGGACCAAATTGGCTGCAAAAAGAAGAATACATGCAGTAATACTTGAGCCATAAGAAAATAGTATTGGATAATCACCTACAGATGTATCCTTAAAAGTAGTTTTCAGTTCTTGTTGAGGGAGGAATTTACCGTCTTTTAAGAGTTTTGTAAAGGGTAGATTTACGGACTTTGGGATATGCCCTCTTTTTAGATGTATTCTTGGTTCTGGAACTTTACCCAAAAATCAATCTTGACTTTTAGCATCGATAACGAGATGTTTTCCTGAACAGATATTTTCAAGTATTGCTGAAGCATTTTTTAAACGCGTTGGGTCAAATTTAGATTTAAAATTACCTAAACGATAGTTTTGTGCGTATGCTAAAGTGCAACTTCCCCCATGTTTCATCCATTTAGGAAGTCCGCCGTCCAAAACAGCTATCGCAGCATGTCCCATGGTTTTGAAGCGAAACCAAGGCCTAGTACTGGAGTAGATTCCCTTTGTATCCTAAATAATAATGGTATTAGCATTGATGCCTAAATTTCTGCAGGCTACATCAAATTGTTTAGCAGAAGGCATGGTGTTAGGTAAATTAGCTTCCACGTCTAAAAATGTATTTTTCAAATTTATAAACCGAGCACGACTAATAATTGCCTGCGTAGCGGTTTTTGAGTTCTCAGTTACTACAGGAATGCTAGCATCTAAAACCACCATGTTTGGGTTATCGATGTTCTCTTTTAACCATGAAACTGATACGAACTGTTTTTCCATTACAACTTCTCCTTCAAATACTTCGCTGTAAAAGATATTGTACTCTTCGCTACTTCTTCGGGCGTTCCTTCTGCTAGAAGCTGGCCTCCGTTTTCACCTCCGCCAGGGCCAAGGTCAATAATGTAATCTGCACATTTTATCAGTTCTACGTTGTGCTCAATAACTACGACGCTATGTCCTTTTTTGATGAGTGCATTGAACGACTTTAATAGTTTTTGAATATCGTGAAAATGGAGTCCGGTAGTCGGCTCATCAAAAATGAATAGCGCTTTGTCCTTTGTTGTTCCTTTTACCAAGAACGATGCAAGTTTAATACGTTGCGCTTCGCCACCGGAAAGGGTAGAGGAGGATTGCCCCAAGGTTACGTAGCCTAAACCGACGTCTTGTAAAGGTTTTAATTTGGATACGATTTTTGTTTGCACCCCAGCTTCAAAAAAAGCAATGGCATCATCTATGGTCATGGTTAGGATGTCATCTATGTTGGCGTTGTTGAAGGTTACTTCCAAGACATCTTTTTTAAAACGCTTGCCGCCACAGGTATCGCATTCCAAATGCACATCGGCCATGAACTGCATTTCTACTGTAATTTCGCCTTCGCCTTTGCATTTTTCGCAACGACCGCCATCTACGTTAAAAGAAAAATGTTTGGCCTGATAGTTTCTAATTTTACTTAGTTTCTGATTAGCGTATAAATTACGAATATCGTCATAGGCCTTTATATAGGTTACAGGATTAGAGCGCGAAGATCGTCCGATGGGATTTTGATCTATGAATTCTACGTGCTTAATATGTTGATACTTCCCAGAGACCGAGCTAAACTGTCCGGCTTTTTCACCATAGCCGCCCACTTCTTTCAATATAATAGGATATAAAAGTTTTTTGACCAAGGTACTTTTACCACTTCCGGAAACCCCTGTAACCACGGTAAGCATATCCAAAGGAAAAGTTACATTGATATTTCTTAGGTTATTCTCCCTACATCCTATAATCTGAATGTGGTTCTTGGAAGTACGCCGTTCTTTAGGAACTTTAATTTCCATGGTCCCGTTTAGGTAACTTGCGGTAAGTGAGCTAGAAAGTAATATATCGCTCAATGTACCCTGTGCAACAACTTCGCCACCGTGGGTGCCTGCCTCTGGACCAATATCAATTACCTCGTCTGCAGCTTTCATGATATCCTCATCGTGTTCAACTACAATAACGGTATTCCCTAGGTTTCGAAGTGAAATCAATACGTCTATTAAATTTTCGGTATCCTTAGGATGCAGGCCAATACTAGGTTCGTCCAAAATATACATGGAGCCTACCAAGCTGCTACCCAAAGAGGTCGCTAGATTAATACGCTGACTCTCCCCCCCGGATAGCGTGTTGGATTTTCGATTCAAGGTTAGGTAATTAAGCCCTACGTTATCAAGGAATCCCAATCGGGTATTTATTTCCGTTAACAACCTAGACGCAATAATGGCATCGTTTTTACCTAACACTAACTGTCCGAAATAGGCAATCAATTTTTCTATAGACACACCAACCAGTTCCGAAATGGACTTATCACCTACTTTTACATAGTCGGTTTCTGCTCGTAATCGTTTGCCGTTGCAGGTATTACATTTTGTTTTACCTCTGTATCTCGATAGCATCACCCTATTTTGAATTTTATAACTCTTTTCCTCTAGGGCAGCAAAGAATTTATACAGTCCTATAAAATGTGCATTACCGTCCCAAACTAGTTGTTGTTGTTTCTCGGTGAGTTCAAACCATGGCTTGTGAATGGGAAAATCGAATTTATAAGCCGAATTAACTAATTGGTCCCTGTACCATCCCATACTATCGCCACGCCAAGGAAAAACAGCATTTTCATAAATGGATAAGGCCGTATTTGGAACTACCAAATCTTCGTCTATACCAATAACGTCGCCGTAGCCTTCACATTTTGGGCAGGCGCCATAAGGATTATTAAAACTAAATAAGTGTACGTTAGGCTCTAAGAAAAGCATACCATCCAGTTCAAAAGTATTAGTGAATAGGGTTTGCTCTGCCTCTCCAAGGGTTTCAATAATACATTTTCCTTTTCCTTCAAAAAAAGCGGTATCTACGGCATTGGCAAGTCTATTATAAAAATCTTCATCATCTTTTGTGATGATTCGATCTATAACCAAATAAAACTCCTTTCCGATAGTGTCGGGAGCCTGATCTATTCTTATTACGATGCCGTCATATTTAATACGCGCATACCCTTGTTTAGAAAACAACTCCAAAGACTTCTTTGTATCACGATCCTCACGAATGGTAATTGGTGCCAAGAGCAATAATTTGGTATTATCAGCAAAGGTCTTTACATGTCCTATAACATCAGTAACCGTATCTTTCTTTACTTGCTTTCCGGAAATAGGGGAAAATGTTTTTCCGATACGCGCATACAACAACTTAATATAATCGTAGATTTCTGTTGTAGTACCTACGGTTGACCTTGGATTGGTAGAATTTACTTTCTGCTCAATCGCAATAGCGGGAGCTATACCTTTAATATAGTCAACCTTAGGCTTATCTAGTTTACCTAAGAACTGTCTTGCGTAGGAAGAAAGGCTTTCTACATACCGTCGCTGCCCTTCTGCATAGAGCGTGTCAAATGCCAAGCTAGATTTACCTGATCCAGAAAGACCGGTAATTACGACAAGCTTGTTTCTTGGGATAACAACATCGATATCCTTAAGGTTGTGAAGTTTGGCACCTTTTATAATAATATTTTCCTTGGGGTTTACTTCTGCTATATTGGGCATACATATAAATAAGGTTACAAAGATACGATATGCTCTTTTTAATACGAGCCCATTACATATTGATGTTGCAGTTCATCGAATATTTTCACATAATTTTTAAAACACCTATTTTTTACTATCTTTGATATATACTAAAATTTGATTCGCCTATAGCACACCTTTACTTTGTAACGTTAGAATTTAACCAAAAACAGCCCTTTCTGCTAAGAATTGGTGCTTGTTTAACTCGCAAATGTAAAGCTATGGAAGTGCAAATTGAAGATTCCCAACTAGTTAGTCATTATATACAAGGAGACGAAAGAGCTATGGCAGTTCTTATCAGTCGTCATAATTCCCGTCTTACCGGATTTATATATTCTAAGGTAACCGATAGAGAGTTGACAGAGGATATTTTTCAGGATACCTTCATAAAGGTAATCCGTACCTTAAAACGAGGAGCTTATAACGAAGAAGGAAAATTTCTACCTTGGGTTATGCGTATAGCGCACAACCTTATTATAGATCACTTTAGGAAGAATAATAGAATGCCTATGTTTAATGCGACCGAAAGTTATAATATTTTTGCTATGATGAACGATGATTGCTTAAATGCCGAAAAGCAATTAATCAAGGATCAAATTGATTCGGATTTATTCAATCTGATAAAAGAGCTTCCTGAAGATCAACAAGAAGTTCTTCATATGAGGGTATATAAGGATATGAGCTTTAAGGAAATCTCTGACAATACTGGAGTGAGTATTAATACGGCATTGGGTAGAATGCGATACGCTTTAATCAACTTAAGAAAGCTAGTTGAAGCAAATAGTATTGTTTTAACGAATTAATTTACCATAGGTCGAGAGTATTTACTATTTTTAGTTTTACGCCGTTCTACTATTGAACCAAAACGAAAAGTATTATGGAGAAAATTTACACTAAGAAAAAAGACAAGTGCACTTTAGTAACCGCTAAGCCGGAAACAGTCGAGTTTTTATTGGCTTTTTCTAAATCTTTAAAAATAACTGAAGCAAAAGGAATTAAGTTTGAAAGCAACTTAAACTAAAAGCACTCCCCTACATATAAGAAAGCCCCAAGGAATATATCCTTGGGGCTTTTTTTTTGGTAATGATTGTACGTTACTCTAAAGATGGGATTATTTACACTAGTTACAAGCCTTGTCTTAGCTTTCCCACGCAACTATATATATATCCGTTTATTGCATAAAAAATAAATATTCGTTGTTTCACATCATAAAAAGAGGGTTTGACAACATAGTTTTTTGCACAGGGTAGCTTTTCTCTAGTTTTATTCCAGATTAAATAACTAACAGCTTCCCAAATCGTTAAACCTTAAAGAAAGTAACTCGTATGGAACTACAAATTAATGATTCAGAATTAGTAAGAGATTATATCAGTGGTGATGAAAAAGCACTTTCGGTATTAATCAACAGACACAACCAAAGAATTAGTAGCTTTATCTATTCTAAGGTATTGGACAGGGATATCACGGAAGATATCTTTCAGGACACTTTTATTAAGGTAATTAAAACACTCAAAAAAGGTCGTTACAGCGAGGAAGGTAAATTTCTTCCTTGGGTTATGCGTATCGCACATAATTTAATTATCGATCATTTTAGAAAGAACAAGAGAATGCCAATGTTCGAAGGTAATGATGACTTTAATATATTCTCTGTTATTGGCGATGATAAGTTAAATGCTGAAAAACAATTAATCAAAGACCAAATTGACACGGACTTACGTAGCTTGGTTGAAGAGCTTCCAGATGACCAAAGAGAAGTTTTGTTAATGCGTATTTATAAGGATATGAGTTTTAAGGAAATATCTGAAAATACAGGGGTTAGTATAAATACGGCCTTAGGTAGAATGCGTTATGCATTAATTAATATGAGAAAAATAATAGAAAAAAATAATATTGTCCTTACCAATTAAATCGGGTAAAAATTAGCCAAAACAATATTTCTTTTCTTGCTGCGTTAATCTAGTGTAGCAATAATGGAAATATGGAAAAAATTTACTCTAATTACCAAGAACAAAACGGCTTTGATAAGGTATGTCCTAAAACCATCAATTTTTTGTTGAGTTTTTCACAAGCTCTTTATGAAATCGAGTACAAGAATTTAAGATTCGAGACTTTCTTAAACTAATAAAAAGACCCGTGATTAGCGGGTCTTTTTATTTTTAAAATACGCATACAATACTTTTTTTCTTCCGATAGTTTTGGTAATCGTGTCCTTTTCTAAATCCCATCCTCTTGCAGGGGAGTATTCCCTTCCGTACCAAATAATTTGTAAGTGTAAATCGTTCCATATTTCTATAGGAAATAATCGCTTTGCATCCTTTTCGGTCTGTACTACGTTTTTACCGTTGGTAAATCCCCAACGGTACATAAGTCTGTGAATATGCGTATCTACAGGAAATGCTGGTATTCCAAAAGCCTGTGATACCACCACACTGGCGGTTTTATGACCAACCGCAGGAAATTCTTCTAATAACGCTAGTTCTTTAGGAACAATACCATTATATTTTTCTACCAGCATTTTTGATAGTCCGTAAATACCTTTGGATTTCATTGGGGATAGACCAACGGGTCGGATAATATCCCGTATTTCTTCTACTGAAAGTTTTACCATATCGTAAGGGTTATCTGCTTTAGCGAATAGCAAAGGCGTAATTTTATTTACGCGCACATCTGTACTCTGCGCGGACAAAAGCACTGCAATAAGTAAGGTATAGGGGTCTTTATGATTTAACGGAATCGGAATTTCTGGATATAGCTCCTGTAAGGTTGAAATTGTAAAGGCTACTTTTTCGGCTTTCGTCATTTATTGTTTAGTTTTACAGAATAAAGATTAAACGTAATTATTATATAAATATACTATGAACACATTAAAAGTAGGGGATACCGTTCCTTCATTTTCTGCACATGATCAAGATGGCAATACTATAAATTTATCTGATTATTCTGGGAAGAATTTGATTGTTTTTTTCTATCCTCGTGCAAATACACCGGGTTGTACTGCGGAAGCCTGTAACTTAAGGGATAATTATAAACTGCTGCAGGATGCCGGATACGAGTTGCTTGGTGTAAGTGAGGATTCACAAAAAAAGCAGTCAAATTTTAAGAATAAGTATGAATTTCCATTTCCCTTATTGGCAGATGAAGTTCATACTGTAATCAACGCTTTTGGCGTTTGGGGCCCTAAGAAATTTATGGGTAGAGAGTTTGATGGTATCCTAAGAAAAACCTTTGTAGTTAATGGGGAAGGCAAGGTTTCTAAAGTGATAGATAAGGTAAAGACTAAAGAGCACGCAGCACAGTTGTTGGAATCTTAAAAAATAAAGCCCCTTTATTAAAGGGGCTTTATAGGTTTAGTTAAACTAAATACTTATTTCTCTAAAAGTTCTTTTTTTGTAAAGAGCATTTTTTCTTTTATGATTTCTGCGATTCCTTCAGGAAGCATTTTTTCCCAGCCTTCTTCACCGTTTATAATTCTCTTAAGAACTTCGCGGGAAAAAATATGCATAATTTCTGGGTCATAATCTATAATGTCCATTACTTTTCCGTTGTACTTAAAGAACTTATAAAGCTCTTTCATCCTTGGATGTACCTTAACATTGTTGCTGGTCATTACTTGTCCAGTATCAGAATTTTTCATCGGATACAAGTACACCCGTAAGTCTTTAAAAAATAACTTTCCAAAGGCTTCCAAAATGCCACCGCTTAGATGACGGTAGTATTTTTCATCAAAGATATCTATCAAGTTATTAACACCCATAGTGAGTCCAATTCTATTCTTGGTGAAATTGTTAAAATACTCTACTAACTTATAGTATTCTTGGAATTTTGAAATCATTACGGTATGACCTAAGGAGCAAAGTAGCTCTGCGCGGTCCATAAAATCCTGTTCATCTATCTCACCAGATGCTTTTAGATTTGATAAGGTTATTTCAAAAATAACGATAGTGTTATCCTCGTCTACCCCAGGATCTCTGATAAATATATCGTGTGATTTTTGAAACATGTCCATGTTGACCTTGGTTACGGGCCTAAAACTTCCACGTAATGCTAAAATATTTTTTTTGTAAAGAATTGCTGCTGGTAATAGGTTATTACCATCAGGTCCGAACATAACGGCATCCGTCATATTGTTTCTGATCAACTGCAAGCTCATTAGCCTGTTATCTACATCTTTAAAGTTAGGTCCAGAGAAATTAATCATATCTATCTCCAAAGTATCTTTATCAATATGATCGTAGAGATACTTTAGTATTTTTCTAGGTCTGTGATGCTTGTAAAAAGCACCGTATATTAAGTTTACACCTAATATTCCTAACGTTTCTTGCTGTAATCTAGCTTCGTTTTGTTTAAAACGAATATGGAGTATAATCTCGTCAAATTCCTTTTGGTTTGGATCTAATTGATATCGTATTCCAATCCAACCATGTCCCTTATATCGTTTAGAAAAATCAATAGTAGCTACCGTATTAGAATAGGAGAAAAACAACCTGTCTGGATGCTTTTCTCTACTAATACGTTCCTCCATAAGTTTCATCTCATATGCTAGCATTGTATTTAAACGCGCTTGTGTGACATACCTACCATCTTTTTCTGTTCCATAAATAGCGTCGCTAAAATCTTTATCATAAGCACTCATTGCTTTTGCAATAGTGCCCGAGGCTCCTCCAGAACGGAAAAAATGACGTGCAGTTTCTTGTCCTGCGCCAATTTCTGCAAAAGTTCCGTAGATGTCCGGATTGAGATTTATCCTTAACGTTTTAGCCTTAATAGATGGGATATTTTCGAAGGTAGATTCTCTTTTAACAACTGATGACATGTGGTTTGTTTTGCTTTAACAAAGTTATAAAGATCATACTATCTAACGGTTAAACAGTTCAAAAATTTGAAATTAGTTTTGTATAGTCCTTTTTTGTGATATTTATAACAATTAGCTTTTTCTAAAGAAGGGTAAATGCTTCTGCTTTTTGTGTTGTATGATTTGCGAATAAAGCCCTAAATTTGTAATCGAACTATGGGGTTAAAAATTACATTTTTAGGAACAGGAACTTCTCAGGGCGTACCGGTAATAGGTAGTAAACATCCTGTTTGTTTAAGTGATGACCCTAAAGATAAAAGGCTAAGGGTCTCCGTTCTTGTCTCTTGGTATGACCATAATTTTGTGATAGATTGTGGTCCGGATTTTAGACAGCAAATGCTTACCAACAAGGTGGCTACCTTGGGAGGTATTTTATTTACCCACGAACATTCAGATCATACTGCGGGAATAGATGATGTACGACCTTTTTTCTTCAAGCAGGGCGATATTCCTATTTACGCCCACAAAAAGGTTGTAAAAGCCTTAAAAAAGAGGTTTAGTTATATTTTTGATGAAAAGGATAGGTATCCAGGAGCGCCAGCCGTGGAAATCAATTATGTGAAAAAGGGTGTCGATTTTACCCTTGGGGGTAAAACGATAATCCCAGTGCAAGCATTACACAACAGACTAAAGGTTTTCGGCTATCGCATAGATGACTTCACCTATTTAACCGATGTGAAATCTATAGCCGATAAGGAGTTGGAAAAAATAAAGGGCACTAAAATTTTGGTAGTCAATGCCTTGCGTAAAGAGCCACACCACTCACATTTTAACCTAGAGGAAGCCTTAGCCTTTGTAGCGAAAATAAAACCCGAAAAAGCATATTTCACTCATATTAGTCACGTAATGGGCTTCCATGCTGACGTTGAAAAAAGCCTTCCTGAAAACGTGCACTTGGCCTATGATAATCTTACGGTTGAAATTTGATATATAAAACCGCTTTTCATGCCCAGTAATGAAGGTAAAATACGGTAACCATTAAAAAAAACACTAACAATTTTGAATTTTATATAATATGAAAAACCAAATTTTTTTATACCTATTTCTTTTTGCCGCACTGGTATGTATGTATCTTTTTGTGAGTAGTGGTAATATGGCAAAAGCCAATATGGCATCTATTGTCAAATTGAAGGAAGAAGTAAGTATACTGGAAGGTTCTTTGCAGCAATCCGAGCTAAACCTTTTGGAAATGCAATATTTTTCTTTGGAAAATAATGACGACGCGCTAGCGTATTACGAGCATTTAAAATTAGAAAACCCCACACGTTACATATCCGATAAATTGTTAGAGACGAATGAATCCAAGGGAGATAATCCGCTTATTCCTTATGAAGGCATGGAGAATGACTTTAAGATTAATAAAATTAAAATCTTAAACCATAAATGGATATTAGCCGATTTTTCCGATGGAAAGTACTGGGGTGAACTCCTTATCGGCTATGAACTTAAGGACGATGCGGGTATAGATTTTACACTAATGAATCATTTGCTTTATACGAGGAGCAATTAAATTTTATCTTCCAACCATTTCTTTAATGAGTAGAAATTTTGTGGTGCAACACCATGTCCGGCGGGAAATTCCTCGAAAACATGATTAATTTTTAGTTTTTTTAGAAGTTCTGGGGCTCTTTGTGCCCATTCTAAAGGAATCACTTGATCTACTTGCCCGTGGGAAGCGTATATGTTAAGATTGGAGTAGTTTCCTTTCTCATAACCAGCTACCAATATGCTTTCATTTATATATCCGCTAAGGGCAATAACGTTTTTAATTTTATCGGGGTAGGAGAGGGCAACGGCATAACTTAATATGGTGCCTTGGCTAAAACCCAATAAGGAAACGGAATCTATATCTAGATGATAATTGGCACAGGCTTCTTCTATAAAGTGTACAATTTTATCTCTGGATGCTATCGCCTCGGCGTCATCGCTCCATTTTCCTTTTTCGGCATCAAAATTAATGGCATACCATGCGTAGCCATAAGGTTCTAAGGTATATGGTGCTCTAACTGAAATAATACAAAGTTCCTCCGGTAATTCCGCTGCGAAAGAAAAGAGGTCATCCTCATTACTTCCATAACCATGTAGCATAAACAACACGGGTGCTTTTTTATCCGTTAGTGAAGAAGGTCTAATAATATGTTGTAAAGAAAGGAGAGCTGTGGTCATGTATTTAAGGAATAAAAGTGAACCATTTTTGAAAATAAGGGCCTAAAACAGGTACAGACTGTTCTTTGTTGCTAATGGCGCCCATAAAACCGTAGAACCATAGTACAAGGTAAAAAATATAAAGGCCATAAAAAGCATATACATTACCCCATTGGTTATTTAAAAGACCACATCCAATAAATATTACATGTAAGCCAAAAGCTTGTCTGGTATGGAATCGGGCAAACCTATGTTTAGGTTCTGCATTCATACTAAGTGCAATCAAAGAACCTAAAAGGGTAAGATAGGCAACAATTGCGATGGTTTTTCCAGGTACAGTTTCATTTTTCTCCATTCATTAATCATTTAATACCAATTGGTTATTGGCTATAGTACCTATTACTTTTCCCTTAAGCGTTTTACCTAAAAAAATGCTGTTTTTAGAGGAGCTCACAATAGTTGACATTGAGAATTGATACGCAGTCTCTGGTTCAAAAAGGGTTAATGACGCCGGTTTACCTTCTTTAAGCTCCGGTGTTTCCATACCAAAAGTTTCCCTTCCCTTCGTTAAAAGTTCAATGGTCGCTTCTAGGTCAATTACGGTAAGTAAGGCCCCAAATGCACTTTCCAGTCCAATGGTGCCGTATGTGGCATTATCAAATTCAACTTGTTTCAGCTCTATGTTCAATGGCCTATGGTCGGAGGTTACAAAATCGATAGTACCGTTTTTAATAGCCTTGATTAATTCCCTGCTGTCTTCTTTGGTTCTCAGCGGAGGAAGTGTTTTAAAATTGGTATCAAACTCCCGCAGGGTGGTATCGTTAAAGATTAAATTATGGATAGCAACGCTGCAGGTTAGGTTCAGGCCTTTCTTTTTTGCAGCTGCTATAAGGTTCACCGAATTTTTAGTACTAATAGTGGGTATGTGTAATTTACCTCCGGTATATTCCAAAATAAAAAGGTCACGAGCTACTTGAAGTTCTTCTGCAAGTGCAGGAATTCCCTTTAATCCCAGTTGGGTACTTTCCTCCCCTTCATTAACGACTCCCTTGCCTGCAATTTTGACATCCAAAGGAAACGAGCAAACTGTTGCATTAAAACCTTGAGCGTACTGTAAGGCTATTTTTAAAAGATTTGGATTGGAAATGGGATGTTTATAGTCATAAAACCCAACTGCACCGGAGTTTTTCATATCGTACAGTTCAGCCAAGGATTCACTTTCTCCCTTAACGGTGAGGTTGCCTAAGGGGTGCAACCCCGTAAGATTGTCTTTGGCAGCGTTCTTTAAAAAGACAATATCGGAACTGCTGTCGGGTACGGGATGGCTACTTGGGTTTAATATCACATCTGTAAATCCGCTTTTTGCAGCACATTGGAGGCCGTTGGCAATTGTTTCTCGTTCCTCATACCCAGGTTCGCCAAAGCTAACCCCCGTATCAAACCAACCTATGCTAACATGTAAGTTTTTATGTTCAACTATTTTGGTTTTTGCACGTGGTGCAATAGTGACGGCAATTTTTTCTATTACCCCATTGTTGATTAGGATATCCCTCTTTTTTAAATGTAGCTCGGTGTTTTTCGAGTCTATTATTTTGGCGGATTTTAAGAGTATTTTCATTTGCCTTGTGTGTTGTTTACGAACTATTTTATTTCAATAACCTTAGGAGTACCGTTTCTAAGAAAACAAATAGCAATGCTAAAATAGCGAACCATTTCCAAAATTCGTTTATACTGTTTGTCTTTTGGGTTTCCTCAAAAAAGCTCGGAACGGTTTTATAGACACGATTCGCAGGTATGTTTTCTAGGCTTAGGTAGGACAATACGCTCTCGGCTCTATTGTAATTGAAACTTATGTTTTTCAGTAGTGCACCATTATTCTCTATTTTGAATGTACCGTCCGTGGTAGGATTCTCCTTAAAGGTAAGTGCTACCTTTTTAGGTAGTAATCGTTGCTGTGGAATAAACGCTTCCGTGCCTTTAACTAGGGTTAGAATATTGTCCTTAGATAGGGATATAGGAATCTCAACTGTGGTTGGCTCGCCCAAGGTATTATACAGCTGTGGTAACTTTAAACTGTTTATGCCCATATTATAAAATGTGGGGACTATTAAAGGAGAATTCTTAAAGTTTGAATTATTCTGTGATAAACTGGCAGTAAAAAAATAAGCATTTTCTATGCCTATTAAAAAAGGGGCGTTATTCTGTAATCCCAGCGCAGTGGGGTTTTTAGTACTGATTGAGAAGTAATTGTTTACTTTTGGATATTGGAAATCAGTTACTCTTTTTTCAAAGACATTTTTGTATATCGGGTGGTCGAATATTACATTGGAAACGGCAATTTCCTGATTTATTTTGGCGGTGTACCGTGTGTTGGCATAGGCTGTGGTAAGCTGGTTGTAGCTTGCAATGTCAATATCCAGAGCTGGGATTAAGATAATATTACCTCCGTTTTTTGTATAGGATTTTATTGCCGTGGTAAGGCTTGTTGGAATCGTTTCCAATTCATTGAGTACAACAAGGTTATAGTTTTCCAAAGTGGCGTAGTTCAGTTGTGCTAAGCTATTTGTTAAAAAAGAAAACTCGGGATTCGTAAATATTTTGGAGAGATAGCCCACATCCGAAGTACCAATAGCAAGCACTTTTAGTTTTTCAGGCGTATTTATATTGAAGTAGAATTGGTTATCGTAGGCGAGACCTTTATCTGTGAGTACTACCTTACCTATAAGCAATGTGTTTGAGTCGACAGAAAAACGAACCGATGCCTTTTGGTTTTGGTTGAATTTAGCAGCCGTCTTTGCAATCAGTTTATCACCATTATATAAAGATATGGCGGTGGTCTCCAGGGGATAACTGGAAGAAAGATTGGCGGTAAGTTCTGTACTATTAGTATCCGTGGTGCTTAGATAAATAGAATCTATAGCGACGTTATTTGGAGGCATTAAAGGCTGTTGTACATAGTGGATGTTTGCTTCTAAAAGGCTGTCTGTTGGAATAGGCCCCATACGGGTTTGAAAATCGGAAATTAGGATGGTATTCTTACTCGTACCAGCTTCATTTTTAAAAAAGGTTTCCGCTGCTAGAAGAATTTCCTCGATAGTTAATTGGTTTGTACTTACAGGCAGTTGAAGCAGTTCGTTCTTAATATCGGGTATCGCCACATTGGCAAACACCTTGTCGTTGGTAAATAAAGTAAAGCGTTCCTCTACCGGTATGTTTTTAATAAAATTCTGCACCACACTTTGTAGGAGCGTACCGCCTTGGGTCTTGGCTTGCATGCTAAAGGAATTGTCTAGATAAAACACGTTTTCCTTATCCTGTAGTGCAATGGCGTCTGCTTTAAAAGGTTGAGCAAAAGCTGTTACTATCGCTGCTACAAGACCTAGCCTAGTAAAGAGGAGCAACCATTTTTTAATAGAACTACTCTTTCTGGATTCCGAAACCACTTTTTTAAGCAGTTTTACGTTGGTAAACGGAGTTTTTCTAAACCTTCTGAGCTGAAAAAGATGAATAATAATAGGAATGACTAGAAGTAGTAGCGCCCAAAGAAGTTCTGGATATTTAAACTGCATTCCTGTTTTTAATTAGACAAAGATACTTATTTTGAAGGTACTAGCTTTCACCTTATTTAGTTAATATTTTGCTATTTATAAAATAAAGGGAGCGTAGTTCCTTAGCAGAAAAAAAAGTAATCTATCATAGCTACTTTTCCTAGGTTGCCCAAGTATTTTCGGATTTCTTGTTGTTCATTTTCATTAGACACGGTAATGATACTTTGAAAATTGACTAGGTTTTCCAACTCTTGATACGGTTGCATGATGGTCCCGTAAATTTCTTTGCCTATTTTATTATGGTTATCACAAATCCAAGTAAAATCTATATCTTCCTTTTGAAGCATTTGTGCGATTTGCTTCCCTTTTTTACCCGCTCCCCAAAGGCCCAAAGGCCTTTCCTTTTCCCGACTGAGTTTCAAAAAGTAGAGTAGTTTAATGTCCAAAAAATAGTTTTGGGCATAATGTGCACTGGTGCGGGAGGTGCGGGAGTCGTAATCCCGCCATAAAAGCAGCACCTTGTTACAGGGAATGATTTTCAAACCTAATGCATAGAACCTAAAAGTAAGGTCATAATCTTCTGGATAGCGTTCGGACTCAAAAGCACCACAGGAATCAAAATCAATCTTATGCACCATCCAACAGGGCGAGGGCACCACACATTCTTTATATAATTCGGAGAAATTGCTTCCTTTGGCTGTTAAACCATTTAGCCATTTTTCATAGCGCTCATACCCATTACTGATGCCATGCTCAGAAAAGTAGGTAACCTGTCCAACAGACAGAAAGCCAGTTCCATATTGGGTCAAATCCATGGTCATCTGTCTAATTCGTATAGGAGTCATTACATCATCGGAATCCATTCTAGTGATGAGGCTTCCCTTACTTTTGGAATAGCCCGTTCTTAAAGCCTGTATAATTCCGTTTCCTTGGTTGGGATAGGTTTTTATTCGTGTATCCTTTTGGGCGTAAAGAGAAACAATTTCGTAGCTGTCGTCGGTAGAATAGTCGTCTACAGCTAAAACTTCCCAGTCGGTATACGTTTGGTCCAAAATGGAATCTAAACATTCTTTTAAGTATGCCGATGTATTTTTATAGGGAATAAGAATACTAACTAAAGGCTGACTCATTATAAACGCTAAGAATATGAAACAGCAAACTACTATGGATTGTATAGGTATCCAATCTTTAGGGCTGTTTATTTGATTTTTTAATTGAATTGTTATCTAGTAATTATTTTTTGAATCCTTTCATAATATCCATAACGATTAATAATTTACGCTGAGTTAATACCTGGAATCTTTAAATTTATTTGGTTTTAGGCAATAATCGAAAACATTAAAGTCTTTTAGTATAAATTCTAATTTTCAATTAGGTAGAATTTAGTTTTACATGGAATACTAAATTGCATACAAGAATAGGTACGGTCTTGCTTCTTTGACTGAGTACTATTGATTTAATTAAATTAAATTAATGAAAAGGTTTTAATAGGTAGAAAAAGCTTTCTATATTTGCACCCGCATTCAGG
>JBLIEO010000047.1:0-15553 GCA_047633095.1 Maribacter sp.
CCCATCGTGTACACCGCAGCATTAGAAAATGGCATTACTCCCTGTACTTATTTTTCTACCCAGGAGGTGGCCTGCGAGAATTTTCAGGGCTGGTCACCCAGCAATTCTGGAGACAAAGAAGAAGCGTACTTAAATTATACGATGGAGGAAGGCCTAAGTAATTCTGTAAATACCATTGCCGTAAAAATGATGGAAAAAACGGGGATCGCTAATGTCCTAGAACAAGCAAAAAAAATGGGGATTCAGGAAAAACTTCCAAACCTACCTTCCTTGGCATTGGGAACAGGGGAAATTAAAATGACAGAAATAGCGATGGTCTATACCAGTTATTTGAACCAAGGGAGAACCATAAAACCGCTCATTCTTAAAAAGATAACCAACCAAGAAGGTAGGGTCCTAGCAACTTTTGAATCTAAACTGAGCGACAAACCTGCGTTTTCAAAAGAAAATGGAGACCTCATGATAGGAATGATGAAATCGACCATTAACTCAGGTACAGCATCCAGAATTAGGTCTACTTATGGCCTTAAAAATGATATTGCAGGAAAAACCTGAACAACCCAAAACAACAAAGATGCATGGTTTGTTGCCTTAACACCAAAGCTAATACATCTTACTTGGGTGGGTCTGGACAACCATGAAATCGGCTTTAAGAATACATGATTAGGCCAAGGAGCAAATGCTGCCCTAACCCTATTCGCCCTCTGGCTTCAAAAACTGAATGCTCAAAAAGAGTTTGATGCCATAACCAAGGCTAGATTTCCAAATCCAAGTCCATCTGTATTGCAAGCACTAAATTGTGAAGGAGTAAAAAGAGACGGGTTTTTTAAACGACTTATTAAAAATCCCAACAAGACAAAGCGTAAAAAATTTAAGAATATGGACAGAAAATAGTCTAATAAAGAATAAAATGATATATTTATGATATTATTTTAATATCATAAATTATGTCAACTGAAAAAAAAAACAGCCCTATTAACGGCTACATTATTCTTTTTGTTTTACTTGCGTTGCTCCTTGGTGGTGTTCTACTCCTTCGTATTTATGTAGGTGCCTTTATGATTGTGGCAGCACTGCTGCTAATTCCAGGTTTTGTCTTAGTAAATCCAAATAGCTCTAGGGTGCTACTACTTTTCGGAAAATATATAGGCACCATAAAACAAAATGGATTATTCTGGGTAAATCCGTTCTTTACCAAAAAGAAAATATCCTTACGGGCAAGTAACTTTGACAGCGAACGGTTAAAGGTTAACGACAAGCTTGGAAATCCCATTATGATTAGTACCATCTTGGTCTGGCGGGTAACGAATACCTACAAAGCCGCTTTTGAAGTAGACGATTACCAGAATTTTGTGCGTGTACAAACCGATGCTGCCGTACGTAAACTGGCAAGTATGTATCCCTATGACAATTTTGCCGACGAAGGGCTGGACGAAGACATTACGCTACGGTCTAGTGTTAACGAAGTAAGCGATGCGCTGGAACAAGAAGTCCAAGAACGGCTTTCTATGGCGGGCATAGAGGTGCTAGAGGCAAGAATAGGCTACTTGGCCTACGCACAGGAAATTGCGAATGCCATGTTAAAAAGACAGCAAGCTACAGCCATTGTAGCTGCTAGGCATAAAATTGTTGAAGGTGCGGTAAGCATGGTAGAAATGGCCTTAACCGAACTCAGTAAAAAAGAGCTAGTTACCTTAGATGAAGAGCGTAAAGCTGCCATGGTAAGTAACCTTATGGTCGTACTTTGTTCTGACAAAGATGTCACTCCTATTGTAAACACGGGAACTTTAAACCACTAAACTATGCGTGTTTTTAAGGAGACTCAAAGGTTTAGGCAATGGTGGCTGCAAGTGATCAATCTATCATTATTAGGTTTTCCTATTTTTGGCTACTATAACTGGTATGTACTTAAAAAAAGCATGGGCAATGTAGCGGCAGATGACACCAAAGGGCAAGTCATCTTCATTGTGATAATTAGCTTCGCAGTTTGCATTCTTTATATTTTTAAATTAGAAACAATTATTGATAAACGTGGTATTTGTTATAGGTTTTTCCCTTTCCACAGGAACCCCAAACAGCTATCGTGGAACGATTTGAAAAACTGCTATACCAGAAAATATAGACCAATTAAAGAATATGGCGGCTGGGGCTACCGATTTGGATTCAATAAAGGCAAAGCACTAAACGTGAAAGGAAACCAAGGCATTCAGCTAGAGTTAACCACGGGTAAAAAATTACTTCTTGGCACTCAAATTCCTGAAGAAGAACAGATAGTCATAAATCGATATTTTAAAAAAGATGAAAGAATATAAGGTAGTTACGTGGAAAATGAGCCTTAGAAATGATAACCAACGGTTAGAGGACGTACTTAATGAACATGCCAAACAAGGTTGGTACTTGGTGCAGGTGGTTGATAGTTCTAGGTCTATTGTGTTGGTAAGGGATAAAAACAGATGAAGCAGCTAAACGGTTGCTTATAAATTAAAAACATGAGAAGCGTTCATATTGATTCTAACGAATTATTTAGTTCAAAGAAAAACCATAGCATACATGGCACAAAGGTTAACATTGGTGCTAAAAGATAGGAATATCAATACCATTAATAACGAATAAGAGCCTGAAAATTAGCACTATTATCTCACTAAATATGCTAAAGGCAATGACAGTATTTATCAAAACAAATGAGTAAAAAAAAGGCATTTGCATTACGGGTAAACGAGGATATACTCAAGGCTATAGAGAAATGGGCAGCTGATGAATTTAGAAGCACCAATGGACAAATAGAATGGATGCTTATGAAAAGCTTAAAAGAGGCCAAACGCAACCCAAAAACAAAGAAAGCGGACTAGTTTTAATATTTATTTAACGATCTAAAACCGTAGATTTGATTTTTAGCTAATACAACGTATAATGACCAAAATTCTAAGTGTCCTCGCACTTTTATTTATATCACTACATGCCTTCGCCCAAAATTCAGAAAAGTCATTTACCGTTAAATACATTTCGGAGGACATTACCTTAGATGGTGCACTCGATGACCCAATTTGGGGAATGGCAGAAAGTGCCAATACCTTTCAACAATACTTTCCTACAGATTCTGTTATTGCTAAAGCTCCTAGCGACATTAAAATGCTGTATGATAACAAAAACCTATATATTGGTATCCGCGTCAATACTATAGGAAAAGATTATGTCATACCTTCTTTGGAACGCGATTTTAGGGCTGGAGGGAACGATAATATTAGTCTATTATTTGACACCTTCAATGATGGCACTAACGCATTTCTTTTCGGCATAAACCCATATGGCGTGAGGCGTGAGGCACTTATCACCAATGGTGGGTCAGGTCTTAATGGTTTTACAACTTCATGGGATATTAAATGGAAGGGAGAATCAAAAATCTATGATGACTATTATACAGCAGAAATGGTCATACCGCTAACGTCGTTCAAATTTAGGGAGGGGGAAACCAAATGGCGCTTCAACAGCTACCGTTTTGATATGCAATCCAATGAAACAAGTACTTGGGTACGTATCCCTCAAAACCAACTCATCTTTAATCTCGCATTTATGGGAGGTATGGTATTTGAAAAACCTTTAGGCAAGTCCCGAACACCACTAGCCCTAATTCCTTATATAAACGGCATAACGACCAATGATTTTGAAACAGGAGAGCGCCTTAACAATTTTAAGGTGGGTGCTGATGCTAAAATATCCGTAGGTAACAGTTTAAATCTTGATCTTACCTTAAATCCAGATTTTTCTACCGTAGAGGTCGATAATTTTATAACCAATCTTACCCGTTTCGAAATTGCATTGCCAGAACGGCGTCAATTCTTTATTGACAATAACGACCTTTTTGGGGGCTTTGGAGGTGGCCGTGATGCAAATCCGTTTTTTTCTAGACGGATAGGTATAGCTACAGATACCGCAGGCAACACGATAGAGAATCGTATTATTGGTGGACTTAGGCTTAGTGGTAAAATTAACAATGACCTGCGTTTGGGCTTCCTGAACCTACAAACAGAAGAGGACAGAGAGAATGGAATACCTTCCAATAACAACATGATGTTTTCGCTTCAACAAAAAATGTTCTCTCGTTCTAATTTAGGCGTTTTCTTCATTAATAGACAAGCGGTTGGAGCATCTGATTTCTTACCTGAAGATGAGGAGTTTAACCGTGTTATGGGTATTGATTATAATTTGGCCTCAGAAGACAACAGCTGGACAGGAAAATTCTACGCCCACAAGTCCTTTCAACCAGAAGATAATGAGGGCAACTACTCCTTAGGTTTTAACCTAGGCAAGAACACCCGGAACTTTTCTGCATTTGTAGATGCTGTTAAAGTCGATGAAGAATTTAATTCAGATCTTGGTTTTATCCGAAGAAAAGACATTTTTAAACTAGTAAATATTTTTGAGGCACGCCTATGGCCAAAAAAAGGTAAAATAAATAATTATGAGGCGCAGGTTTTTAATCAATTTGTCTGGAGGCCGGGCTTAGACTACCAATTAGGGGACCATGCTATCTCGCTAGAAACTACTGCGGAATTCAAGAGCCTTGAGCAGCTTAGCGCACAATTTT
This sequence comes from Maribacter sp., assembly GCA_047633095.1. Taxonomy (GTDB): domain Bacteria; phylum Bacteroidota; class Bacteroidia; order Flavobacteriales; family Flavobacteriaceae; genus Maribacter. The sequence goes on from JBLIEO010000047.1 coordinate 4,586, forward strand.
CTAGGAGGTATGTTTTTCTAACAGAAGACTTTGAACCAACGGGCAAGGAAGGCGCAATAGCTTTACCCGGAAATCTAGGATATAACTTTAGCAGCTTTGAGATGTCTTTTCAATCCGATAGGCGGGAGGTGTTTTCATACAGCATAGAACCTGGCTTTGGCGGGTTTTTTAACGGCAATAGATATTCGTTGGAGACCGGTTTTGATATTAGATTACAGCCTAAAGTACGTATCGGATTCAATGCACAATACGATAGGATTAAACTCCCCAAACCTTATTCTAGCGCAGATATTTTCTTAATAAGTCCACGCGTGGGGATTACCTTCAGTAAGTCAGTTTTCTGGTCTACACTAGTTCAGTACAGTAATCAACGTGATAATTTGGGTGTCAATTCAAGGCTGCAATGGCGCTTTGCGCCGTTATCCGACCTTTTTATTGTATATAATGATAATTACTCAGTAGACCTACTTACTCCTAGATTTCGCTCTATCAACCTAAAATTTTCTTACTGGCTAAATATCTAGTGTTAGAATTTATATTAGGGTTTTACCGTATTTTTTTCTATTTTAAAATCAACTATTAGATCATGAACAAAGCTTTTTTCTCCTTTATATTTCTTTTCACTTTCTTGGTCGTTTTTGGCCAAGAAAAGCAAAAATCATTTACCGTAAAGTTTATTTCAGAACCTATTATAGCTGATGGGGATTTAGATGAGCCTATTTGGGACATGGCCGAAAGTGTAAATGAATTCTGGGAATATTTTCCGTTAGATTCCATACAAGCGAAGGAGCAATCAGAAATTAAAATGCTCTATGATGATAAAAACCTTTACATAGCTATTAAAGCAAGTTCTGTTGGTAAGAATTATTCTTTACAATCTTTAAGACGGGATTTCAGGGGTAGCGGTAATGATAGCTTCTCCTTAGTTTTTGACACCTTTAATGATGGCACAAACGCGTTTCTATTTGGCATAAATCCTTACGGAGTTCAAAGAGAGGCTCTACTAGCAAATGGTGGCGCAAATAGAAGCGGTTTCAATCTTTCTTGGGATGTAAAATGGAAAGGGGATGCCAAAATGCATGATGGCTACTTTACAGCAGAAATGATCATCCCGTTTACTTCCTTAAAATTCGAGGAAGGCACCACCAAATGGAGATTTAACAGTTACCGAGTAGACACTCAGTCTAATGAACGCAGCACATGGACCAGAATTCCACAAAACCAATTAATTTATAATTTGGCTTTTATGGGAGAAATGATTTTTGAAAAGCCATTGGGTAAATCAAGAACTCCACTAGCAATTATACCCTATATCAACACACTTGCGCAAAAAGATTTTGAAAGTGACGAAAGTTTAAGCAATTTTAATTTTGGTGGGGACGCAAAGGTAGCTATAGGAAATAGTTTAAATCTAGATATTACCGTAAATCCAGACTTTTCTCAAGTAGAGGCAGATGACCAAGTAACTAACCTCACTCGCTTCGAAATTGGCTTACCCGAAAAAAGACAGTTTTTCATTGATAATAATGACCTTTTTGCAAGCTTTGGTGATCAACGAGATGCTAACCCCTTTTTCTCTAGACGTATTGGAATTGCTAAGGATACTGCAGATAACACTATTGAAAATAAAATTATTGGTGGCATAAGACTAAGTGGAAAACTCACAAAAGATTTGCGTGTTGGTTTACTAAACATTCAAACAGCAGAAGATCGGCTCAATGAAATTGCCTCAAATAATAATACCATGATTGCACTGCAACAAAGGGTGTTTTCAAGATCTAATATTGGAATGTTTTTCATCAACAAACAGTCCTTTAAAAATTATGACTTTGTTAGTCGTGAAGATGAATATAATAGAGTTTTAGGTCTTGACTATAATTTAGCTTCAAAACAAAACCGATGGAATGGTAAATTTTTTGTACACAAATCATTTAGTCCAAATGATGATAAGGGTAACATAGCAAGCGGAATGATTATGCGTTTCAATTCTAGAAATTGGAACTTTTACAACAAATCGGTTTATGTTAACGAAGATTTTTCCTCTGATTTAGGTTTTGTTCGAAGAGCAGATATATTTAAGGAAATTTTAAGTGCAGAACGTGTATTTTGGCCCAAGAGCGGACCTATTCAAAATCATGCGTTTCAAGTATTACCTATATTTATATGGAGTCCTACAAACAACTTTCAAAATACCGATTACGATTTTAGAAGTAGATGGTCTGTAAATTTCAATAATCAATCGCAAGCCGAAATTGGAATTTCTAACAAATACACCTTCCTATTTGATGATTTTGACCCCACAAATACAGATGGAGGCATTGAAATACCTGGAGATAAAGGGTATCATTACAACAATGTAACAGCCAACTATCAATCTGACATGCGTAAAATTTTCTCCTATAGTGTCGAGTCTAATGTGGGTAGATTTTTTAACGGGAAAAGATTTTCATTAGAAACTATGATGAACGTGCGTTTTCAGCCGAAAGCATTTTTATCAGTACTACTGAATTATGATAAAATAACATTGCCCAATCCCTACCCAAGTGCAAATATTTGGCTCATAAGCCCTAAAATAGATATTACATTTAGTAAATCAATCTTCTGGTCTACCTTAGTCCAGTACAGTAACCAAAGGGATAACTTAGGGTTTAATTCTAGGCTGCAATGGCGCTTTGCTCCATTATCTGACCTTTTCCTTGTGTATAATGATAATTACTCCGTAGACCAATTTGCTCCCAGATTTCGCTCTATCAATCTAAAACTTTCTTACTGGCTAAATATTTAGTATTAGAATTCATATCAGGATTTCACCGTATCGTTTTCTATTTTAAACTCAACTATTAGATTATGACCAAAGCTTTTTTCTCCGTTATATTTCTTTTCACTTTCTTGGTCATTTTTGGTCAGGAAAAGCAAAAATCATTTACCGTGAAGTTTATTACAGAAAATATTATTGCTGATGGTATATTGGACGAGCCTATTTGGGAAATGGCAGGTAATGGCGCTGATGAATTCTGGGAATATTTTCCTTTAGATTCGATACAAGCAAGGAAGCAATCACAAATCAAAATACTTTATGACGACAAGAATTTATATGTAGGTATCAAGGCATATTCTAGTGGAAAAAATTATGCAACCCCATCGTTAAGGCGTGACTTTAGAGGTAGTGGAAGTGATAGTTTTTCCTTAGTTTTTGACACTTTTAGTGATGGTACCAATGCTTTTTTATTTGGAATAAACCCTTATGGAGTTAGGCGTGAAGCACTCATTGCAAACGGTGGTACAGGCCAGAGTGATTTTAATCTGGCTTGGGACATGAAGTGGAAAGGAGATGCAAAAATCTATGATGACTACTTTACCGCCGAAATGATTATTCCCCTAACCTCCTTCAAATTTGAAGAGGGTGTTACCAAATGGCGCTTTAACAGCTATCGTATTGAAACTCAATCCAACGAACGAAGTACCTGGACAAGAATACCCCAGAATCAACTCATATATAATCTTGCTTTTATGGGAGATATGGTGTTTGAAAAACCTTTGGGAAAGTCCCGAACGCCATTAGCGCTTATCCCCTATGTAAATAGTTTTATGGCAAACGACTTTGAAAGTAGCGGCAATCTCAATAATTTCAAGGTTGGTGCAGATGCCAAGATATCGATAGGAAATAGCTTAAACCTTGACCTCACCTTAAACCCAGATTTCTCTACCGTAGAGGTCGATAATTTCATAACCAATCTTACGCGCTTTGAAATTGCGCTGCCAGAACGGCGTCAATTTTTCATAGATAATAATGATCTTTTTGCAAGTTTTGGAGACGGGTTCGATGTAAACCCATTTTTCTCCAGACGTATAGGTATCGGTCAAGACACATTAGGGAACAGCATAGAAAATAATCTTATTGGAGGTGCTCGTCTTAGCGGCAAACTAACCAAAGACCTAAGGGTAGGTTTCTTAAATATACAGACGGCTGAGGACTTGGAAAATGAAATCCCATCCAATAACAACACCATGATAGCGCTGCAGCAACGTGTGTTTTCTCGTTCGAACGTTGGTGTATTCTTCATAAACAGAGAATCCTTTAAAGATTACGACTTTCTAAAATCGGAAGATGAGTACAATAGAGTACTAGGCATTGACTATAGTCTAGCCTCTAAAGATAATACTTGGAATGGAAAATTTTTCACGCACAAATCATTTCAGCCAGGTGATAATGACGGTAATTTGGCTACCGGCGCAACCATGCGGTACAATACTAGAAGCTTTAATGTATTTGCAAAAGCGGTATTTATAGATGAAGATTTTCGTTCGGACCTAGGTTTTGTCCGTAGAACTGATCTCTTTAAAACCATTTTTAGTATAGAACGTGTATTTTGGCCTAAAAAAGGAATTGTTCAAAATCATTCTTTTCAATTTTTTCCAAATATACGATGGAGTCCCAGCTTGGATTTCCAAAATACGGATTATGATCTTCAGGGCAGGTACGAACTTCAGTTCAACAATCAATCACAAGCGAGGTTTGAGTTTACCAATAGCTATACGTTTCTCTTCGACGATTTTGACCCTACCGGAACGGATGACGCTATACCATTACCTGAAAATCAAGGGTACCATTACAATAACGTGGAATTTGGATATCAGTCCGATCAACGAAAACTATTTTCTTACGATGTGCAGTCAACGGTAGGAAGGTTTTTTAATGGAAATCGATTCTCGGTAGAAGGAAGCATGACCATGCGATTTCAACCTAAAGCCTTTATCTCCTTGCTATTCAACTATGACCAAATAGACTTGCCAGCTCCGTTTTCCAGTGCCAATATTTGGTTGATAAGTCCAAAAATAGACATTACGTTTAGCAAGTCTATTTTCTGGTCTACCTTGATACAATACAGTAATCAAAGGGATAACTTAGGTTTCAATTCCAGACTGCAGTGGCGCTTTGCTCCGCTATCGGACCTTTTCCTTGTCTACAATGACAATTACTCCGTTGACGTATTTGCACCGAGATTTCGTTCTATTAACCTAAAACTATCTTACTGGTTAAATATCTAAGATGAACTACAAAATACTTTGTTCCGATTTAGATGGCACCTTACTTTCTGCAAAGGACGATGTCTCCGAATTTACTATAAAAGAAATAAAACGAATAAGAAATACGGTTCAGGTAATTTTGGTATCCGCCAGAATGCCAAGCGGTATGTACTACCTTCAAAAACGATTAGGCATTGAACAGCAACCTATTATATGCTATAATGGAGCCCTTGTTCTGCAAGGTGACAAAACACTTTTATCGGTAACCATTCCTTCCACAATTTTATCGCAAGTACATGTTATGACCTCGCCTTTAGGTATAGATTTAGGAGTGTATGCACATGATAACTGGTTTGTTCCCAAAACATCGGAACGCGTAGAAAAAGAGATTAAACACACTAAAACGCAACCCACTTTTCAACAGACAAAATCTACGCTGACTAAGCTAAAGCATGAAGGTGCACATAAAGTCATGCTAATGTGCAGTAAGGAAAGTGCAGATGAAATTACGCCCCTATTGAAAAGTAATTTCAGTAATGAGTTGAATATTTACCGTTCTAACGACACCTTAATAGAAGTAGCACCTAAATCCGTTTCCAAACGTTCCGCCATTGCACATATTCTAAAACCGTCGGAATCCTTAAAAGACATTATAGCATTTGGGGATAACTACAACGATATTGAAATGATTAAAGCAGCTGGTTGTGGTGTGGCCGTCGCAAATGCTAGAACCGAATTAAAAACAGTTGCCGATCATATTACATTAGCAAATACAAATCATGGCGTGGCCGACTTTATCCAGAGACATCTGGTTATTTGATTATATTTGAGAAACTTCGCTTTTTGACTATGGAAAACACCATCTTAACACCCTTTATTACCAACGACACCGTTGTATTTGGCCTTTTGGCAATAGCTCTAGGGTTTATTTTTTACACCGCTAACATTAAGGTAGGTTTTTGGAAAAAATTCTATTCTATAATTCCTGCCGTTCTTATGTGCTATTTACTACCTGCTATTTTAGCAAGTAGTGGTCTAATTTCAGACAAAACTTCCAACCTCTATTTTATGGCAAGTCGGTATTTGTTACCCGCCGCCCTTGTGTTAATGACCTTGAGTATTGATTTGAAGGCAATTGCCAACTTAGGCTCCAAAGCTTTGATTATGTTCCTTACAGGCACTACGGGGATTATTATTGGTGGGCCCATCGCTATTCTACTGGTTTCTATTTTCTCTCCAGAAACCGTTGGAGGTAATGATTTTGATGCCATATGGCGCGGTCTTTCTACCATTGCCGGAAGCTGGATAGGTGGTGGTGCGAACCAAGCCGCTATGTTAGAGATATTTCAATATAACCCCGAAAAATATGGAGGAATGGTGTTAATAGATATTGTGGTAGCCAATATCTGGATGGCAATTATTTTGCTTGGTGTAGGAAAAACAGACCGAATAGATAAATGGCTGAAAGCCGATACATCTAGCATTGAGGCCCTAAAACTAAAAGTAACCGAATTCACGAATAAAATAACAAGAGTCCCCACCTTGCACGACTATATGCTTATGCTTTGCCTAGCTTTTGGCGCAGTAGGCGTAGCTCACTTTTTTGGAAACAATATTAGCAATTATTTGACCCAGAATTTTGATTCGGTAAGTGACAAAAAGAGTTTTTTCTCCTTTTTGGGGTCTAGTTTCTTTTGGATGGTTGTCTTAGCTACAATCATTGGTATATCACTATCATTTACAAAAGCAAAAAACTACGAAGGTGCAGGTGCCAGCAAGATAGGAAGTGTGTTCATTTACATCCTAGTAGCTACCATAGGCATGAAAATGGATTTAGGAAAGGTTTTGGAAAACCCTGGTCTGATAGCAGTTGGTTTTATTTGGATTACGATACACGCGGGACTTATGATTTTGGTCGCAAAACTGATAAAGGCACCTTACTTTTTCTTGGCTGTTGGTAGTCAGGCAAACGTTGGCGGTGCGGCTTCCGCACCTGTGGTTGCTGCAGAATTTCACCCTTCCTTAACCTCGGTTGGGGTACTGCTAGCCGTTCTTGGATATGTAGTAGGTACCGGTGGCGCCTTATTTTGTGCCTATTTAATGGAAGTAGCATCCATTATGTAATTCAAAACTAATCGTTTTAGAGCAAGCCTATTTACAATTATTTTATGGATATTTGCGACCTAATAAAATCTCATGAAGCAATTCCTATACTCCCTTAGTATCTTATGCTTGGTCCTGTCCTGCGCTGGGGAAACCGAAAACACGATGACCGTAAGCGGCAATATAAAGGGACTCAAAAAAGGCACACTTTATTTGCAACATTTAAAGGATACTACGCTTGTAACGGTAGACTCACTAGAAATTGAAGGAAACGGAAATTTTACCTTTCAAACTGAATTGGAAAGTCCTGAGATTTTCTATCTCTACCTGAATAAAAAGGATAATAACGATGTAAACGACAGGCTTTCATTTTTTGCGGAACCTGGTCTTATTACTATAAAAACTAATTGGAATACCTTTGATACCAAAGCTAAAATTACGGGGTCTAAAAGTCATGAAAAACTAGAGGAATATCAAAAAGTAATGTCCAGAAATAATTTAAGAAGTCTAGAGTTGATACAATTGTCCGCTAACCAAAACGCAGAATATAGTCAGCAAAAACTGGATTCCATAGAATTGCTCTACACTCGGAAAATACAACGAAATTATGTCTACGCTATAAATTTCGCAATAAATAATAAAGACTCTTACATAGCTCCATATATTGCCGTTAAGAAAATTCCTGAAGCGAATATAATATACTTAGACTCTATAGCTTCTGTGCTGCCTAAGGAAGTTTCAAATTCTAAATACGGAAAAGAACTTACCGAATTACTAGCTAAAAACAAATCATAAAAAAAGCATCCGGATTATGGATGCTTTTTAGGATAACCTAATTGTTGGGTTTAACTTAGTTTATTCAAATCATCTACCAAACCTTTTGCTTTCGTTTCTAATTCGGATCGCACAGCAGTTAAGTGTGCTTTTCTATTTTCAACATCTTTTTGGTTCACTTTTGCTATTAAAGCATCAAAAATGGCTATCGCACCATCAATAACTTTTACACCCTCTTTGGAATCTTGCTTACCATTCGCAGCCTCAACTATGTAAACCGCCTCAATGATATCGCCTAACACATAATTGATATCTTTTTTTAAATCTCGAACACTTGCCATTTTACTATATTTTTTTACAAAAGTACAACTTTAACATTTTAAAAATAACATTACTATCAAATAGTAACTTCCAATAATTTTGTACCATCTGTTTTAATTCGAATACGATTTGCCATTGCGGGTATTAAAACAGTTTCCCCTTTCTTAATAACAACCTCTCCATCATCTGTCCTAATACTGGCAGTACCTGCAACACACATATAAATCGTAAAGGAATCTCTAGCAGCCGAATCCTGCTCAAAATCCTTTGTGAGGTTCAAGAAATTTGTCCTAAAATAAGGACAATCTACCATACCGTTAGCTTGGTCTAACACAGTGTCATAAGTCACCTTAAAATCATCCTTCTTTTCGTAATCTATTGCATCCAAAGCCATTTCCGTATGGAGTTCTCTAAGATTTTCCTCCTTATCCTTTCTATTAAAATCAAATACGCGGTAGGTAACATCAGAGGTTTGCTGTATCTCTGCAAGTAGCACCCCTGCGCCTATCGCATGTATTTTACCGGTATTGATAAAAAAAGTATCCCCTTCTTTTACTGATTCATAGTTCAAAAGCCCCAATAAGGCATCTTCTGCCAAACTCTTAGCATACTCGGTTTTGGTTACATCCTTGTTGAAACCAACAATGAGTTCCGATCCCGCATCCGCATCCATAACATACCACATTTCGGTCTTTCCAAAAGAATTGTGACGCTTTTTTGCCAATTCATCATTAGGATGTAGTTGAATAGACAGATCCTGTTTAGCATCAATAAATTTAATTAAGATTGGAAATTCCTTACCAAATCGCTCCACGACACTTTTTCCTAAAAGTGCTTCAGGAAATTTATCGATTAAAGTACTCAAAGAAGTGTTAGCTAACTCTCCGTTGGATACAACAGAAACGTCTCCAGAAACTGTTGAAAGCTCCCAACTTTCACCTGTTATATCGCTAGTAATAGCCTTGTTTAAAACTTCTTTCAATTTTGTACCACCCCAAAGCCTTTCTTTTAGAATAGGTTGAAATTTTAAAGGATGTATGTTCATAAACATATTTATTTAAGGTTACTTATTAGCTATAGCTAACGCTTTTAATGCTCTTTTCATGTGTTCGGAAGCATTTATACTATTAAATACCATGATTATAATTCCCGTTTCGTCTACTACATAAGTTTCCCTACCTGGAAGCAATAAGAGACTATTCTTTATTCTAAACTGTTTCCGCACCGCATTGTTACTATCGGACAGCAATATAAACGGCAGGTCATACTTTTCACCAAATCGGGAGTGACTTTTAGGGGAATCCGCACTAATACCAATCACCTCTGCCCCTAATTTTTTAAAATCCTTATAGCTATCCCTAAATTGACAGGCTTCCTTGGTACAACCAGGCGTGTTGTTTTTAGGATAGAAATAAACAACAAAGGCTTGCTTTCCTATAATATCCTTTACCGAAAAAGGATTGCCTTTACTATCGGGCAATGTAAAAAATGGTATTTTATCACCTACTTTTAAACCCATTATCCGCTAAATGTCACAAAGTTTCTAGGGGTCTCATATAGCACCACTTCCAAGTCGTGTTCGGCATCTATATGTGGTCTAAGCTTTTGCCATGTGACTACCGCTATATTCTCAGCTGTTGGATTCAACTCCATAAATTCCGGCACCTCTTTGTTTAAATTTTTATGATCAAAGGCGTCTTCAATCTCAGCTTTAATCAAGTCCTTTAACACCTTTACATCTATGACAAAGCCTGTTTCAGAATCTATCTTTCCGTTTACACTTACTATCAGCTCGTAATTATGTCCATGAAAATTTGGGTTGCTACATTTTCCGAATATTTCTGTATTTCTCGTATCGCTCCAATCTTTTCTATACAACCTATGAGCAGCATTAAAATGTGCCTTTCTACTAACTTTTACTTTCATTTTCTTTCAATATTATCCAACAGATGCTGGTAGAATTTTTCAAATATTATTTTAAACCAAGCCGTGTAGATCTGGGGGTTAATACTAATATCTTCCTTTATGGCCTTAGGTGTCATCCATTTCCAACTCGCAACTTCGTCAGCATTTATTACCGGGGCATCTTCATAGTAACCGACCATAACATGGTCTAATTCATGTTCGGTTAATCCGTTGTCGAACGGCGCCTTGTAGATAAAGGAAAAAAGTTCTTTAAGATTCACCGAGAATCCCATTTCCTCTTGTAATCTTCTTTTGCCCGCTTCTACATTAGTTTCCTCTACACGCTGGTGACTACAGCATGTATTGGTCCATAATAAAGGAGAATGATATTTATGCCCTGCACGTTGTTGGAGCATTGTTTCTCCTTTTTTATTTAAGACAAAAACAGAGAACGCCCTATGCAATAAGGCTTTTTCATGAGCTTCCATTTTAGGCATGGTACCTATTTGCTCATTATTTTCATTAACTAAAATTACCTCTTCTTCCTTCATTACGTAAAAATAACATCTTTACGTAAGTTAGGGTAATGAAGGGCATAAAATAAATAGATGGTAGTATATAATTTAACGGCTAGGCGTTAAAAGAACCTTGGTGACCTAATATTATCCTTGATAGATATGAAATCATATCTAAAAATAACCTCAAAAGTGCCATCGTTGAATACGGCACTACCCAATTCGGTTATTTCACGGTCGTAAGCAATACCAATAAGAAAATTATTAGATATGTTAAAACCGACCATGCCGCTTACCGCTGCGTCCCACCTGTATGCCACAC